>DAORTX010000001.1:0-79010 GCA_035432885.1 Usitatibacteraceae bacterium
CGGTGCGGGAGCAGGTTGACGCGGATCATGACGGGTCGAACCTCCGCATCGCGAGCCCGCAGGCGACCATGAGCGACGGGGCGTCCATGGTGAGCTGGCGTGGCTTGATCTTGGAGGACAGCGCCATGTTGGCGAACGGGTTGGCGACCAGCGTGTGCACCTGGGTGCGCTGGTTGACCATCTCCTCCAGCCCGTCAAGCATCGCGCAGCCGCCCGTGAGCAGGATGTGGTCGACCTTGTTGAACTGGGTGGAAGTAAAGAAGAACTGCAGCGCCCGCTGGATCTCGAGGACGATCTTCTCGTTGAAGGGCGCGAGGACATCGGGCCCGAAGTTCTCCGGCAGGCTCCCCACGCGCTTGGCGGCCTCGGCCTCCTCGGGAGGCATGTCGAAGGCCCGCGCGATGTCCTGCGTGAGGAGGTTTCCTCCGATCTGCTGTTCGCGCGTATAGACCGTCTGCCCGTTGTGCAGGACCGAGACCCGGGTGACGGTCGCGCCGATGTCCACGATGACGGTCACGTCACTTTCGCTCACCCCCGAGGAACCCTCGCAAATGAGCTCGAAGGCGCTCTGGGACGCGTAGGACTCGACGTCCATCACGATCGTCTTGAGTCCGGCCGCCTCGGCGGCGGCGACCCGGTCTTCTATCTTCTCCTTGCGGGAGGCTGCGATCAGCACCTCGACCTCGTCATCCCCCGAAGGGGCGGGGCCAAGGACCTGGAAATCGAGGTTGACCTCGTCCAGGGAGAACGGGATGTACTGGTTGGCCTCGCTCTGGACCTGGACTTCCATGTCTTCTTCGCGCTGGTTGCCGGGGAGGATCACCTTCTTGGTGATCACGGCGGCGGCCGGCAGGGCCATGGCGATCGCCTTGATCCGCGTGCCAAGGTTCTTGTGGGCGCGCTTGATCGCCTCGCCCGCGGCCTCGATGTTGGCGATGTTGCCGTCCACCACCGTGTCCTTGGGGAGCGGCTCGATCGCATAGCGCTCCACGCGGTAGACGTTCCTGCCCGCCTCCGCGATCTCCACCATCTTCACCGAAGACGAGCTGATGTCGCAGCCGATGAGCGGCGGCGTCTTGGCCTTCAGGAAGTCGAATTGATCAGCGAGTTTTTCTTTAAGCATGGTGGAGGCTTAGCACCCACTGCGAAGAATCTACTTTAGATGCTAGCAACAAGTCCTAGGAGTGTAAAGCATTTTGTCGGAAGGGCTCCGGAACCCCCGCCCGTCTATAATGTCTGGAGACTTTCTCCGCCCGGCGGAGACCGGATCGCTCGCCCTGCCGTCACGCCAGCCTGCCCATGACATCCCGTTGGTGGTTCTACCCGACTTTGGTCGCCGCATCCCTGTTTCTCGTTGCCGCGGGGGTGGGCGCCCTGACGGTCATCCTGCTGTGGCCCAACCTCCCGTCCCTGGAGGTCCTGACGGACTACCGGCCGAAGATCCCGTTGCGGGTCTACAGCGCCGAGGGCGACCTGATCGGCGAATTCGGGGAGGAGCGGCGTGCCCTCGTCCGGATCCAGGACGTGCCCGTGGTGATGAAGCAGGCGATCCTGGCGGCCGAGGACGACCGGTTCTACCAGCATGGGGGCGTCGACTTTGCCGGTGTCGCCCGGGCCGCCATTGCCAACCTTCAAGGGCGCCGGGAAGGTGCGAGCACCATCACGATGCAGGTGGCCAGGACATTCTTCCTGACCCGCGAGAAGACGATCGCGCGAAAGCTCTCCGAGATCCTCCTCTCCTTCAAGATCGAGGCGTACCTCAGCAAGGACCAGATCCTCGAACTCTATGTGAACCAGATTTTCCTGGGCAGCAGGGCCTACGGATTCGCCTCGGCCGCCAACGTCTATTTCGGGAAAGGTCTTGCGGACCTGTCGCCCGGCGAAGCAGCCATGCTTGCCGGGCTGCCGCAGGCGCCGTCGCGGCAGAACCCCTTCGTCAACCCGAAGCGGGCCCAGCAGCGCCAGCACTATGTCCTGCGACGGATGAATGAAGTGGGCTGGCTGGACTCCGAAGCTTATCGAAGGGCGCTCGCCGAACCGCTTCACCTGAACGCCAACCAGCGTGACACCTTTTCCCTCCGGGCCGACTACGTCGCCGAAATGGCGAGGGCCGCCGTCTTCGAGCAATACGGCGACTCGGCCTACATCAGCGGTATCCGGGTCGAGACCACCGTCAGGAAACTGGACCAGGAAGCCGCGAATGCCGGGCTGCGACAGGGAGTGCTCGACTACGACCGCCGCCACGGCTACCGGGGGCCGGAAGCCCATGTGAGCCTGCCGGCCGTGGCGGGAGCGGAACTGGACGAGGCGATCGAGGAGGCGCTGCAGGACCGCGACCCGGTGGGCGATCTCGTGGCGGCCGTCGTGCTCCAGGCCTCCGCGAAAGGGGTTACGGCCGCCGTGAGGCGCGGTGATTCCGTCCGCATCGAGGGAGAGGGCCTGAAAATGGTCGCCAAAAGCCTCGCCGACCGGGCGATCCGGCGGGGAGCGGTGATTCGCGTGCAGGCGGGGGCAAAGGGCTCCTGGAGCATTGCCCAGGTGCCCAAAGTCGAGGCGGCGCTCGTGTCGATCGGAGCATCCGACGGGTCCATCCGGGCGTTGGCCGGCGGTTTCGACTTCAACGCGAGCAAGTTCAACCACGCGATCCAGGCCTGGCGCCAACCCGGCTCGAGCTTCAAGCCCTTCATCTATTCGGCGGCGCTCGAAAAGGGGTTCACGCCCGCCACCGTCCTGAACGACGCACCCTTCGTGATCGACGCGGCAAAGACCGGCGGGCAGCTCTGGGAGCCAAAGAACTACGACGGGAAGTACGAAGGGCCGATGCGGCTTCGAACGGCGATCGTGAAGTCGAAGAACATGGTCTCGATCCGCCTCCTGCAGGCAATCGGCCCCGGGTACGCGCAGGACTATCTCCAGCGATTCGGGTTCGAATCCAAGCTCCATCCCGCGTTTCTCACGATGGCCCTGGGCGCGGGAGCCGCCACACCTCTGCAAATGGCGGGCGCCTATGCCACCTTCGCCAATGGCGGCTTCCGGGTGAAGCCGTGGTTCATCACGAAGATCGTCGGCAATCGGGGCGAGACGCTCTACAAGGCCAGGCCCGAGGTGGCGGGAGTCGATGCCGAGCGCGTGCTCGATCCGCGCAACGCCTTCATCATGTCGAGCCTCATGCGTGACGTGGTGCGCTCCGGAACGGCCGTCCGCGCGATGACGCTCGGTCGACAGGACCTTGCGGGCAAGACGGGCACCACCAACGACCATGTCGATGCGTGGTTCGCGGGGTTCCACCCGTCGCTCGTGGCCGTGGCGTGGATCGGGTTCGACACGCCGGCGCCCATGGGGGCGAACGAAACCGGCAGCCACGCGGCGCTGCCGATGTGGATGGGCTACATGGCGCGTGCCCTGAAGGACGTGCCGGAGGTGGAGCTCGAGCCTCCGCCCGGCATCGTCGCGATCAGCATCGACCCGACAACCGGCATGCGAGAGCCCGACGGCCACAGCAAGACCATCGAATATTTCTACCAGGAAGCGCTTCCCGGCACGGGTGGCGAGGGCGGGGTTAGCCGCGACTCGGTGCGGCCTCCCGAGGAAGTCAAGAACCAGATTTTCTAGGTCAAGCGGGGTTCGAAAGGCCGTGGGCAGGAACCGGTCGCGTCGCGACGACAACCAGCGAAGGCATCTCGCTTATCTTGCCGCGCGCCTCATGGCGGAGGAAGGAGTGCAGGACTTCGCCTACGCCAAGCAGAAGGCGGCTCGCCAGGCGGGCCTTGCGGATTCCCACCCGCTTCCGGACAACCGCGAGATCGAGGCAGCCCTGCGCGAGTACCAGGGGCTCTACCAGAGCGGCGACCAGCCCGGGGAGCTGCGCCTCCTTCGGGAGGTTGCGGTGAAGGTCATGCGCGAATTTGCGCAATTTCACCCGATGCTGGTGGGCGCCGTGCTGAACGGCACCGCGAACCAGTTCTCGGAAGTGACGCTACAGGTCTTTGCGGACGATCCGAAGAGCGTCGCGCTGTTCCTCGTCAACCGCAGACGCCGATTCGAGCTGGCGGAACGGCGTGTTCGCCTGGGTGACGACTGGGCACTTGTCCCGCAGTACCTCATCGACGTCGAAGGCGTCCCGGTGAGCCTTTCGGTCTACGCGAAGGGTGACGAGCATCTCGCACCCAGGTCGCGACCCGACGCGAACGGACCTCAGCGAGCCCGGCTCGCGGAGGTGGAGGCCTTGCTGGGCTCGTAGTCGTCGCGAAGGCGCCTGGCGGCGTCGAGTGCGAAATAGGTCAGTATCGCGTCCGCGCCCGCCCGCTTGAACCCGAGAAGCGTCTCCATCATGCAGGCCGGACCGTCGATCCATCCATGGGCCGAGGCGGCCTGGAGCATCGAGTATTCGCCGCTCACCTGGTAGACGAGGGTGGGCACGCCGAAGGCGTCCTTTACCCGGCGAACGATGTCCAGGTACGGCATGCCCGGCTTGACCATCACCATGTCCGCCCCTTCCTGAATGTCGAGTGCGACTTCCTGCAAGGCTTCGTCGGAATTGGCGGGATCCATCTGGTAGGTTTTCTTGTCGCCGGCACCCAGGTTCGTCGCGGAACCCACGGCGTCACGAAACGGCCCGTAGAACGCGGAGGCGTACTTGGCCGAATAGGCCAGGATGCGTGTATGGATATGCCCGCGACCGTCCAGCGATCGTCGGATGGCGCCAACCCGGCCGTCCATCATGTCCGACGGCGCGACCACATCGGCGCCGGCCTCGGCGTGAGCAAGTGCCTGCTTTTCGAGCACCGCGATCGTCTCATCGTTCAGTACATAGCCGCTCTCGTCGATCAGGCCATCCTGGCCATGGCTGGTGTAGGGATCGAGCGCGACGTCGGTGATGATGCCGATGTCGGGAAAGCGGGCCTTCACTTCGCGGATGCAGCGTGGCACGAGGCCTTCGGCGTTGAACGCCTCACGGGCATCGAGTGACTTGCCGGAGGGCTCGATGACCGGAAACAGGGTGATCGCCGTGATGCCCAGGGCGACCGCCTGCTCCACGATCGGGAGGAGTTCGTCGACCGAACGGCGAGACACGCCGGGCATCGAAGACACCGGTTGCACGCTCTTCCTGCCGTCGAGGACGAAAACCGGCAGGATGAGGTCGTCGGACGACAGGCGGTTCTCGCGGACAAGGCGGCGTGAAAACTCGTCTTTCCGCATGCGACGCAGGCGGCGCTGCGGAAACTGTCCGGAGGGCAAGGGCATGGTTCTCGGGTGACGGATGGCGCGGGAACTTTAGCATGGCCGGCGACTCTCATTGCATGAAGGGTGACCCCTTCCCCGCTTCTCCTCCCTGAGCGGGCGCCTTAATTCCCGTTAAGGCTTTTTCCCCGGCTTCCATCCCCTTGGGCCGGGGTTTTTTATTGCCGGGACGCGACCCAAGATTCGATGCAGGCTTGGGCTTCCGCGATTCCGGAGCGCTTCAGGCTGGAGAAGAGCTGCGCGGTGGCGCCCGGATAGACCTGAACGAGGTCCTTTCGCGCCTGCGCGAGGGTTCGCTGGCCGGCTTGCGCCGAGAGCTTGTCCGACTTCGACAGGAGCACGTGGACGTTGCGGCCCGAAGGCAGCAGCCAATCGAGAAGCCGCCGGTCCTGGGGCGTCAGGGGGTGGCGTGCATCCATGACGACGACCACGCCGGCGAGGGATCGGCGATGAAAGACGTACTCGCCGACAAGGGTGTCCCAATGCTCGCGCACGTCATGCGGCACGCCGGCATACCCGTATCCCGGGAGGTCCACCAGAAAGGCGTCCTCGTCGACGGCAAAGAAGTTGATGAGCTGGGTTCGGCCCGGCGTCTTGCTCACGAACGCCAGCCGGCGCCGGCCGGCGAGGGTGTTGAGCGCGCTCGACTTCCCGGCGTTCGACCGGCCGATGAACGCGATTTCGGGAAGGGAATCCTCTGGCAACAACCGGGGATCGTGCACCGACAGGTGGTAGCGGGCGTTTTCCAGTCGCATCCCCGCTCCTTCAGGCAGCTCCCGCCGCCATCGATTCCGGGGTGGCGGCGCGAGGGGGGGCTACGGTAAAATCGCGGGGTTCAGGCGACTCCACGGATAGAGGATCGGCAATGCGCGCAATGCAGGGGTGGGCGGGACTCATGGCGATAGTCTACGCAACGCTGGCGCATGGTGCGGCGCCTGCGCCTTCGACCAAGCCCGACCTCGATAAGGGCAAGCAAGTCGCGGCAAGCGTCTGTCTTGCCTGCCACGGCGCGGACGGCAACAGTCCGACGCCCGCCAACCCGATTCTTGCCGGCCAGCACGCCGACTATCTTGCCGCCCAGCTCGCGGCCTACAAGTCGGGCGCCCGCGCCAATCCGATCATGGCGGGCATGTCCGCGGCCCTTTCGCCCGACGACATGAGAAACGTCGCAGCGTGGTTCTCGAAGCAGGCGCCCAAGCCCTCTTCGGCGCGGGATGCCAGCCTCGCGGCCCGGGGGCAACAAATCTGGCGCGGCGGCATCCGGCTGGCCAATGTCCCGGCCTGCGCGGGCTGCCACGGCGCCGCAGGCGCCGGCATTCCCGCGCAGTACCCGCGACTCGCGGGGCAATATGCGGACCTGACCCTTGCTTGGCTCAAGGCCTTTGCAAGTGGCAGTCGCGCCAATGACGTCATGGGCGGCATTGCGGCGAGGATGTCGGAAACGGACATGAAGGCGGTCTCGGAGTACGCCGCCGGTCTTCGCTAGGCCACGGCTCCGGGTCGCAACCCGGGCGGCGCGAGCTGCCCTGGGGCGCCACGGGTCGATCAGGCCGCGCGGGATTCCGGGAACGCCGCCCGCGCGGCGGCGAGCGTCGCCTCGATCTCGGCCGGACCGTGCGCGGCTGAAACAAACCCCGCTTCGAATGCCGATGGCGCCAGGTAGACGCCGCGGCGCAGCATCGCATGGAAGAAGCGGTTGAACGCTTCCTTGTCGCACGCCATCACCTCCGCGAATGTCGAGGGCGGGGTCGGGCGGAAGAAGAGGCCGAACATCCCTCCGAGAGACGCGGCGCTGAAGGGTATGCCGGCAATGTGGGCTTCCCGGACGAGGCCATCGACCACAGCGGCGGTGGTCTTGGCGAGTGAATCGAAGAACCCGGGGGCCAGGACGCGCTTGAGGGTCGCAAGGCCCGCGGTGACGGCGATCGGATTGCCGGAAAGCGTGCCGGCCTGGTAGACGGGACCCAGGGGGGCCAGCTTCGCCATGATGTCGCGACGGCCGCCGAATGCGCCGACGGGCATGCCGCCGCCGATCACCTTTCCGAGCGTCGTCAAGTCCGGACGAATGGCGAAGACGCCCTGCGCACCCTGGGCGCCGACTCGAAAACCCGTCATCACCTCGTCGAAGATGAGGACCGATCCGTGCTCCGTGCACAGCCGTCGCAGCGTCTCCACGAACGCCTGCGAGGGCCGGACGAAGTTCATGTTTCCCGCAATGGGCTCGAGCACGACCGCCGCGATGTCCGGCCCGAAGCGCTTGAACGCATCGATGGCCTGCTGCGGATCGTTGTAATCGAGAACCAGCGTCTTCGAAGTCATCTCCGCCGGCACGCCGGCGGAAGTGGGGTTTCCGAAGGTGAGCGCTCCGGACCCCGCCTTCACGAGCAGGAAATCGCTGTGCCCGTGGTAGCAGCCCTCGAACTTGACGATGAGGGTGCGCCCGGTGAATCCGCGGGCGAGGCGCAGGGCGCTCATCACGGCCTCCGTCCCCGAGCTCACGAGCCGCACCTGCTCGATCGACGGCAGGCTCCGGGTGATGAGCTCGGCCATCTCGAGCTCGAGTTCGGTCGGCGCGCCGAACGAAAGTCCCCTTGCCGCGGCGGCGGCCACTTCCGACAGGACATCGGCGTGCGCATGGCCCAGGATCATCGGTCCCCAGGAGCCCACGTAGTCGACGTAGCGGTTCCCGTCCACATCGACAATCCACGCGCCCTTGCCTTCACGGATGAAGACCGGTGTTCCGCCCACGGCGCGGAATGCGCGCACGGGCGAGTTCACGCCGCCGGGGATGACGCGTTGCGATGCCTCAAAGAGCTGCTGGCTGCGTTCGTACATGGGAATCGGCTTCCGTGTCGAAGGGTCGAGAAAGGGCGCGCGCGGCACCGGCAACGTCGGGCGACCCGAAAAGGGAGGTGATTACCGCGATCATGTCCGCGCCCGCGGCCACCGCTTCGGCCGCATTGGACGGCGTGATGCCGCCGATCGCCGCGACGGGAATCCTCGCAAGGCGTTTCGCCTCGGCGAGAGCCGCGAGGCCGGATCGGATCGCGCGAGGCTTGGTCTGGGAAGCGAAGACGCTTCCGATCCCGACGTAGTCGGCGCCAGCGCCAGCGGCGGCGACAGCGCGCGCCGGATCGTCGTAGCAGGACACGCCGAGTATCGCGTCAGGCAGGCGTGATCGCGCCTCGCGCGGGTCGCCATCACCGCGACCGAGGTGGAGCCCGTCTGCGGAAACGGCGATCGCGAGCTCGATGTCGTCGTTCACGATGAGCGGCACGCCTCGATCTCGGCACAGCAAGAGGAGCGCTTCCGCCTGGCGCGCTCGCGCGCCCGCGGCCGCGTGTTTTGACCGGTACTGGACGAGTCGGGCGCCTCCGTCCAGCGCTGCGCGAACCAGTGCCACGAGCTCTCCGGCATCCGCGGTCTCCGGGGTGATCGCGTACAGGCCGCGCAGCCGCCGCCGCTCAAACACCGTCTTCGCCGTCATCGGCGTCGCGCGCCCAGAAGAGGCGATCGGGAATGTGCTGTCCCATGCCGGGCCGGAAAGCGCGCGCGAGTGCCTGCCACGTATAGTCCTGCGCTTCGTGCACGGCATCGGCCACGTCAAGTCCCCGCGCAAGGTTCGCCGCGATCGCCGATGCGAGCGTGCAGCCGGATCCGTGGTAGCTGCCCGGCAGGCGCTGCCAGGTGTCGGCGCGAATGACGCCGTCGCGATGGTACAGCGTGTTCACCACGGAGGCCGTGGCATCGTGGGTCCCCGTGACGAGAACGTATTCGCAGCCCGCATCGAGGAGTCGCCGGGCGCACTCGGCGTGGTCGGGTTCCTCGTCGTCGTCCACCTCCGCGAGCCGGCGCAGCTCGGGTATGTTCGGCGTGATCACCGTGCTCTGCGGAAGCAGGAGTTCGCGGATGGCGCCAATCAGGTCCTCGCCGCCGAACTCGTCGCCCCGCCCCGAGGAGAAAACAGGGTCCAGCACGAGCGGGATGTCCGGGTAGTCCGATACGACTTCGGCGACGACGGTGACGATGTCGGACGAGGCGAGCACGCCGACCTTGAACGCCACCACGGGAATGTCCTCGAGGATGCAGCGAGCCTGGTCCGCGACCCAGTCCGGATCGAGCGCGAAAAACCCTTCGACGCCGGCGCTGTCCTGCACCGTGATCGCCGTGACCACCGACAGCGGATGGCACCCCATGCTGGCGAGCGTGAGGATGTCGGCCTGCAAGCCCGCGCCCGAAGTCGGGTCCGTGGCCGCGAAGGTGAGGACGGCGGGCGGCGCGGCGGAGGGCTCGGGCATGGAAGGGGGGGCGCAGGGTAGACTTGCGGCTGGCTGCGCGCGGGGTGGCCTTGTTGCCCAAGCTCCCGGCAGCCCCGGCGCGCGAAAATCACTGTCCGTGCATTCTACCCATATCCAGCGATCCCACTCCTCGTCCCGATGTCCACCGACCCCGCCCCGAATCGAACCTGGATGTGCCTTGTCTGCGGATATGTCTACGACGAGGCCGAGGGCTCGCCCGACGATGGCCTCGCGCCCGGCACGCGCTGGGAAGACGTGCCGGCGAACTGGAGCTGCCCGGAATGCGGCGCCCGCAAGGACGATTTCGAGATGGTGGAGATCTGAAAGTTACATTCGCAATAATTCGAAACGGCTTCAACTTGCGGCGCTTGAATCTTGTTTTCAAGGGCCAATTGGCATAGGCTACATTCGTTAAGCGACCATTCGCCCGAAGAGGGAAATCGCGAGGTAGGCCCGGCTCACTCGACTTCCGCGCAAGGCATCGTTCGCGCGCGCGAGCCTTCGGCGCCTTGAAGGTGAGGAACATCGAGGAAGGCGTGGCAGACACGAAGACACTTGCCGGCGTGCGCGTGATGGTGATCGACGACAGCAACACCATTCGTCGCAGCGCCGAGATATTCCTGATGCAGGCGGGATGCCAGGTCATCCTCGCGGAGAACGGCTTTGACGCTCTCGCGAAGATCGCCGACCACGAGCCCGACCTCATCTTCGTGGACATCATGATGCCGCGCCTTGACGGCTACCAGACCTGCGCGCTGATCAAGAAGAGCGGCAAGCACCACGCGACACCGGTCATCATGCTCTCCTCGAAGGACAGCCTCTTCGACCGCGCCCGTGGTCGGATGGTCGGGTCCGACGAGTACCTCACCAAGCCGTTCACCAAGGAAAGCCTCCTCCGGACAGTCGAGACCCACCTCGCACACCGGAGCCCGGCCTGACGAACCCGATACACGCAACGGAGCCCTAGCAAAATGCCGATCAAGAAAGTCATGGTTGTGGACGATTCGCCGACGGAGCGCGCTTACCTCGAGGGCCTCCTCAAGAAAAAGGGGTTCGAGGTGATTCTCGTCGACAGCGGCGAGGCTGCGATCGAGCGCGCAAAGACCGACCGGCCCGACCTGATCCTCATGGACGTGGTCATGCCGGGGCTCAACGGCTTCCAGGCGACGCGCGCCATCACGCGCGAGGAATCGACCAAGCACATCCCCGTCGTCATCTGCACCACGAAGGACCAGGAGACGGACAAGATCTGGGGCCTCAGGCAAGGCGCCAAGGATTACGTCACCAAGCCGATCGACGAAGCCGACCTGATCGACAAGATCAAGTCGTTCGGTTGAGGCGCCACCTCCCGTGGCGCGCCGGACCGGCCTTCGCGAGTACCAGCTGGCGGTCGCTGAGCGCCTGCGAACAGCGGCAACGCGGACTACCCCGCTTTCCAAGCTCGGGTTCCAGGTCGGCGGAGTCAACTGGTTCGTGTCGCTCCATCTGGTGAGTGAGGTGATTCCCCTTCCGGCCTGCGTCGCCGTGCCGCTCACGCAGGCCTGGTTTCGAGGCGTCGCCAATGTGCGCGGAAACCTGTTCGGCATCGTCGATTTTTCCGCCTTCCAGGGAAGCGAACCGATTTCGGGCGGCACCGACCGACGGGTGATTCTCATTTCCGACAAGCTTGTCGGCGGCGCAGGGCTACTCGTCTCGCGGATGCTGGGGCTGCGCAACCCCGAGCAGTTTTCCCCGCAGGCGCGGCCGCCGGATGCCGCAGGCTGGGTGGGCGCCAGCTACCGGGATGCGGTGGGCGCATCCTGGCAGGAACTCGAACTCGCGGGGCTCGCGAAGGATCGCCGTTTCCTGGAGGTCGGAAGTCACTAGGCGAGCCGGTTACGGCGTCGCCCTCGAACACCACGCAGCACGGAGAACACCATGGCCAAAGCACCGCCGGCAAAACCCAGGACATCGTTCGCGGACTTCTTCCGCAATCTCGCCGCGCCCAAGCCCAAGCCCAAGGCGTCGGCGCGGCCCGCGTCGGCGGCCTCTTCGACCATGACCAGACTTCCGGCCGGCGGCGGTCCCGAGACCCGGCCCGGCGGGTCCGCGTCCGGTGGTGCTGCGGAGAGGAAGCCGGCGCCTGCGTCGCGCCTGCCCAGCCTGGACAGCTTCTCGCTTCCCTTGATCGGCCACCTGCCGGTGACCCAGCAGATGAACATCCTGGGGACGCTGGCGCTGGGACTCGTGGCGCTCACGGCGCTCATGGTGTTCCTCGACGCCTCGGCGCGGTCGCAGAACTCGACCTACGTGACGGTTGCCTCCCAGATGCAGTACCACACGCAGCGCCTCGCCAAGGCGGCGAGCCTCGCGGCCCGCGGGTCGCCGACGGCGTTTCCGCAGGTGCAGGACAGCCGCGATGAGTTCGCCAACTACCTGGGCGTGCTGCAGAAGGGCGGCTTCGCCTTTGGCGTGGAGGTTCCCTCGGCGGCCTTCAACGATGAGCTCAAGAGCCGCCTGGAGGAACTCGGCCAGCGTTGGCCCGATTCCTCCAACGCCGCATCGGCGATTCTCGCGGCGCGCGGCGACCTCGTTGCCCTCGCGCAGAACATCGCCCAGATCCGCGTGGGATCGGAGGAGATGGCGACGATCTCCCAGGAGTTCACTGCGCTCATGACGCAGTCGGGCTCCCCGCTGGCGCAGGTCCTGCGGGCCAATCGCCTCACGTTCCTGGCGGAACGACTGGGACGCGGCTCGGCCGAGATCCTGGGCGCCGAAACCATCGATCCGGAGGTGCCCTTCCTCATCGGCAAGGACACCAACGATCTTCGCGACCTCTTGAAGGCGCTCGAATCCGGCAGCGAGCCCCTCGGCATCGCGGCGGTCCGCGATGGCGAGGCGCGCGCGAAACTGGGGGAGCTCAGGAAGCAGTTCGAGAATTTCGAGAAGAACGTGGGACCGATCCTTCGCGAGCTGCAGAAGCTCGTCTCCGCCCGGCAGGCAGGCGCGCAGCTGGTGGCGGCCTCCGAGCAGCTCCAAAGTGCGGTCGGCCGGCTTCAGGAAGCCCTGCAGGCCGAGAAGTCCTTCGCGACGCTGGTCGCCGTGATCGTGTTCGCGGTCCTGCTGGTCCTGGTGCTCGTGGCGATGGGCTTGGTGTTCCTGGCCGACAGCAAGCGTAACGCGGTGCGGGCCGAGCGGGAGAACAAGAAGAACCAGGAGGCGATCCTGCGGCTGCTGAACGAGATGGGCGACCTGGCCGACGGGGACCTGACGGTGAAGGCGGAGGTGACCGAGGACATCACGGGAGCCATCGCGGACTCGATGAACTACACGATCGACGAGCTGAGGACGCTGGTGACCGGCGTGAACAGCGCGGCCATCTCGGTGACACAGAAGACGGCCCAGGCGCAAGCCATCTCGGCGGAGCTGCTGGGCGCCGCGGAGCGCCAATCGAGGGAGATCGAGGAAACGACTTCCCAGGTGCTGCAGGTGTCGCGCTCGATCTCGGAGGTATCGTCGACCGCCGAGGAGGGAGCCCAGGTCGCGCACCGTTCGCTCGCCGCCGCGGACAAAGGCCGCCTCGCCGTGGAGAATTCGATCTCGGGCATGAACGACATCCGGGAGCAGATCCAGGAGACCTCGAAGCGGATCAAGCGCCTGGGCGAATCCTCGCAGGAGATCGGCGAGATCGTGGAACTGATCGCCGACATCACGGAGCAGACGAACGTGCTCGCGCTGAACGCCGCCATCCAGGCCGCTTCAGCCGGCGAGGCGGGGCGCGGGTTCTCGGTGGTGGCCGAGGAAGTCCAGCGGCTCGCCGAGCGCTCCGGCGAGGCGACCAAGCAGATCGGCGCGATCGTGAAGACGATTCAGGCCGACACCCAGGACGCGGTTGCGGCCATGGAGAAATCGACGCAGGGCGTGGTGGAGGGCGCGAAGCTCTCCGATGCCGCGGGCCAGGCGCTCACCGAGATCGACGCCGTCACGAAGAACCTCGCGCAGCTGATCGAGCAGATCTCGCAGGCGACGCACACCCAGGCCGAAGCGACGACCGCCGTGGCGAAGAACATGCAGGAGATTCTCGAGATCACGCGCCAGACCACGAGGGGCACGCAGCAGACCGCGGGTTCGATCAAGGACTTGTCCGACGTGGCCCAGGAGCTCAAGAGCTCCGTCGCCGGCTTCAAGCTCTAGGAGACCATGGCCGCGCGTCCCGCCGCCGGATTCGATCTTGGCCCGCTCAGCTGGGTCAAGACCGAGATCGACCATTCGCTGGGGCAGGCCCGGGAGAACCTCGACAAGATTTTCGCGAACCCGGCCGATCGCGCTCCGGTGAAGTACATCCTCACGCACCTGCACCAGGCCACCGGCGCGCTCGCGATGGTCGGGCTTGGGGCGGCCACGCGTTTCAACGAGGAGCTGGAGAGGCTGGTTTCCTCGATCGACTCCTGCGAGGTCGAGAATGTCGCCCCACGGGTGCCCGTGGCCAAGCGGGCGATCACGTTGCTTTCGGGCTACCTGGATTCGTTGATGGGCGGCGGGCCGGACCGGCCGATGTCGCTCCTGTCGGGGTATCTCGACCTGAACCGGGCTCGCGGCGCGACGGACGCGACGGAAGGAGACCTTTTCCATCCTGACCTGGGAACCGAGTTTCCCGCGCCGGTGGAGCGGGCAGCGGCGATGGACGACGGGGTGCTCGCCAAGGCGCTCGCGCACCAGCGCTCCCTGTACCAGCAGGGCTTGCTCCGGATGCTGCGCGGCGGCAATTCGGCGGAGGCCTTTCGCCTGATGCTCGGCGCGGTCGCGGCGATCGAGTCGCTCCAGGCCGCGACGCCCAACCGCCCGTTCTGGATGGCCGCGGCGGGCTTTCTGGACGCGCTCGCGTTCGAGGGAATCGGGGAGGGGCCCGATTCCCAGGCGAAGCCCCTGCTCGCCAAGATCGACCAGCAGGTGAAGCAGCTGATCGACGGATCCGCCAAGGTGCCCGAGCGCCTGTTCCGGGACTTGCTGCTGCAGGTCGGGCGAAGCCGCCCGGTCACGCAGCGCATCTGCGACCTGAAGGCTGCCTTCCGGCTCGAGGAGATCCTTGCCGCCGCGCCGTCGCCGCATGGGGACGAGGCCGACGAGTCGCTGGGAGCGCTCATCCGGGAATTGCGCGAGCACACCACGCAACAGAAGGACACGTGGCTCAAGTTCACCTCGGGCAATCGCGCCGCCCTCGAGCCGGTCGGAAAGCAGGCGCTCGCGCTGGCCGAGCGGGCTGCCCAGCTGCCGCACCGCGACCTACAACTCGTCTTCCTGAGGCTGGCCGACGTTGCCCCGACGCTCAAGGCGCGAGCCATTCCGCCTTCGGAGACCCTGGCCCTGGAGGTCGCCACCGCGCTCCTGTTCATCGAGTCGGCGCTGGACAACTACCACAGGCTGGGCCAGGACTTCGAACGCCAGGCGAGGGCCGTCTCCGAGCGCCTCAAGGCGGCCCTGGCGGGCGAAGCCGTTCCGCCGATGGACACGATCGCAGGCGGAATCCTCGACGAGATGACCCGGCGCGCCCAGGAGAAACTCCTGGTCTTCCAGGTGGGACAGGAAGTCCAGGTGAACCTCCAGGGAATCGAACAGGCCCTGGACGCGTTCTTCCGCGACCCGGCCCGGCGCGACGGCCTGAAATCGCTCCCGGACCAGTTCGCGCAGGTCCAGGGCGCGCTGATGATCATGGAACTCGACACGGCCGCCGGGCTCAATGCCGCGGTCTCCGCTCGCGTCCAGCAGTTCGTGGAGGGCACCCTGGACGGACAGGGAGAGGCCGCCGAAATGGTGGCCGACGGCCTTTCGGCGCTGGGACTCTACATCGCGGCGCTGCAGCAAGGCGGTGCCCGGCCCGAGGATGTCCTGAGGCCGGCGCTCGTGCGCTTCGGCCTCGAGCCTTCGGCCGAGGCGCTGGTCGACGAGGCGCTGCGCAAGACCGGCACGGTTTCGCCGCTGGATCTCGACGTGCGCAAGCAGAAGGTGCAGGCGCTCTACGAGGACTGGAAGGAGGCGCCCGGGGCCGACGTGAAGGTGAAGCTCGAGCGCGCGGTCGACGACCTGAAGCGCGACGCGGTCGTGATCGCCGACGTGGAACTGGCGAGGCAGAGCGACGAGGCGCTGTCGGCCCTTAAGGGAGCCGTCGACGCAAGCCAGACGGGGGTCTTCAGCGCCATCCAGGGGCTCGCGCCGGAAAAGCCGCCGGAGACGCCCGCGCCCCAGGTCGTGCAACTGGTCGATGCGCCCGGCGCCGAGGTCGACCGGGAACTCCTCGAGATCTTCCTCGAGGAGGCGACCGAGGTCGCGGCGACGATTGCGGAAAACCACGAGGCCTGCCGCCACGCCCCGCACAACCGCGAGGCGCTGACCACGATCCGGCGCGGGTTCCATACGCTCAAGGGAAGCGGCCGAATGGTCGGCTTGTCGGAGCTCGGCGAGGTTGCCTGGCAGTGCGAGCAGGTGTTGAACAAGTGGCTGAAGGACGAAAAGCCCGCCACGCCCGGACTGCTCGCCTTTGTCGAGCTGGCAAGGCACTCGTTCTCGGCCTGGATCGAGCAACTCAAGGCGGGAGACGAGTCGCGGATCGACGGCGCGGAAATCGCGCAAAGGGCCGAGCAACTGAAGAGCGGCGAGGCGGCCGCGCCGGGACCGGTTCTCGAGGCGATGGCCGAGTCCGCTGCGGGCGCCGGCACGGGAGCCGCAAGGGATGCGGAGACTTCGCTGCCCGAGGGCCTCTCGTTCGAGTCGCTCGATTTCGAGCGTGCCGAGGTCCGGCCGGTCACCCCGGCGAGGGGAGCCGGAGAGGAACCCGATTTCGCCTCCGCGTTTTCCGGAAGCCAGGAGCAGGACGAGTCCGGGGAAGCCACCGGGGAGCCCGATGTGGTCGTGGGCCCAGTGTCGCTCTCGCCCGCCCTGTTCTCGATATACGTCGGCGAAGCCGAGCAGCACGCGGCCACGCTGGAGCAGGAAATGTCGGCGATCGAGACAGATCCGCTGCATCCGGTCAGCCACGAATTCATGAGGGCCGCGCACACGCTCACGAGCAGTTCCCGCACGACGGGGTTCCGCCTGCTGGCGGACCTCGCGCACGCGCTCGAGAAATGGCTCACCGAGGCGATCGACTATCCGCCGGAGTTCACGGCGCAGAGGCTCACGGCGACGCGACGGGCAGTCGATGGCGTGGTCGCGATGGTGCAATCCATCGCCGGTCGCGCCTATCCGCTGGGCCGCGAAGACCTGGTCGAGGACCTGAAGGCGCTTCGCGAGGGATTGCAGGAGTCCAGGCGCACGGGCGAGGGCACGCACTTCCGGATGCCGGGCGCCATTCGCGAGGCGCTTCGCGCGACGACCGCGCCAGAACTTCCGGTGGAGACCGCGGTTCCCGGGGAACCCGCCCCGGCCAAGGAGCCGGAAACGCCCGCGGCGCCGGAAGAGGCCCGGGAACCACCCGGGCACGAGGCAAGGGATGAGTCCGCGGCGGCGACTTCGCCCGAGGCCGCAGGCTGGCAGGAGCGCGAGCGGCCCGTCGAGGCGGTTGCGCCGGTGGTGGCTGAGCCGGCACCGACTCCGCCCGGTGTCGTCGAACCGGAAGCGCTTGTCGCAGCCGTTGCCCCGGAGCCGGACCGAGCCGGTACCGGAGAGGCCGCCGCGCCGGCCCAAGCCTCGGAAGTGCCGTTCGAGGCGGGCAAGGACCAGCGCAAGATCAAGGATGACGTCGACCGCGATCTCCTGCCCATCTTCCTCGACGAGGCGCGCGAGCTCGTGCCGGCGGTGAGCGACGGGGTGAGGCGCTGGAAAGCCAATCCTCGCGACCCGACGCCGTCCGCCGACCTGCGCCGGCATCTGCACACGCTGAAGGGCAGCGCGCGCATGACGGGGCTCATGCGCCTGGGGGAACTCGCGCACGTCCTGGAGGCGCGGGTGATCGACATGGCGGCCCTGGCCTCGCCCCCGGAGAGCGAATTCGAGGAGGCCGAGGACAGGATCGACCGATTCTCCGTCGCGCTGGAGCGTCTGTCCCGGGGCGAGGAACTGCTGGATCTCGTGCCGCTGGAGGTCCCGGTGGGTGCGGTTTTCGAGCAGCAGAAGGACAAGCCCACGCCGCTCGCGGTGATCGCGGCGGCAGCGGAGGCGAAGGCGCAGCAGCAAGGATTGCCGCCCGAGATTCGCGAGTTGCGGTCGGCGCTCCTGCGCGTGAACGCGGACCTGGTCGACCAGTTCGTGAACGAGGCGGGCGAGCTCTCGATCGCGCGCTCGAGGATCGAGGGCGAGATGGCCGCGTTCAAGCGCGCGCTCGTCGACCTGTCGGAGAACGTGGCGCGGATGCGATCGCAGATTCGCGAGATCGAGATCGCCTCCGAAGGGCAGATGCAGAGCCGCCTGAAGGAACAGGAGGAGCTGGGCGCCTCGTTCGACCCCCTCGAGTTCGACCGCTTCACGCGCATGCAGGAACTCACGCGATTCCTCACGGAGTCGCTGGCCGACGTGATCACCCTCCAGCAGGGCCTGCAGAAGAACATCGACGAGACCGAGCTCGCGATTCTCCAGCAGTCGCGGTTGAATCGCGAGCTCCAGCAGGGCCTCATGGGGGTTCGTCTCGTGCCCCTGGCCAACCTGGCGGACCGTTTCTACCGGGTCGTGCGCCAGACGGCGAAGGACGTGGGCAAGAAGGCAAACCTGGAGCTCAAGGGCATCCGTGTGGAGCTCGACCGCTCCGTGCTGGAGAAGATCACCGCGCCATTCGAGCACCTGCTGAGGAATGCGGTGGCGCACGGGATCGAGTCGCCGGCCGCCCGCACCACGGCCGGCAAGCCCGAGATCGGCGAGATCGCGATCGACGCCGTGCAGCGCGGCAACGAGGTCGTCCTGAGCGTGGCCGACGACGGCGGCGGCCTGGACTATCCGCGCATTCGCGAGCGCGCGGTCGAGCTCGGCCTGCTCGACGCGGGCGAAGAGTTGCCGGACGTCGCGCTCGCGCAGTTCATCTTCTGGCCGGGCTTCTCCACCGCGAAGGAAGTCACCCAGGTGGCGGGCCGCGGCGTGGGGATGGACGTCGTGAAGAGCGAAATCACCTCGCTCGGCGGACGCATGGAGCTCACCTCGGCGCCGGGCGCCGGAACGACGTTCACGATCACGCTTCCGCTCACGCTGGCGGTGACCCAGGCCGTGATGCTGAAGGCCGGCGGCACGCTCTACGCGGTGCCCTCGGTGATGATCGAGCAGGTCCAGGAGCAAAAGGCCGACCAGTACGCCGAGTCGGTCTCCCGGGGCGAGGTGCTCTGGAAGGACAATCGCTACCCGCTTCGCTCGCTCGTCACGCTGCTGGGCGAGCCCGACGGCCCCGCTCCGCCGCGCCAGATTCCGGTCCTGCTTCTGAAGAGCGGCCTCCAGCGCGCCGCGGTGCGGGTCGACGAGATCGTGGGCAACAGCGAGGTCGTGGTGAAAACCATCGGGCCGCAGCTCGCGCGGCTGGCCGGTGTGGCCGGCGCCACCGTGCTCGGCAACGGGCAGGTCGTGCTCATCCTGAACCCGGTCAACCTCGTGCACCGCGGACCGGCGGCGGGCGAGGTGGTTTCCATCGTGACGCCGGCGCCGCCCGCGCCCGTGCAGACGAAGGCCGCCGCGCCGCTCGTGATGGTGGTGGACGATTCGCTGACGGTGAGGAAGATCACGGGGCGCATGCTGGCCCGCGAGGGCTACGAATTCGTTGCCGCCAAGGACGGGGTCGACGCGCTCCAGCAGCTCCAGGACGTGCGGCCGGACGTGATCCTGCTCGACGTCGAGATGCCGCGCATGGACGGATTCGAATTCGCGAGGAACATGCGCGCCGACGAATCCACGCGGTCGATCCCGATCATCATGATCACCTCGCGCACGGCCGACAAGCACCGCAACCGCGCCCTGGAGCTCGGCGTGAACGAGTACATGGGCAAGCCCTACCAGGAAGAGCAGCTGCTGGCGCTCATCGCCCGCTACACCCGCCAGACGACGACCGCCTGACCGGCGGCCGGGACGCGCCTAACGGAAGTAGGCGAGCACCGCCAGGCCGAGCGCGATGCGGTACCACGCGAATGCCCGGAAATCGTGGCTCGCGACATAGCGGATGAGGCCGCGCACGGCGACGAGCGCCGCGAAGAAGCTCACCACGAATCCGACGGCGAATGGCGCGAGGTCCGCGGACCCGAACAGGTGACGGTACTTGACCACCTGGTATCCCGTCGCGGCGAACATGATCGGCACCGACAGGAAGAACGAGAACTCCGTCGCCGCCTGCCGTGAAAGCCCGAAGACCATGCCGCCCATGATCGTCGCGCCCGAGCGGGAAGTGCCCGGGATGAGCGAGAAGCACTGCGCCAGCCCGACCTTGAGGGCGTCCTTCCAGCCCATTTCGTCGACGCCCAGGATGCGCGGCGCCCCGTGACGGGCATACCAGCGCTCGACCGCGAAGATCACGATCGCGCCGGCGACGAGCGCGATGGCCACGCTGACCGGGTTGAACAGGAAAGCCTTGATCTCGCGCTGGAAGGCGAGCCCGACCGCTGCCGCGGGCAGGAACGCGACGAAAAGGTTGGTTGCGAAGCGTCGCTGCACCGGGTCCGACGCGAGCCCCGAAAAGGCCCGCGAGAAGCGGGCCCGGTATTCCCAGCACACCGCGAGTATCGCGCCCAGCTGGATCACGATGTCGAAGACCTTCCCCTTCTCGTCGTTGAGGCCGAAGAGATCGGAGACGATGATGAGATGGCCGGTCGACGAGACGGGAAGGAACTCGGTGAGCCCTTCGACCACCCCGAGGACGAAGGCTGTTGCGAGCGAGGCGGGATCCATCGCCGCGTAGTGTATCAGCGGCCAGAAGACGAAACGGGCGGCCGCAGCCGCCCGTCCCGCCCGGATGGAGCCGGCGACGCTATTTCGCGCCCTTCATGCGCGAAAGGGAAAAGACGTAGTCCTGGTCCGCCTTCGGCTTGTGGCAGGTGAAGCACGGTTTCAGGTCGGCCTTTTCGTTGGGCTTGCCCTCCGGCGTGAAGGCGCGGTATTCCCACTCGCCGTTGCGCATGTCGGCTCCGTAACCCGTGCCCCACCCCTTCGACTTCTGCATCACGAAATGGGCGATCGGGTCGCCCTTCTGGAAACGCCCGCCGGCGTCCAGGGCCGGCGCGCCCTTGTCGTCGAGCTTCGCCTTGTAGAGAAGCATGGTGATCGACGTGCCGTCGGGAACGGGCTTGCCGGCCTTCACGGCGTCGACGGCGGCCTTCGGGGCATACAGCTCGCGCACCTGCTTGTTGTCGGCGCGCTCGACAGTGCCATAGAGCGCGCCCTTGTCCTTGGGATAGGAGACGAGCTCCGGACCGGCCAGGGCCGGCGTTACCGCCGCGGCGGCGAGGGCGGCGGTGAGTGAGACGGCTAGCGGGGAATTGCGGCGCGGCATGGAGCCTCCTGGATGGCGTGTCTGGATTGACCGAGGCCGCGGCGCGGCCCCGTGGCGGGTTATACGGCGATCCGGACCTGCCGGATTCGCCGACCCGTCCTTCAGGTCGGGCGGTAGACCTCGCCTCCCGATTTCACGAACTCGATCGCCTTCGTCTGCATGCCCTTCGCGATCGCCTCGTCGTCGGGGACGCCATGCCTGGCTGCGAAGTCGCGGACGTCCTGGGTGATCTTCATCGAGCAGAAATGCGGTCCGCACATCGAGCAGAAGTGCGCGAGTTTCGCGCCTTCCTGCGGCAGGGTCTCGTCGTGGAATTGCTTCGCCTTGTCCGGGTCGAGTCCCAGGTTGAACTGGTCCTCCCAGCGGAACTCGAAACGCGCCTTGGAGAGCGCGTTGTCGCGCACCTGGGCGCCGGGGTGGCCCTTGGCGAGGTCGGCGGCGTGCGCGGCGATCTTGTAGGTGATGATGCCGTCCTTCACGTCGTCCTTGTCCGGCAGCCCCAGGTGCTCCTTGGGCGTCACGTAGCACAGCATCGCGGTGCCGTACCAGCCGATCTGGGCGGCGCCGATGCCGCTCGTGATGTGGTCGTAGCCGGGGGCGATGTCGGTGGTGAGCGGGCCGAGCGTGTAGAACGGCGCCTCGTGGCAGTGCTCGAGCTCGAGGTCCATGTTCTCCTTGATGAGCTGCATGGGCACGTGGCCGGGGCCCTCGATCATCACCTGGCAGTCGTGTTTCCAGGCAATCGAGGTGAGCTCGCCGAGGGTCCTGAGTTCCGCGAACTGGGCATCGTCATTGGCGTCGTAGATCGAGCCCGGCCGCAGGCCGTCGCCCAGCGAGAACGACACGTCGTAGGCGGCCATGATCTCGCAGATGTCCTCGAAGTGCTCGTAGAGGAAGCTTTCCCGGTGATGGGCGAGACACCACTTGGCCATGATCGAGCCGCCGCGAGACACGATCCCGGTCATGCGATTGGCCGTCATCGGGACGTAGCGCAATCGCACGCCCGCGTGGATCGTGAAGTAGTCCACGCCCTGCTCGGCCTGCTCGACGAGCGTGTCGCGGAAGATGTCCCAGGTGAGCTCCTCGGCGCGGCCGTCCACCTTCTCCAGCGCCTGGTAGATGGGCACGGTGCCGATGGGCACGGGGGAGTTGCGGATGATCCACTCGCGCGTCTCGTGGATGTGCTTGCCGGTGGAGAGGTCCATCACCGTGTCCCCGCCCCAGCGGATCGCCCACGTCATCTTGTCGACTTCCTCGGCGATGGAGGAGCCCAGCGCCGAGTTGCCGATGTTCGCATTGATCTTCACCAGGAAATTGCGCCCGATCGCCATGGGCTCGATCTCGGGGTGGTTCACGTTGGCCGGGATGATCGCGCGGCCGCGGGCGACTTCCGCGCGGACGAACTCGGGCGTCATCGTCTCCGGGAGGGCTGCGCCGAAGGATTGCCCCGGATGCTGTCGCCCGAGAAGTTGCGCGATTCGCTCCCCGGCGGGGCCGGCGGAGCGCAGGCCCTCGAGATACTCGCGCCGGCGACCGTTCTCGCGGAGGGCGACGAACTCCATCTCGGGCGTGACGAGGCCGCGGCGGGCATAGTGCATCTGGGTGACATTGGCGCCCGCTTTCGCGCGCCGCGGCCGTCGCTTCAGGTCGAATCGCAGCTCGGCGAGCTTCGGGTCGGCAAGGCGTTCGCGGCCGAAGCGCGACGTCGGGCCATCGAGCACCTGCGTATCGCCGCGCTCGTCGATCCAGCGCGCACGCAGCGCCGGCAGCCCCGACCGGATGTCGATTCGCGCCTCGGGGTCCGTGTAGGGACCGCTGGTGTCGTAGACGTAAACGGGTGGATTCTTCTCCGCGCCCATGGCGGCCGGTGTGTCCGACTGCGTGATTTCGCGAACCGGCACGAGCAGGTCGGGACGCGACCCCTCGAGGTAGACCTTGCGCGAGCAAGGCAGAGGCCGGACCGCGGCATCGTCTACGTGGGCCGAGGCGGCGATGAAATTCGGATTGGCGTTCATGGTTGCGCTCCATCGGGTGCGGCAAGGAGCGTCGGGCGGGGCCGTGGCGCTCCCTACGCCGGCATGACCCGGGTCAGGTTCAAAGGGACTCTCTCACCGGACCGCGGCCCGGACCCCTGCGTTCGGACTGCAAACGCTACCGGAAGGTCCCGCGCAGCGCAAATGTTCCCGGCGCGGAGGCGCCGGCGATCGACCGGCCTGCGCTTGACGGTGTAATTAGTCGATTGTATAGTTTCGCGGCCGACAGAGCTCGCTCATGCCCCGCCCATCCCGACACCTCGATCGAGCCCTTCTCGCCGCCGGCCGGGAACTGCTTCCGGTGTTCGGCTGCTCGGGGCTTACCATTCGGCAGGTTGCCGAGGCCGCCGACGTGAACATCGGCATGTTCCACTACCATTTCCGCACGCGCGAGATCTTCCTGCGCGAAGTGATGCAGGGTGCGTACGAGGAGATGTTCTCGCAGCTCGCCCTTGGTGGAGAACGGGGGGCGGGTTTCGCGGAAAGCCTGAGGACTTCGCTTCGCGTGCTCGGACGTTTCCTCGAGGCCAACCGGGCGCTCGTCGGGCGGATACTTGCCGATGCGCTGAACGGGGAGACCGTCGCGCGCGACTTCCTCAGGGACAACCTGCCCCGCCACGTCCGCGCGATCCTCGGGCTGGTGAAGGCGGGGCAGGCCGCCGGGGAGCTGCGGGCCATGGACCCCACGCAAGCGTTCGCCTTCTGCGCGGGCGCGCTGGCGATGCCGATCCTGATCGGCGGCGCCGTCGCCGAAAGCGGCGCGCTGGATGCCGGCTTCGCAAGCCAGCTGCAGGGAGCGGTTCTCACGGACGAGGCGCTCGACGAACGCATAGATCTCGCCATAGCGGCGATCGCGGCCGGACCGGGCCGCCGGAAAGGAGTGCGATGAGAAGCTCATGGCTTGCCGCAGTCGTCGTCTCGGCCGCCGCCTGCGGCGCGCCGCAGGAATCGACGCTTCAGGGTTACGCGGAGGGCGAATTCGTGCGGGTCGGCGCGCCCTTCGCCGGGACGCTGGTGCGCCTGGAGGTCGCGCGGGGCGACCGGGTGAAAGCCGGCGCTCCGCTTTTCGCGCTGGAAGCCGAGAACGAGGCCGCCGCAAGGCGCGAGGCGCAGGAGCGTCTCGCGCGCGCCCAGGCCCAGCTGGACAACTTGCGCAAGGCGCGGCGCCCCTCCGAGATCGATGCCGTTCGCGCGCAGCTCGCCCAAGCGCAAGCCGCCGAGGCCCTGTCCGCCACCGAGCTCAAGCGGGAGGAGGAGCTGGTCGCCAAGGGCTTCGTCAGCCGGCAGCGGCTGGACGAGGCGCGCACGGCGCTCGTGCGCGCCCGCGCCCGGGTCGACGAGCTCACGGCGCAACTTGCCACATCGCGGCTGGCGGCCCGGCCCGACGAGATCCGGGCGGCCGAAGCCGAGTCCTCCGCGGCCCGAGCCGCGCTCGAGCAGGCCGACTGGCGGCTGAAGCAGAAGTCGGCGGTGTCGACGGTCGCCGGAACGGTCACCGATACGCTGTTTGTGCGCGGCGAATGGGTCGGCGCCGGCCAGCCCGTGGTCACCTTGCTGCCGCCGGAGAACGTGAAGGCGCGCTTCTATGTTTCCGAGCCGCGACTGGGCTCGGTGAGCGTGGGGCAGGCGGTGGAATTGCGCTGCGACGGCTGCGCGGCGCCGGTGTCGGCCGCCGTGACCTGGATTTCTCCCCAGGCCGAGTTCACGCCGCCGGTCATCTACAGCCGGGAAAGCCGCGCCAAGCTCGTCTACCTGGTCGAGGCGCGACCGGCGGCCGCGGACGCCGCGCGCCTGAAGCCGGGCCAGCCCCTGGACGTGGTCCTGCGGTAGCGCGCGCCATGGCCCGCAACGCCCTCGCGATAGACGTCGATGGCCTCACGAAGCGCTTCGACGACAAGGTGGTGGTCGACAACTTCGGGCTCCAGGTCCCGAGCGGGCAGATCTACGGCTTCCTCGGGCCCAATGGCAGCGGCAAGACGACGACGATCCGCATGTTGTGCGGCCTTCTCACGCCCGATGGCGGCAGCGGCACGTGCCTGGGGTTCGACATTCTCCGGGAGTCGGCGCGCATCAAGCGCGAGGTGGGCTACATGACCCAGCGATTCAGCCTCTACGAGGACCTCTCGATCGGCGAGAACCTCGAGTTCGTCGGGCGCATCTACGGCATGGCGGACCGGCGGCGCAGGGTGGCCGAAGCGCTGGAGCGCCTGGGTCTCGCCGCGCGCCGCGGACAGCTGGCGGGGACGCTCTCCGGCGGATGGAAGCAGCGGCTGGCCCTCGCCGCCTGCCTCCTGCACGACCCGAAGCTCCTGCTCCTGGACGAACCCACGGCCGGCGTCGACCCCGGCGCCCGCCGCGAATTCTGGGAGCACCTGCACGAGCTCGCGCAGGGCGGCATGACCGTGCTCGTGAGCACGCATTACATGGACGAGGCGGAGCGATGCCATGCCCTCGCCTACATCGCCTACGGCAAGCTTCTCGCGAGCGGGACCGCGCAGGACGTCGTCGCGAGCGCCGATCTCACGACGTGGGCGATCGAGGGCGAGGGCCTCGCCGCCGCCGCCGCGCAGCTTCGCGGCGCTCCCGGCGCGGAGATGGTGGTGCCGTTCGGCGCGCGAATCCACGTGAGCGGAACCGATGCCGGCGCCCTGGCCGAGAGCGTGGCGCGCGCGGCCTCCGGCGCGGGCCTCCGGGCGACCCGGATCGAACCGGGGCTGGAGGATGTCTTCATACACCTCATGCAGCGCGCGCCCGAGCCCGTCACGGCGGCCCGCGAGGCGCAGGCCTGATCCATGTTCGCCTGGAGCCGGTTCGCCGCCGTCGTCGTGAAGGAGTTCGTGCAGGTTCGCCGCGACCGCCTCACTTTCGCGATGATGATCGGCGTGCCGGTGATGCAGCTCGTGCTCTTCGGCTACGCGATCAACATGGACCCGAAGGGGCTTCCGATGGCGGTGGTCGCCGCGGAGGCGAGCCCGTTCTCCCGCTCGCTCGTGAGCGCCCTCGAGGCGAGCGGATACTTCCGCGTGGTCGCGCAGCCCGCGAACGAGTCCGACGCGGAGGCGCTCATGGCGCAGGGCGACGTGCAGTTCGTGCTGCACCTGCCGGCGGACTTCTCGCGCAAACTCGCGAGGGGGGAGCGTCCCGTGGTGCTGGTCGAGGCCGATGCATCGGATCCCGCGGCCACGGGAAACGCGCTTGCCGCCATCCAGTCGATCAACGCGAGCGCGCTCGACCGCGACCTTTCGGGCCCGCTCGCCTCCCTGCGGGCGGGAGCGCCCGCGTTCGAGCTTCGCGTGCACCGTCGCTACAACCCGGAGGGCGTCACGGCCTACAACATCGTCCCGGGCCTCATGGGCGTCGTCCTCACGATGACGATGGTGATGATGACCGCGCTTGCGATGACGCGCGAGAGGGAGCGCGGGACGATGGAGAACCTGCTCGCCACGCCGGTGAGGCCCTTCGAGGTCATGGCCGGAAAGATCGTGCCCTACATCCTCATCGGCTACGTCCAGGTCGTGGTGATCCTCGTGGCCGCGAAACTGCTGTTCCAGGTGCCCATGGTGGGAAGCCTCCCGCTCCTGTCGGCCATCCTGGTGCTGTTCATCGCGGCCAACCTCGCCGTGGGATTCACGTTCTCGACGCTCGCGAGGAACCAGCTCCAGGCCATGCAGATGACCTTCTTTTTCTTCCTGCCCTCGATGCTGCTTTCGGGCTTCATGTTCCCGTTCCGCGGCATGCCGGGCTGGGCCCAGGCCATCGGGGAGGTCCTGCCGCTCACGCATTTCCTGAGGATCGTCCGCGGCATCCTGCTCAAGGGCAATCACGGGTCCGACATCGCCCTGGAAGTCGCCGCCCTCGCCGCGTTTCTCCTCGCCGCCGGCGCCGTGGCGCTCGCCCGGTACCGGGAAACACTCGACTGAGCCCGCCGGGGGACAGCCGCCTTGTTTCGCTTTGATACAATTACACTTTTTCCCGCCCCACGACTCCGGCTACCATGAACGTCGAGCAGGCCCGCTTCAACATGATCGAGCAGCAGATTCGGCCGTGGGACGTTCTCGATCCCGACGTGCTGGGCCTGCTCTTCGAGATGAAGCGGGAGCGATTCGTGCCCGCCGCCCACGCGGCCCTCGCCTTCGCCGACCTGGAAATCCCGATCGGCCACGGTGAAGCGATGATGCCGCCCCGCGTGGAGGCGAGGATCGTGCAGGAGCTCGCGGTTCGATCGGAGGAAACGGTGTACGAGGTGGGCACGGGATCGGGTTATCTCGCGGCGTTGCTGGCGCGCCGCGGGAGGCATGTCACGAGCGCGGAGATCCACGGGGACCTCCATGACCGCGCGGCGGCGAACCTTGCGCGCGCGGGACTGCCGAACATCACCCTGTTGCAGGGAGACAGCGCCCGCTCGCCGCTGGGGGAGTCGGCCTACGACGTGATCGTGCTCACGGGATCGACGCCCGAGTTGCCTCAGGGCTTTCTCGACCGGTTGAATCCCGGCGGGCGCCTGTTCGCCGTCGTGGGCGATCCCCCGGTGATGAGGGCGCTGCTCGTCGAACGGGCCGCGGGAGGAGCACTCCGGCAGAAGCCGTTGTTCGAGACGATCCTGAAGCCCCTCGTCAACGCGCTTTCGCCTGCGCGCTTCCGGTTCTGATGCGCCACATGGGGCCGACCCAGCTGCAAACGTGGCTCGCGGCCGCAAGCGGCCCGGCCCTGCTGCTCGACGTCCGCGAGGCGTGGGAGTACGAGCTTTGCCGCCTGGACGGCTCGCGCCTCATACCGCTTTCGCAGCTGCCCGCGCGAATCGGGGAGCTCGACCAGTCGCGCACGACGGTGGTGATCTGCCACCACGGCGTGCGCAGCCTGCGCGCCGCCGCCTATCTCGAGCATTGCGGATTCGACGACGTGGTGAACCTGAGCGGCGGCATCGACGCCTGGGCGCGTACCGTGGACCGCGGCATGGCCGTGTACTGACATTCGCCGGGGGCCTCCGGTGGAAATCCGGATGGCGTTCCCGCCGCGTCTTACCCCTAGCAGAACAACCAACGGAAAGACCTCCATGAACCCCAAACGACTCGTCCTCCTCCTTGCCGCCGCGGGCCTCGCCTTCTCGGCCCGGGGAGCGGACCTTCTCGGCGTCTATCGCGACGCGCTCGTGAGCGACCCCGTCTTCCAGTCGGCCCGCGCGCAGTACCAGTCGGGCCTCGAAGCCCTTCCGATCGCCCGGGCGGGGTACCTGCCGAGCGTGAGCGGAACGGCGTCGGCCTTCCGGAACCAGGTGGACACCTCGGCCTCGGCAAGGACGGACTACAACACCCAGAGCTATGCGGTGACGCTGTCGCAGCCGGTCTTTCGCTGGCAGAACTGGATCGCGATCTCCCAGGCCGAGCAACAGGTGCTGCAGACCGAGGCCACGTTCGCCTCCGCGAAACAGGACCTCATCGTGCGCGTGGCCCAGGCGTATTTCGACGTGCTGCTCGCGCAGGACAACGTGGCCGTGTCGGAAGCGCAGAAGAAGGCGATCTCCGAGCAGCTGGCGCAGGCCAAGCGCAACTTCGAGGTGGGCACCTCCACCATCGTCGACACGCTGGAAGCCCAGGCGCGCTACGACCAGGCCGTCGCGAAGGACATCTCCGACAAGAACGACCTCGAGGTGAAGAAGCGCGCCCTGCAACAGCTCCTGGGCAAGCCTTCCGACGGCCTCGCGCCGCTCAAGGAAGCCCTGGAGCTGCCCACGCCGAAGCCCGCCAACATCGAGGACTGGGTGAGCGCGGCTTCGACGTCGAGCTTCTCGGTCGCGGTGTCCCGAGCCGCGCTCGAGATCGCCGGCCAGGAAGTCGAGCGAGCCAAGGCCGGCCATTACCCGACCGTGGACCTGTCGGCGTCCTATACCCATTCCAGGGCGCCGACCCTGAGCCTGGGCACGAGCGAGATCACCACCAACAGCGGCGCGCTCGGCCTGCAGCTGTCGGTGCCGCTCTTCGCCGGCGGCGCGACGCAGTCGCGCGTGCGGCAGGCGCTTGCCGGTCGCGACCGCGCCGGGCAGGACCTCGAGAACACGCAGCGCACCGTGGCCCAGTCGGTGCGGCAGAGCTATCTCAACGTGACGAGCGGCATCGCGCAGGTGAAGGCGCTGGAGCAGGCGTTGGCTTCCACGCAAAGCCAGCTCGACTCGACCATTCTCGGCCGCGACGTGGGCGTGCGCACCAGCGTCGATGTGCTGAACGCGCAGCAGCAGGTCTTCCAGACGCGGCGCGATCTCCTGCAGGCCCGCTACGCGTACATCCTGAACACGCTGAGGCTCAAGGCCGCCACGGGCACGCTCGACGAGCCGGACCTGGAGCAGGTCAACCGCGCGCTGGGCCGCGGCTAGCGGCCAGGCGCGGGACGAGCCACGCCGACAGGCGCGCCATCGCGCCGCGATTGGCTTGCGCGAAGCGCTGCGCGCGAAGACCCATGTCGGCGCACCGCCGACGGTCGCCGAGCAGCGCGAGCGCCATCGCAACCGCTTCACGGGCGTCCCGGGCCCTAAGCCCGGCCCCTTCGTCCAGTGCGGCTTCCGCGGCGCTCTCGAAATTGAAGGTGTGCGGGCCGAAGATCACCGGCCGCCCGACCGCGCAGGGCTCGATCAGGTTCTGCCCGCCGTAGGGCTTGAGGCTGCCGCCCACGAAAACGACGTCGGCGACCGCGTAATAGGCGAGCATCTCGCCCATCGAATCGCCGAGCGCATAGCGCGCTGCGGCCGGCACGGGCCGGGCGAGGCTGCGCCGGGCGACTGGCGCACCACCACGGGAAAGCAGGGAAGCGACTTCCTCGAAGCGCTGCGGATGGCGCGGCACGACCACCACCAGCACGTCGGGCGCGGGATCGGCTTCCTCGATCGCCTCCATGAGCAGGGATTCCTCCCCGTCGCGAGTGCTCCCGACGACCCAGATGCGCCGACCGGGTCCGAAGATCGATCGCAGGTCGCGGCCGCGCGCCTCGATGTCCTCCGGGACCGCGAGGTCGAACTTGATGTTTCCGGTCACCGCGACGTCCTTCGCCCCGAGCGCTTCGAGCCGTCGGGCGTCCTCGAGGGTCTGCGCGGCCACGCCGGCGAGGTGGCCGAGCGCCTCGCGGGCGAGCGGGGCCACGCGGGCGTATCCGGCCGCCGAACGCTTCGAGAGCCTCGCATTCACCAGGAAGACGGGTATGTCGCGCGCATGGCATTCGCCCAGCAGGTTCGGCCAGACCTCCGTCTCGAGGAGCACGCCGAAGGCAGGCCGTGCCCGGTCGAGAAATCGGCGCACGGCGAAACCGAGGTCCCAGGGCAGCCAGGACCGCATGACCCGATCGCCGAAGATCTCCACTCCGGTGGCGCGGCCCGTCGGCGTCATGTGCGTGAGCAGGATGGTGGCGCGGGGATGATCGTGCAGCAGGACGGCAACGAGCGGCTCGGCGGCGCGGGTTTCTCCGACGGAGACGGCGTGAACCCAGATCACCGGGCCGTCGACCGGGCGCGGCGCGCCGCCGAAGCGCTCGCCCAGGTGCTCGAGGTAGCGAGGCTCGCGCCTTGCGCGCCAGGCGAGGCGTGCCACCACGAAGGGAAGCGCGAGCCACAGGAGCGCGCCGTACGCCAGTCGCGCCATCATGCCGGCGCGGCCGACCCGAGGAGAAGACGGACGACCTCCTTCACCGTGGGAGCCTTGCCCGGTCCGCCAAGGCTCACGGCGCGCTCGCCGCCGTGCAGCCCGGTAAGTCCGGGTTGGGTGGCCACGTAGAGGCCGACCGTGGGCGTGCCCAGCGCCACCGCGAGGTGGGTGAGTCCCGTATCGACGCCCACGACCGCGCTCGCGTGGGCGAGGAGGGCCGCGGCTTCCGGAAGCGTCAGCGCGGGCGCGGCGATCGCGCCCGGGGAGGCCGCCGCGAGCCGCGACGCGGCCGCGCGCTCCGAGTCGGACCCGCCCGGATAGATCGTGGCGATGGCCTGGGATTCCAGGCTTGCCGCGAGCGACGCCCACCGGTCGTCCGGCCAGCGCTTGGCCGCGCGGCTGGAGGCGTGCAGCGCGACGACGTAATCCCTGGAAGACGTCCAGGCCGGCGCGACCGGCGGCGCGGAAAGCCCGTAGTCCGGCGGGCCCTCGGGCTCGTAGCCGAAGACGGCGCCGACCAGGCGCCGGTTGCGGTCGACGGCATGGAGCTTCCTCGGGACGGCGAGCGTCTGGTCGTAGAACCGGGCGGCCGCGCGCTCGCGAATGCTGCGGCGGTCGTATCCGAACAGGACGCCGCGCGCGAGCCGCGCCACGGCCACGCTCTTCAGCAGCCCCTGCGCATCCACGATCCAGTCATAGGGCTTCTCGCGCAAGGCGCGGCGCGCGGCCGAAAGCGCTCCCCACGCCGACGGCGCGAGGAGGCTGGAACGAAGCCGCCGGAGTCCGACCGGTATCACGCGCGTCACCGCGGGGTGAAGCCGCACGAGGGGCGCGTAGGCCTCCTCCACGGCCCAGTCGATGGCCACCTCGGGACGCTTCGCCCGAAGGTCGGAAATGGCCGGAAACAAGTGGATCACGTCGCCGAGCGAGGAGAGCTTCACGAACAGGGCGCGCGGCGAAGGCATGGCGCATTCTAGAACGGCCGCGACGGCCGGGTCGAAGGCCGCCGTCCGGCGGCACGGTAATATGCCCGTTTCGCCTCCATCGCCGCCGCAAACGTGACTCCCCAGCCCGAAAAGCTTCCCCTCTCCGTCGCCGTCATCGCGCTCAACGCCGAGGCCCAGATCGGCGAGCTTCTCGACAGCGTCGGATTCGCCGATGAAGTCCTGGTGGTCGACTCCGGCAGCACGGATGCCACGATGGGCATCGCGCAGTCCCGCGGCGCCCGCGTGATCCGCAAGGAATGGCTGGGCTACGGTCGCCAGAAGCAGTTCGCGGTGTCCTCGGCGGCCAACGACTGGGTGCTCTGCCTCGACGTGGACGAGCGCGTCACGCCTCGCCTCGCGCAGTCGATCCGCGAGGCGCTCGCCGACGGCCGCTTCAAGGCGCGGCGCATGGCGAGGCGCAACCGTTTCCTCGGGGTCTGGCTGTCCCATGGCGAGGGATACCCGGACTGGACGCTGCGGCTCTTTCACCGCGCCCACGCGAGCTGGTCCAACGACGAGGTGCACGAAGCGGTTCTCACGACCGCCGAGGTCGGTCGCCTCGAAGGCGACCTGCTGCACGATTCGGCCGAGGACGTCGAGACCTACATGACGAAGCAGAACCGCTACACGACGCTGCATGCCCAGGCGCTTTATCGGCAGGGCGTGCGTGCCGGCTACGCGAAGCTCTTCCTGAATCCCCTGGCGCGCTTCATCAAGTTCTACGTCCTTCGGCTCGGCTTCCTCGACGGCGGCGCGGGCTTCGCGCACGTCGTGATCGGCTGCAACAACACCTTCCAGAAGTACCTGAAGCTGATCGAGCTGCAGAAGGCGGGCGAATGACCATCCTCGTCACCGGGGGCGCCGGATTCATCGGATCCAATTTCGTCCTCGACTGGCTCGGCCGCGAGGCGGGGCCGGTGGTGAACCTCGACAAGCTCACCTATGCCGGCAACCTCGCGAACCTCGCGTCGATCTCGGCGGACCCGAGGCATCGTTTCGTGCACGGCGACATCGCCGACCAGCCGGCCGTCGAGGCGCTGCTCGCCGCCCACCGGCCGCGCGCGATCGTGCACTTCGCCGCCGAAAGTCACGTCGACCGGTCGATCCACGGGCCCGGCGAGTTCGTCCAGACCAACGTCCTGGGCACGTTCAGGCTGCTCGAGGCGGCACGCGGCCATTGGCAATCGCTCACCGGGCAGGAACGCGAGTCGTTCCGGTTCCTGCACGTGTCGACCGACGAGGTCTATGGTTCGCTCGCCGAGGACGACCCCGCCTTCTCGGAGACCACCGCGTACGCGCCCAACAGCCCCTATTCGGCCTCCAAGGCGGCAAGCGACCACCTGGTCCGCGCCTACCACCATACCTACGGGCTCCCGGTCCTCACGACGAACTGCTCCAACAACTACGGGCCCTACCAGTTTCCGGAGAAGCTGATCCCGCTCACGATCGCCAACGCGCTCGAGGGCAGGCCGCTCCCCGTGTACGGCGACGGCAGGCAGGTGCGCGACTGGCTCTACGTGGGAGACCATTGCGAGGCCATCCGGAGGGTGCTGGCGAAGGGCCGTCCGGGCGAGGTCTACAACATCGGCGGCAACGCGGAGAAGCGCAATTTGGACGTGGTGCACGCCCTTTGCGACGCGCTGGAGCGCCTTCGCCCCCGCGAGGGGGGATACCGGGGCCTCGTCGCCTTCGTGTCGGACCGCCCTGGTCACGACCGGCGCTACGCCATCGACTCGAGCAAGATCCGCGCGCAAGTCGGCTGGGCTCCTCGCGAGAGCTTCGCGAGCGGGCTCGCGCGAACCGTATGCTGGTACCTGGACAACGCCGCCTGGGTGGCGCGCGTGAGGAGCGGCGAGTACCGCCGCTGGATGGAGAAGAACTACGAGGAGAGGGCGTAGGCGATGAGGAAAGGAATCATCCTGGCCGGAGGCTCGGGCACGCGGCTCTACCCCGTGACGCAGGTCGTCTCGAAGCAACTCCTGCCCGTCTACGACAAGCCGATGGTGTACTACCCGCTGTCGACGCTCATGCTCGCGGGCATTCGCGACATCCTCGTCATTTCGACCCCGCGGGACACGCCGCGTTTCGCGGAGCTTCTGGAAGACGGAAGGTCCTGGGGCCTGTCGATTTCCTATGCCGTGCAGCCGCGCCCGGAAGGTCTCGCGCAAGCCTTCCTCATCGGCCGCGACTTCGTGGGCAGGGACCCCTCGTGCCTCGTGCTGGGAGACAACATCTTCTACGGTCACGATCTGGGCGCGCAGCTGGAGAAGGCCGCCAGCGGGGACAGCGGCGCGACCGTCTTCGCCTACCCCGTGAAGGACCCGCAGCGCTATGGCGTGGTCGAGTTCGACGTCGCGGGCAGCGTCGTCTCCATCGAGGAGAAGCCGGCTGCGCCAAAGTCGCGCTATGCCCTCACCGGACTCTACTTCTACGACAACCGCGTCCTCGACATTGCCGCTTCGATGAAGCCCTCGCCCCGGGGAGAGCTGGAAATCACCGACGTGAACCGGCGCTATCTCGACATGGGGATGCTTTCGGTCGAAGTCATGGGCCGCGGAACGGCGTGGCTGGACACGGGCACGCACGAAAGCCTGCTCGAGGCCGCCCAGTTCATCGAGACCATCGAGCGCCGGCAGGGCCTCAAGGTCGCCTGCCCCGAGGAGATCGCCTGGCGCCAGGGCTGGATCGACGCGGCCCAGGTCGAGCGGCTGGCCGAGCCCCTGCGCAAGAACGCCTACGGACGCTACCTCCTCGAGGTCCTGCGAGAGCGGGTCTTCTGAGTCCGCGATGAAGGTGATTCCGACCGCCATCCCGGACGTGATCGTCCTCGAGCCGAAGGTGTTCGGCGACGATCGCGGGTTCTTCTTCGAAAGCTACAACCGCCGTGCCTTCCGGGACGCCACCGGCCTCGACCCGGACTTCGTGCAGGACAACCATTCAAGGTCGGCGCGCAACGTGCTGCGCGGGCTGCACTACCAGGTGCTGCAGGCGCAGGGCAAGCTCGTGCGCGTGACCCAAGGAGAGGTGTACGACGTGGCGGTCGACCTGCGCCGCTCTTCCGCGCATTTCGGGAAATGGGTGGCCGTGAGCCTGTCCGCGGCGAGCCGCCGCATGCTCTGGGTCCCGGCAGGATTCGCGCACGGCTTCGTGGTGACCTCGGACTACGCCGAATTCCTGTACAAGACGACCGACTACTACGCGCCGGTGCACGAGCGCACGCTGTTGTGGAACGACCCGGCGCTCGCGATCCCCTGGCCCGTCGAAGGAGAGCCGCTGTTGAAGGCCGGCGACGCCGCGGGAACGCCGCTTGCTGCCGCGGAGACCTTTCCGTGATGCGGATCCTCCTGACCGGCGCCGACGGGCAGGTGGGATTCGAGCTCGCGAGAACGCTGGCCCCGCTGGGTGAATTGCGCGCGATGGGGCACGCCGCGCTCGACCTCGAGAATCCCGATGCGCTGGTGGCGGCGTGCCGGTCGCAGAAGCCCCGACTCATCGTGAACGCCGCGGCCTACACGGCCGTCGACAAGGCGGAATCCGAGCCTGACCGGGCGCACGCGGTCAACGGCCGGGCGCCCGCGATTCTGGCCGCGGAGGCGAGGCGCCTGGGCGCGGTCCTCGTCCACTATTCCACGGACTACGTCTTCGACGGTCGAAAGCGTAGTCCCTACGACGAGAACGATCCTCCGGCCCCGCTTGGCGTCTACGGGCGATCGAAGCTCGAGGGCGAGCAGGCGATCGCCGCGAGCGGCTGCCGGCATCTCGTGTTTCGCACGAGCTGGGTCTACGGCCCCCGCGGCCGCAATTTTCTCGCGGCGATGCTCGCGATGGCGCGCACGCACGGGCAGGTCCGGGTCGTGGACGACCAGCGGGGAGCACCGACGACGAGTTTTTTTCTCGCGCAGGCCACCGCGCGGGCGCTGGTGTCGATCCCGCCGCCGGGCATCGCTTCCGGGATCTATCACCTCAGCGCGGCAGGCGAGACGAGCTGGGCGGGCTTCGCGCGAGCCATCTTCGAGCGCGCCGCGCGATGGCCCGGCTTCCGCGCCCCCGGGGTGGTGCCGATCGCCTCCTCCGAATACCCGACGGCGGCCCGGCGTCCGCGGAATTCGGTGCTCCGGAACGACAAGTTCACCGAGGCCTTCGGTTTCGCCCCCGATTCGTGGGAGTCGCAACTCGATGCCTGTCTGGCGCGGATGCGGCCCCCCTGAGGGCCGGCGATGCCGGGGAACCACGCCGGGGCTCTCCCGGTCACACGAGGCCCGAAGTGCCTGTGGGCTATAATTTTTCCCCCATGTCCGCCCTTCCCGTCGAGAAACAGCCGCGCCGCCTTGGCGAGATCCTCATCGCCCGGGGAAAGCTCGATGCCGCCAACCTCGAGCGCGCGCTTCGCCTCCAGGAGGGCGAACCGCGCGACAAGCTGGGCGTGATCCTCAGCCGGATGGGACTCGTCTCGGCGCGCGACCTCGCCGACGCCCTGTCGGAAAGGCTGGGGATCGCCGTCGCAGGCGCGGCCGAGTATCCGGAGCTGCCGCTGCTCGACGAGCAGGTGTCCGACCGCTTCCTTCGCGACGCGAAGGCGCTTCCGCTTCGCGAGACCGACGAGGGCATCGTCGTGGCGATGGCCGACCCCGGCGACGAGTTCACGGTTCGCGCGATCGAGATGGTCTGCGGCAAGCGCGTCCTGCCGCGGCTTGCCGTCGCCACGGAACTCGACGCGGGCCTCGAGCGCCTGTACGGCGCCGGCAAGTCGTCGATGGGCCAGATCGTCGACGACATCTCGACCCGCGACGAGGAGCAGGACCTGGGCGACATCGAGCACCTGAAGGACCTCGCCTCGGAAGCGCCGGTGGTGCGTCTCGTGAACCTGCTCATCACGCACGCCATCGAGGCGAGGGCCTCCGACATCCACATCGAGCCCTTCGAGAGTCGCCTCATCGTTCGCTACCGCATCGATGGCGTCCTGAACGAGGTGGAATCGCCGCCGAGGCGGCTTTCGGCCGCGGTGATCTCCCGCGTGAAGATCATGGCGAACCTGGACATCGCCGAGCGGCGGCTTCCGCAGGACGGGCGGATCAAGCTGCGCATCCAGGGCAAGGAAATCGACCTGCGCGTCTCGACGGTGCCGACCATGCACGGCGAGAGCGTGGTGATGCGGATCCTCGACAAGGGAGGGGTGCCGCTCGACTTCGCCTCCCTCGGCTTCGACGGGAAGGTCCTGGAGACCTTCCTCGCGGCGCTCAACCAGCCGCACGGGATCCTGCTGGTCACCGGGCCCACCGGCAGCGGCAAGACCACGACGCTCTACACGGCGCTCGACCGCCTGAACCAGCCCGACGTGAAGATCCTCACCGTCGAGGACCCGGTCGAGTACCAGATGCCCGGCATCAACCAGATCCAGGTCCGCCCGCAGATCAATCTCACCTTCGCGAACGCCCTTCGCTCGATCGTGCGGCAGGATCCGGACGTGATCATGATCGGCGAGATCCGCGACCTGGAGACGGCCGAGATCGCCGTCCAGTCCGCGCTCACCGGCCACCTGGTCCTGTCGACGGTGCACACCAACGACGCGCCCGCCACGGTGAACAGGCTCCTCGACATGGGGGTGGAGGACTACCTCCTCACGTCGACCGTGATCGGCATCCTCGCCCAGCGGCTCGTGCGCGCGCTCTGCGGGCATTGCCGCAAGCCCTACCGGGCCCTCCCGGAGATGGTCGAGCAGATGGGTCTCGCGCGCTTCGCGCCGCAGGGCGAGGTGACGCTCTACCATCCGGTGGGCTGCGAGCACTGCAGCGGCACGGGCTACCACGGCCGCCTCGGGATCATGGAAATGCTGCCCATGACCGACCGGCTGCGCTCACTCGTCATGCGCCACGCCAACTCGACGGACCTGCGGGCCGCCGCGGTCCTGGAGGACATGGAGTCGATGTTCGAGAACGGGCTGCGCAAGGCCGTGGCGGGAGTGACGACGATCGAGGAAGTCCTGCGCGTCACGCGCGAGGACTGACGATGCCCGTCTTCCAGTACAAGGCCGTGACGCCCGCGGGCGAGGTGCTCGAGGGCGCGATGGACGCCACGAACCGCAAGGGCGTGATCGAGCGCCTGAGGGACATGGGCTACACGCCGCTGCGCGCGGTCGAGGCCGGCGGCGCCGAACTGGCGGCCGTGGCGCGCCGTGCGCCTGCGCAAGGGCTCTTTTCCCGGGGAATCGGCCAGGATGAGGTCGGCGTCGTCACGCGGGAGATCGCCACGCTTCTCAAGGCGGGACTGCCGCTCGATCGCAGCCTCGAGATCCTGGTCGGCCTGGCCGAGAACGCCCGCGTGGGAGAGGTCCTGCGCAAGGTGCGGAACGAGGTTCGCGGTGGCGCCGCGCTCTCGAAGGCGCTCGAGGCACAGGGCGGCGTGTTCTCCCGGTTCTACGTGAACATGGTCCGGGCCGGCGAGGCCGGCGGGGCGCTTGCCGACGTGCTCGCGAGGCTCGCGGAATTCATGGAGCGCTCGAAGGAGCTGCGCGAAAGCGTCAAGTCCGCGCTCATCTACCCGACGATTCTCCTGGTCGTCGCGCTCGCTTCCGTCATCGTCCTGCTCGCGGTGGTGGTGCCGCAGTTCGAACCCATCTTCGAGCAAAGCGGAAAGGCCCTTCCCTGGGTGACCGAGGCGGTGCTGGGCGCGGGCGCCTTCATGCGCGCCTACTGGTGGGCGATCGTGCTGGGCGCGGTCGCGGTGGTCTTTCTCGTTTCGCGAAGCCTGCGATCCCCGGAAACCAAGCTGCGATGGGATCGCAGGGTGCTCGGACTGCCGGTGGCGGGCGATCTCGCCGCCAAGGTGGAGACCGCGCGCCTCGCGCGCACGCTCGGCACCCTGCTTCGCAACGGGGTGTCCCTCGTGAACGCCCTGTCGATCGCGCGCGAGACGATGGACAACACCTGGATGGCCGCGGGGCTGGCCGAAGTGGCGCGCGAGCTGAAGACCGGCCGCGGGTTCGGCAAGCCGATGATGGAAACGCGCCGCTTTCCGGCCTTCGCCGTGCACATGATCCAGGTAGGCGAGGAGACGGGCCGGCTCGACCAGATGCTGCTCGACGTGGCCGAGGTCTACGACAAGGAGGTCGCCCGGGCCGTGAAGCGGGCGCTCGCCCTTCTCGAGCCGGCGATGATCCTCTTCCTCACGTTCCTGGTCGGCGCCGTGATCCTGTCGATCCTCGCCGCGATGCTCTCGATCTACGACCTGCCCCTCTAGGGCGCCAGAAAGCCGGAGTCCCCATGAACAGACCCACGCCAACCTTTCCGCCGCGCGCTTCACGCGGCTTCACGCTGCTCGAGCTGGTGATGGTGCTCGTGATCATCGGCGTGATTCTCGCCATGGTCGGCCCTCGCGTCTTCTCCAATGTCGGGCGCGCGAACTCGGAAGTCGCCAAGGCGAAGATCGGGCTGATCGGCGGGCAGCTCGAACTCTACAAGCTGGACGTGGGCCGCTATCCCACCTCCCAGGAAGGCCTGGGCGCGCTGCTGTCGGCGCCGGCCGGCGCGGCCAACTGGAACGGACCGTACATCCGCGACCCGAAGGAGATCAAGGACCCCTGGACCCGCGACTTCATCTACCGCGCGCCGGCCGAAAAGGGCGGTTACGACATCATCTCCCTGGGCGCGGACGGCAAGGAAGGCGGAGAAGGCGACAACAAGGACGTGCACAACTGATGGCTCGCTCCCGCGCAGAGCGCGGCTTCACGCTCCTCGAGCTGCTGCTGGTGCTCGTGATCGCCGCGGCGAGCTACGCGATGGTGGTGCGCTTCAGCGCCGGTGGCGTGTCGGGCGCGGAGCTCAAGAGCGCCGCGCGGGCGGTGGCCGCGGGATTGCGGGACGCGCGCGGCACGGCCGTTGCGACCCAGGAGTCGGCATCGCTCACGCTCGACCTCGAGCATCGCTCGATGGAGGTGAGCGGCGGACGGCGCCCCCGCTCGCTGCCGAAGCGCCTCGACCTGAAGCTCTATACCGCCCAGGCGGAAATCGTCGACGACAAGCGCGGCGCCATCCGCTTCTACCCGGACGGCAGCTCCACCGGGGGGCGCGTGACGCTCGCCTCGGGCGAGCGAAAATTCCTGGTGGACGTGGACTGGCTCACGGGCCGCGTGACGATCAAGGAGGGGGGCTAGTCCCCGCCCCCGACACGATGGCGTTCCTCCCGTCCCGGCCGGATCGCGAGGCGGGATTCACGATCCTCGAGGTGCTCACCGCGTTCGTGCTGTTCGCGCTCGCCCTGGCCGTGATCCTGAAGGTCTTTTCGGGCGGTCTTCGCGATGCCCAGCTTGCCGACGAATACGCGCGAGCCGCGATGATGGCCCAGTCCCGCCTCTCGGGGTTCACCGCCGCGGAGCGGCTGGACGAGGGCGTGGGCACGGGACGCGAAGACCCATTCACGTGGACCCTGTCGGCGACCGCCTACGACGAGCGCCAGGAGGACCCCCAGGCGCAGGGCCAGGGCGAGTACAGCCTGCGCGTGCGCCTGCTTCGGGTGGAATCGAAGGTTTCCTGGAGGGCGGCCGATGGGCGGGACCGCGATGTCCGGTTGGCCACGCTCGTGCTCGGGACGAAGCCTTGAATTCCCGCGGCGCCACGGAAGGCTTCACGCTCCTGGAGACGGTGATCGCGCTCACGCTCCTGGCGGTGATGCTCGCCATGCTCTTCGGCGGCCTTCGGGCGGGGGTGCGGGCCTGGGACGCGGGTTCGGGCCGCGGCGACCGCGCCGACCAGGTGATGCTCACGGCGGCCTTCGTGAGGAAGGAGCTCACCGCGGCGTTCCCGTGGCGCTTCAAGGACCCGCTCCAGGTGAAGCTCGCATTCCGGGGCGAGCGCGAATCGGTGCGGTTCGTCTCCATGCGACCCGCCGAGCTGGGCGGCGGCGGACTTGCCTTCGTGTCCTTCGTCTACGAGCCGGGGCAGGGCGCCGCCGGGGGAAGGCTCGTCATGCGGCGGGAATTCGCGGCGTCGGGGGCGACCGACTTCTCGGCCGTCGACGCGGCCAAGCCGTTTCCTGTCCTGGAGGGCGTGAGCGCCGCCCGCTTCTCCTATTTCGGTGCCGAGAACGATGCCGTGGCGCCCGCCTGGAGCGACCGGTGGGAATTCGACCAGCGCACGCCTTCGCACGTGAAGATCGAGCTTTCGCTCGCCGATACCCGGTTGCCCGACCTGGTCGTCGCGCTTCGCCTGGGCGAGGAGGCCGGCTGCTACGAGTCGTCCTTCCAGAGAACCTGCGTGCCGAGGCGATGAGGACGAGCGCAGGCCGCGAGCGCGGCATCGCCCTGGTCCTCGTGATCTGGGTGGTGACGCTCCTGCTCGTGATCGCCGGCAGCTTTCTCTACGCGATGCGAACCGATGCGCGCGCGGCACGCAATGCGGCCCTGATCGCCCGGGGCGACGCGATCGCGCAGGCGGCGGTGGCCCGTGCGCTGCTTGAACTTTTCAAGCCCCAGGGCGGTCCCTTGGTGTGGAAGCGCGACGGTGCCCCACGCGAATGGTCGTTCGACGGCGCCGCGGTGGCGGTCAGTTTCGCGGACGAGTCTGCTAAAATCGACATCAATACAGCGAACAACGAACTGCTCAAGGGCCTGTTCCGCTTCGCCGGAATGGGAGAGGACGAGGCCGCGAAGCTGCTCGATGCCGTCCTCGACTGGCGGGACCAGGATTCCCTCAAGAGGCCCAATGGCGCCGAGGAGCCCGATTACGCGCAGGCCGGTCTCATGGGCCGCCCCGCGAACCACCCTTTCCTGTCCACGGAGGAACTGCAGCTCGTCCTCGGCATGCGCCCCGAGGTATTCCAGCGCATCGCACCCATGATCACCGTGTACTCGCGCCAGGCCGGCGTGAATCCCCATCTCGCGCAGCGCTCCGTGCTGCTCGCCGTTCCCGCCGTCACGCCGGAGCAGGTGGACGCCTTCCTCGCGGAGCGCGAATCCGCCCGCCTCGAACAGCGGGTGCCGCCCATCTTTTCCGCCGCCGGGTCCTACGCGAGTTACGCGCAGGTCGCCGCCGTCACCGTTCGCGCGGACGTCTCGCTCGACGAGGGCATCCACGTGTCGAGGGAGGCCGTCGCCATGCTGACCCCCCAGTATCCACGCCGTCCCCAGGCGTTTCTCGCCTGGCGCGAGGTGTCCCGTGACCGGGACGCGAAGACGGCTGCCGGGCCGGAGCAACCCGTTGGCCGCTGAGTCCGACTCGGTGTTCGCGCCCGTCTTCGCCGCCGCGGAGCGCGCGGGGCTCGCCGATTTCCTGCGCTGGTGGCGCGGGGAGCTGGCCGCCCTCCTGCCGGAGGGATGGCGCGAAAGGCTGGCATCGCGCAATGTGGCCTTTCTCGGCGTGGAAGGCGACGAATGGCGCGTCTTTCGCCCCGCGGCCGGCCGCCTCGCCCAGGCGGGTCGGCTGAACCTCGCCTCGCTCGATTCGGAAGGGCGTCGCGGCGCCTTTCGCCGGCTGCTGACCGGGGAGCCGGGCGCGGCCGGCAACGTGTGGTTCGTCCTGCCGCCCGAAGCGGTCCTGGTGAGGGATGTCGCCATGCCGCTCGCGGCGGAAGAGGCGCTTCGGGACGCGGTCGGGTTCGAACTCGATCGGTTCACGCCGCTGCCCGTCGAGCACGCCTGGTTCGACTATCGCGTCACCGACCGCGACACGCACGCCCAGCGGCTCGGCCTCAGGCTCGCGGTCGCGGAGCGCGCCCCTGTCGAAGCGCGGCTCGCGGAGTTGCGTGAGTTCGGCGCGGCCGTGGTTGGCGTGGGCGTGATGAGCGACATCGCCGCCGGGCCCACTCCCCTGAACCTCCTGCCGCCGGACAAGCGCGACCGCCCGGCCAGGTCGCGGTCGGCCATCACGGCGCGCGTTCTGGCGGTGGTCGCGGCGGCCCTCGCCCTTGCTGCGCTGATCTATCCGCTCTGGCTCAAGCGCGAGGCGGTGATCGCCCTTCACCCGCGCCTGGACGCGGCGAAGGCCGGGGCCGAGGTGGCCGAGCGCGTGGCGCAGGAAATCGAGAAGATCGCCTCCGCCCACAATTTCGTCATGGCCCGCAAGCAGGGCCAGCAACCGGCCGTAGCGCTCCTCGAGGACCTTTCGCGTCTGCTGCCCGACACCACGTGGGTGCAGCAGCTCGACGTGAAGACGAACCAGAAGTCGCGCGAAATCCAGATCGCCGGCGAGACCGGATCCTCCTCGCAGCTGATCGAGGTGCTGGAGCAGTCGGGTTCCCTCGCCAATGCGGGTTTCAAGTCCCCCCTCACCAAGGGCGTCACGCCCAATACGGAGCGCTTCCTCCTGTCGGCGGAGATCAAGCCTCGCGCGCTCCCGGATCCGATACCCGAGACCGACCTGACGAAACCGGGGACCGCAGCGACCCCGGCGCCATCGATTTCCACCCCGGGTTCCCTGCCGGCCGCGCCCCCGCCGTCCTCCCTTCCGGCGCAGCCGGCCCCCTCGGCCGCGCAGCCGGCCCCTGGCGCAGGCCCCGGCGCGGGAACCGCGCCGCCGGCAACGGGCGGGGCACCCTCCGCGAAGCCCGCCGCAGGCCCGGCGCCAGCCGTGGTGCCGGCGAAGAAAGGCTAGCCATGCGGGCCGTCATGGGGTGGGCACCGGACAAGCGCCGCAAGGCCGCGCTCGCATTCCTCGCCGCAGCCGCGGCGCTGGTCGCGGTGATCGTGGCATTGCCGCTCTGGCTCGCGCACCGCCACTACAACGAGGCGCTGGACGACATGGATCGGCGCCTCACGCGCTACGAGAGGCTGGCGGCGGCGCGGCCGACGCTCGAGAGCAAGCTCGAGGCCGTGCGAGCCATGGACAGCCGGAAATACTTCCTGAAGGCATCCGCCGCTTCGCTCTCCTCGGCGGAAATGCAGGAGCGCGTGCGCCAGTTCGTCGAGGCGGCCGGCGGCCGGATCGTGAGCGTGCAATTGGGGCAGCCCAAGGACGACGGGCGCTTCCGGCAGGTGTCGGTCACCCTTCAGCTCAACGCCAATACGCAGGCCCTGCGCAAGATACTGCTGGCACTCGAGTCCTCCGAGCCCTATGTCTTCGTCGATTCGCTCATCGTTCGCGCGCAGGTTCCGCCGGGATACAAGCCGCCACCGGGTTTCGAGCCCGAGATGTTCATCCAGCTCGATATTTCCGCGTACGCGATTGCGGGGTGAACAAGATGCTCGTGAAGAATTCCGACCATTTCTGGCCGCTCGTGTGGGCGGTGACCTCGATCGTCCTGGGTGGCGTGCTGGTTCTCGAGAGCGAGTTCGGCCGCTCCAGTGCCGGCACGGGGCCGCGGGGCCCCGCCAGGGTCGCCGAAGCGAAGCTCCTGCCGGCCTTCCGGCTGGCGCCGGAATCCCAGGCGGGCGCGCAGACGCTCGAGCGCCCGCTGTTCGTTCCCGGCCGGCGGCCCGCGCCGGCGGCCTCGAGCGCGGGATCCGGCGCGATCCGGAAAGGCCAGCTCATCCTCCAGGGCACGACGCTCGTCGGAACACTGTCGATCGCGATGCTGAAGGAGGTCTCCACGGGCGTGGTGCACCGGGTCGAGAAGGGCGGGGAGATCCTCGGGATGACGCTTGCCGAAATCGCGGCGGAGCAGGTTGTCCTGAAGGCTGGCGGTGATTCGGAGACGTTGGCTCTCGTGGTGGCCAAGGGTTCCGGAAACGCGGCGGCTGCCGTCGAGCGGGGTCCGTTCGGCTCGTCAGTCGCCCCCACGCCGCCAGGCACCCAGGCGGGCCGCCCCGCCGCGGCCCCCGGCGCGCCTTCGCCGATCGCCGTCGGCGATTCGACCGGGCCTGTCCCGACGGCAAGGGCGATCCCGTCGGGCGCCATGTCGGTCTCGCCGCCAGCCGCCACCCCGGGCTCGGCCGCCATGACGCCCGAGGAAATCATCGCGCGGCGTCGCGCCGCGCGCCGCCCGCAACCGCAGAATTGAGTGTGCCAGAATGCCCCCCTTCTCCAGTCCCCTTTACCGTGAAAGCGGAATAGCCTTGATCCGGCGCACCAGAATCCGAGTCCGCACGATCGCCACCGTCCTGGCGCTTGCGGTCTCGTCGTGCTCGCTGTTGCCCGCGCCGCAACCGGGCGCGCCTGGCACCGAGCGCGAGCGGGCGGAGTTCGGGCCGCGAGCGCCGTCGGTCGCTCAGGGGACGCCCCAGCCGGCTGTCGTGGCCGAAAAGCCGCGAGTGTTTCCCGGCACGGGCAATTTCCTGAACACGAAGCCGCCCGCCCCGCAGCCGCCCGCAGGCCCCGAGGAAGCGAGCCTCAACTTCGAGGCGCTGGACGTGCGCTCGGCCGCCAAGGTGATCCTGGGTGACTACCTTCGCGAGTCCTACACAGTGCACCCGGGGGTCACGGGCAATGTCACTTTCCGGACGATCAAGCCGATTCCGCGCTCGGCGCTCCTGCCCACGCTCGAGATGCTGCTTCGCCAGAACAACGCCGCCGTCGTGAAGGAAGACGGCGTCTTCAAGGTGCTTCCCATTTCCGCGGTGCGCGGATCCGTTTCGCCCCAGCTCGGCGCGGCGACGGCGCCCGTGCCGGCGGGCTATTCCGTCCTCGTGGTTCCGGTGAAGTACGTGGGCGCCCGGGAAATGGCGAAACTTCTCGAGCCTTTCGCCGCCGAGAATACCGTCCGCGTCGACGACGTGAGGAACCTGGTAATCCTCGCGGGGAACCAGAAGGAACTGCGCCACCTCCTCGACACGATCGAGCTCTTCGACGTCGACTGGCTTGCCGGCTTTTCCATCGGCATCTTCCCGGTGAGGAGCGCCGACGTGAAGGCGCTTGTGGCCGACCTGGACAAGGTGTTCGGCGCCACGGCGGCGGGCCCGCTCGCCGGGCTCGTCCGCGTGATACCGATCGAGCGGCTGAATTCCCTTCTCATCGTGACCACGCAGCCGAAGTACCTGGAGAGCGCGAAGTCGTGGATGGAGCGACTCGACCAGATCGGCGCGACCACCGGCGGGTCGCGGCTCTTCGTCTACACGGTGAAGAACGGCAAGGCCGAGAACCTCGCCAATCTCGTGAGCGAATTGTTCACCAAGCGAACGACCACGACGATCGCTCCGCCGCAACTCGCGCCTGGTGCGCGACCCGGGCAGATCGCCACGACGCCCCAGACCGGGGCCGCGGGGGCGGGAATCCAGCAGCCCGGGGCGACCCAGCCGTCGGCGGCCTCGTTCGCCATTCCGGGCACGGTGGCGAGCGTCTCGAGCGAGGTACGCGTCATCGCGGACAAGGACAACAATGCGCTCCTCATCCTCGCCACGCCCACGGACTACGAGATCATCGAATCGGCGCTGGTGAAGCTCGACGTCATTCCGAGGCAGGTGCTGGTGGAAGTGACGATCGCGGAGGTCACGCTGTCCGACGACCTCAAGTTCGGGGTCGACTGGTTCCTAACCGGGCGCAGCGTGGGGAGCGCGAGCATCACCTCGGGCTCGCTCAACCTGGGCGGACTACCGCTCACGGCCACCGGAGCGGTGCCGGCGTTCTCGGGTCTGCAGCTCATCAACAGCCTTGGCGGCGACGTGCGCGCCGTCCTCAACGCGCTGGGCAAGGATGGGCGCCTGCAGGTGCTTGCTACGCCGCAACTCATGGTGCTGGACAACCAGAAAGCCCAGATCAAGGTCGGAGACCGCATTTCGGTGCAGACGCAGCAGCAGACTGTCTCGGGCACCACGACCGGGCTCATCAACAGCTTCCAGTATATCGAGACGGGCATCCTGCTTTCGGTCACGCCCCGCATCAATTCCGGCGGGCAGGTGACGCTGGAGGTGAGCCAGGAAGTAAGCGTTCCCGGAGTCCCGTCCGTCGCCGGGGCGAACCCCGACATCAGCCAGCGCACGGCGACCACTACCGTTGTGGTGGGCTCGGGAGAATCCATCGTTCTCGGCGGGCTGATCCGCGAGGACAATACCCGCTCGACGTCCGGCATCCCGCTGCTGTCCAAGATCCCGATACTCGGCGCCGCGTTCGGGACGCAGAGCATCGTCAAGCGCCGTACGGAGACCATCCTGCTCATCCGTCCGATCGTCATCACGAACGTGCGGCAGGCGGCCGAGGCGACCGAGGAGTTGCGGCGCAAGATGCCTTCGCTCGAGGGATTGCTGCCGGCAATGCCGGCGCAGCCCGCTCCCGCCGGCGCGCGCTAGCCGCCCTTGGGCGAAGCGCGCTCCGCCGGACAGCCAACCATGATATTTTACTGGAGATTACCCCTGTAACTTGTTGATTGATTATGCCGGGCAGGTTTGTTGCAATAAAGCAACAGTGTTGTATAAATCTGCAGAATTCGTTTGACGCCCCTTTTGAATTTGAATAGTCTTTGACGGGAGTTGGCAGTGAAAGCACGCATATTTCGCGGTACCCCGGGGATCGCCGGGCGGTATGTTCGGATTCTCGCCGCAGGCCTCGTGGCCGGCATCGCCGGTTGTGCGACGCAGCCAGTGCCTGTCGCGATGCCGGAGAAGAGCCGCGAGGCGGTCGTCCTGGAGAAGGCCCAGGCTCGCTGGGATGCGTTGCTGAAGAACCGGATGACCGAGGCGTACCAGTTCTACAGTCCTGCGAGCCGGGTGGTTTTGAGTTACGAGGATTTCATCCGTTCCATGCGGGTGGGCTTCTGGAAGGCGGCACAGGTGGACCGGGTGGAGTGCCAGGCCGAGGATGCCTGCGAGGCCATCGTCGCCATCGAGTATCAGCACCGGGGAAGCCGGGTCCGGACGCCGATCCGGGAAACCTGGATCCGCGTGGAAGGAAACTGGTGGTATGTGCAGAAAGGTTGAGTTTCGGGGGCTGTCACGGCCCCCGTCGGGAAGGCAGGACGTATTTGTAAATCCCGGGTGACTGGGATAGAATCTCGCCGTTGTATCCTCTAATAAAGTGATCACTTTCATCTTCACCAAAGGAGTAACCCAGAACATGAACACGTTCAAAAGAAAAGCGCTGGCCGCCGCCGTCTTCGCGGGGCTGGGCGTTGGTTCGGCTCAGGCCGTCTACCAGGACCCGAACGGCCTTGGCCAGGGTTTGTATTACCCGTACTACACCGTCCAGTCCGTCGACGGCAACGCCTACAACACGTACGTGTCGGTCGTGAACACCACCGCCACCGGCAAGGTCGTCAAGGTCCGCTTCCGCGAAGGCAAGCAATCGCGCGAAGTCCTTGACTTCAACCTCTACCTGTCGCCCAACGACGTCTGGACCGGCGCGATCATCCCGGCCGACGCCACCGCGACTTCGCCCGGCCGCCTGGTCACGTCGGACGTCTCCTGCACGAACCCCGCCATCCCCGCCACGGGAATCGACTTCCGGAACTTCCAGTACTCCGGCGCGTTCGACGACGGCGCCGGCACCGGCCTCGACCGTTCCCGCGAGGGCTACATCGAGATGCTGGAAATGTCGACCGTTATCGGACCGTCCTTGGCCGCGATCACCCACTCGGCCGCGACTGGCGTCCCGACTTGCACCGGCGTCCGTGGCCCCGGCCCGAACGCGCTCCCGCTTGCTGACCGCGCTGCCCCGACGGGCGGCCTGTCCGGCAACGGCACGCTCATCAACGTGAACAACGGGTCCGACGCGGGCTACAACGCCGTCGCGCTCGCCAACGTCACGACCACCGACATCTACACGGACGTCGGCTCGGAAATTGGTGGCTTCGATCAGGCCGACCCGGTCAGCATCGTGGTCGCGACCTCTCCGGCGGGCACGCATTCCTACACGTCCCAGTGGCTGCTTGGCATCGACGCCGTGTCCTCGACGATGATGCACCAGAACGTCATCAACGAGTACGTGCTGGACGCGGGCACCAAGTCGAACACCGACTGGGTGATGACCTTCCCGACCAAGCGCTTCTACGTGACGACGGCCGCCGCGGCGGCGCCGTTCACCAACAAGTTCACGGCGACGGGTTCCTGCGAGTCCTTCGGCTTCCAGTTCTTCAACCGTGAAGAGCGTGGCGCCACGGCTGCAGGCGGCGACTTCTCGCCGCTGCCCCCGACCCTCGTGGCCGGCCTGTGCTGGGAATCGACTGTCCTGAGCATCCGCTCCGGCCAGACGCACAACCCGTCGGGCAACACTTCCGGTGTCCTGGGTTCCGCCAACAATCTGTCGGTCAACGTGACTGCCGGCAACCAGAACGGCTGGGCGAACCTCAGCTTCACGGGCGCCAACTCGCTGGTCGGCCTCGTGTCGCAAGCGGGTTCGAGCACCGTCAACATCGGCACGCTGGTTGGCGTCGCTGGCGCGCAGACTTACCTTGGCCTGCCGGTCACGGGCTTCATGGCGCGCTCGTTCAACAACGGCACGCTTACCTGCGAGGGCGCTTCCTGCCAGGGCAACTATGGCAGCCTGTTCACGCACAACTACATCGACAACATCCAGCCGCGGCCGTAACGCGGTGGCGATGGGAATGGGGACCGGTTTTCGGCCCCCTTCCCTGCAGCGCTCGACGGGCAGACTTCGGTCTGCCCGTTTTTTGTGATCTGATCCACAGACAGCCGGAATCCGGGAGGGGCATCATTGCGTATATAATTCGCCCTGTAATCACTGTTCCCGTGCCGGGAGAGTTGCGGGCAGGCCACCAAGAGCCATGATTGCGGCGCTGCCACCGTCACCCGATGCACTTGAAAGGATTTCCATGCAAAGCCTGATTCGTTTCCCGAGCTTGCGCCGAATGGGCGCCGCGCTCGCGGCCAGCCTCGGCATTGCCGCCGGGCTCATTCCAGTTCCCTCCGCGATCGCGGCCACGGTAAGCCTCACCGGGGGCACCACCGCTTCGTGCACCTACAGCAGCATGGCCGGTAACGCGGCTGGCGACTTCACCTTCACCTGCTCGGGCGGATCGTCGCCGGGCACCCTTTCGCTCAATCTCGCCGGCACCGCCGCGAGCATCCCGGTCTCCACCGGGTCCACGACCTTCGCTGTCCAGCGATTGAGCGGGACCAGCGGCGCCATCTCGGGCACCCTGGCGGTCACCTCTGGCACTTGCACCGTGACTCCCGCCACGGTCAATTTTAACGCTGACTCAACCACGCCGAGTTCGACGGTCACGCTGAGCGCCGGCACGGCGACTGCGGGAACGAGTTGCACCGTCACGCTTACGAGTGCATCGGCGCCGGTCGTCGCGCCGGCCAGCCATACCGTGAGCGTCGTCAACCCGAACGCGAATGTCTCCTTCCAGTTCACGTCGGCGACGTCGACCGCCTTCTTCAGCGGCACCCCAGTGCCGGTGTCCATCACCATCGCGCGCACGGGCGGCACGGCCGGCTCCTATAACGTCCCCTTCTATGTCCAGGGCAGCCTGGTAGACGGCTCGGGAAACATCATCGCGGGCGGCGGCACAGTCGCGCCGCCGCTCTCCTCGGTCACCGGGAACCCCCCCTACGCCTATGGAGTCGCATCCTTCCCGGAGGGAACGGGCTCGCAGACGATCACGTACACGCCACCGACCGCGGTGCCCGCGGGCGTCACCTCGCCGGCGACCATCAACTACACGCTCCTCGATCCGATGATCGTCGGATCACCGCCGTCGGGCCAAGCCGCCACACTCGGCACGACCAAGACAAACGCGATGACCGTCCAGACGCAGGCCGGCTGCGCCACCAGCGCCAACTTTACGGTGCCCTGGACCGGCGGCCAGACTCTCGTGAGCCAGGTGAAGCGGAACGAGACCGGCGCGGTGTCGATCAATCCGACCCCGGGGCTCATCGGCACCGACGGGTACATGTCTGTGGTGGTCAAAGAGACGTCGACCACCGGCGACCAGGCGGACATCCACTACACGCTCTCGGCTTGCCCGGGAGACTTCACACCGGCGATCATTCCGGGCAGCAACTGCGCGCAGCACTCGCAGTACACGGGCGGGACGATGCGGTTCTCGATTGGCCCGAAGCCGGTGGGGACGCCTTGGTATCTGTATGTCTGCGAACTGCCGTTGGGCACGACGACGGTGTACCTGAATTTCCGGCAGATCAAGAGGCCCACGCCGGTCCCACCGAGCGCGCCGGGCACGCCGAGCTGCCAGTTCACGACCTGCCCGATCTACGTGCAGTTCAACTGAGCTTCGCGATTCCTCACGGCCCGCATGCGAGAGCGCATGCGGGCCTTTTGTTTGGTAAGAAAGGAACCTCCTTGAATTCTCTCTTTGCCACCCTTGCCGCCGCCGCGGCGATCACCGCGGCGCCTCTGGCCGCCGCCGAAACCCCGCTCGTGAAGAACGGGGACATCGTCGTCACGGAGGCCGACTTCGAGGCGTACATGGAACGCGTGCCGCTCGAGCTTCGCAACGAGGCGAAGGCGGACGGCGAGCGCAACAACAAGGTCGTCGACCTCATCTTCTCCAACCGCGTCCTCGCGCAGGAGGCGCGCAAGGCCGGCCTGGACAAGGACCCGGCCCTGGCCCGCCGGATCCAGCAGCACCAGGAGGCCTTCCTCGCGCTGCAGTACGTGGCCTACCTCGAGCGCATCGCGCCGATTCCCGCCGATCTCGAGGCGCGCGCACTTGAGCTCTACCTCACGAAGCCCGACCGCTACACCGAGCCCGATCGCGTGGAGTTGCAGCACGTCCTCGTGGGACTCATCGGCCGCACGAGGGAACAGGCGCTGGCCCGCGCGGAGGAAGTCCGCGCCAAGGCGGTAGGCGGCGCGGACTTCCTGGCGCTGGCCCGGGAGTATTCCGACGATCCCGGCCTCATTCGCAATGGCGGCAGGCTCGGCGCCGTCACTGACAAGGAGATCGACCATCGCATCGCCAAGGTCGCCTTCGGGATGAAGTCGGACGGCGAGATATCGGCGCCCATTGTGGCCACCCATGGCGTTCACATCGTGAAGCGCACGGGCTTCAAGCCCTCCTTCAAGCGCAAGTTCGAGGACGTGAAGGAAGCGATCATCGAGGAAACGCGCGCGCGCCTGCGAAGCGAGGTCTCCCTAAAGCTTCTGGACGCCTGGCGCCGTAGCCCCGAGACGCAGTGGAACGCAAAGGCCATCGCGGCATTGCGGACCGAGGTGCCGAGGGATGAACTGAAACGCAAGCAGCGCGAGGCGGTGGAGCGAATGGCGGAAGAAGCGAAGGAAGCCGCCACACCCGCCGCGCCGCCCGCCCGCAACTGACTTTTCGATGTCCGCCACCGTCTACACCCATCGGTGGCTCCTCGCGTCCTTCGTTCGCCGCGAGCTCGGCACGCGCTACGCGGGCTCCGTGAGTGGCGCGGCGTGGGCTCTGCTGCATCCGCTGGCGCTCCTCGCGGTCTACGCGTTCATCTTCACGACGGTTTTCCGCGTCCAGTTGCCCCTGGGCGCGGGAGGCGCCAGCTACACCGCTTTCGCGGCCGTGATGCTATGGCCGTGGATCATGTTCTCCGAGGGCGTGACGCGGGGCATGGAATCGATCCAGTCCAACGCCGGGCTCATCCGCAAGGTGGCCTTTCCCCACGCACTGCTCGTCTACGCCGCCGTCGTGTCTTCGTTCGCGGTCCATGCCCTGGGCTTCGTAGCAGTCCTCGTGGTGCTCGCGGTGCTGGGCGAGCCGGTCCACCTCGTGCGCGCGCCCCTCACCCTGGCCTTTCTCGTGCCGCTGGCGATCGCGGCGGTCGGCGTGGCTGCCGTCCTCGCGGCGCTCCAGACGCTGCTCAAGGACGTGGGGCAGGTGGTTTCCATCGGCCTCACCGTGCTCTTCTACGGCACGCCCATCCTCTATCCCCTGGCCTTCGTCCCCGATTCGATGCGCCCGTGGATGGCGGCGAACCCGCTCACCGGCATGGCGGAGCGCTTGCGCGAGGTGCTGTTGACGGGTGGCGGCCTCGTGCCCGGCGATCTCTGGCTCTGGGTCATCGCGCTGGCCGTGGCATGGGCGGGCTTGCGGTTCTTCGAGCGCCTTTCCCCGCATTTCGAGGATTTCCTGTGAGCCGCCCGTTCTCGCGGGTGACACCCGTTGCCGCGGATGCGGATGCGAGCGTCCTCGTGGCCCTCGAGGGCGTCGGCAAGGACTACCCCAAGGTCAGCGCAGGAGGAGACCGCCTACGCACGCTGTGGGGTCTGCTTGCGGGCCATGCCGACATCCCGCGATTTCGCGCGCTGCAGGGCGTGACGGCCTCGGTTCATCGCGGCGAATCCCTGGGACTCGTGGGAGAGAACGGCGCCGGAAAGTCCACGCTTCTCAAGATCATCGCGGGCGTGGTGAAGCCGTCGGCCGGCTCGGTACGGGTGGCCGGGCGGATCGGCGCGCTCCTCGAGCTTGGGAGCGGTTTCCACCCCGAGTACACGGGGCGCGAGAACATCTACCTTGCCGCGGCGCTCATGGGCCTTTCGCGCCGGGAAACGCGGGAAAAGGTCGACGCCATCATCGCCTTTGCCGACATCGGCCAGCATATCGAAGAACCCATCAAGCATTACTCCTCCGGCATGGCGGTCCGGCTGGGGTTCGCCGTGGCCACCGCGCTCACGCCGGACATCCTCATCACCGACGAAGTCCTCGCCGTGGGCGACGAATCGTTCCAGAAGAAATGCATTCGCTGGCTCGAGCGCTACCTCGGCGACGGGGGCACCCTGCTGCTGTGCTCGCACAGCATGTACCACGTGCAGACGCTCTGCTCGCGCGCGATGTGGCTCCACGAGGGCGCGGTCCGCCTGGACGGCGACAGTTTCGACGTGACGCGCGAGTACCTCACCTACCACGAGGAGAAAGGCCGCGGAGAAAAGCCGGCGCCTCGAGCCGCCGAAGGGCTGGTTCCGCTCATCCGGGCCATGCGCGTCGAGCGGGCGGACGGCACCGCCCTGGAGGTGCTTTCAGCCGGCGACGACATGGTGCTCCAGGGCCTCGCCTGGAGCCCGGACGGCCGCGCTCCCGTTCTGCTCTTCGGCATCGTCCGCGCCGATGGCACGCCGGTCTACGGCGCGCATTCCAATGACGACGGCTTCGAGCCGCTCCGGGTGGACGAGCACCACTTCGCCTTCTCCGCGCATTTTCCCGCGCCGGGCCTGCTGCCGGGAAAGTACGCGGTGCGCGTCCATGCGCTCGACCCCGAGGGGCTTCGCCTCTTCGACACGCAGGAGCGCCAGATCGTGGTCACGGGCCGCACGCGCGACTATGGGCTGGTGCGGCTTGCGCATTCCTGGAAGGCCGGCACCCTTCGGCCGGGGGCGGCGGGAACACCCTGATGGCAAGCCCGCAGCAAGACGACATGCGCGAGGCTTGCGCGAGGATCCTCGACCTCGCCCGGCGCGGCCTCGATGCGCAGGCGCTCGAGGAAAGCCGCGCGCTGGCGGAGCGCTTTGGCGACCGGCCGGAGCCGCGCCTGCAGCTGGGCGTGCTCCTGCTCCAGTCGGGCGATCGAGCGGGGGCGGAAACCGTGCTTCGCGAATGCCTGGCACTGGCGCCGGGGCTCACGCCCGCGCTGACACTGCTCGGCGATCTGCTGTTCGACAGGCGAGACCTCGCGGGTGCGCTCGACTGCTTCACCACGCTGGCACGCACGCGCCCGGACGACGGCCGTCTCTGGAACAACATCGCCATCACGCAACTTGCCCTCGGGCGGTTCGAGGATTCGGAAGCGGCCGCGCGGCGCGCCAGGACGCTCGAGCCGCGAAGCGCCATCGCCTGGCTGAACCTGGGCCGTGCCTGCGCGGCACGGGAAAAGCGCGAGGATGCGCTGGCTGCTCTGGGCGAGTGCCTGAGGCTCGATCCGTCGAACGCCGATGCGAACGACCTGGCGGGCAGGGTGCAGGCGCAGGCCGGCATGTATGGCCGCGCAGCGAAGTCGTTTCGAAGGGCGCTCGACTCGGGCGGGGGTGCGATGACGGCGAGCCGGCTGGGCGACGCCCTCATGCAATCGGGTGACGCGGCAGGCGCCATCGCCGCCTATCGGGACGCCGAGGCACGCGATCCCGCCCACGCCGCCGGGAACGGGAGCCGTGCGCTCTTTGCCCTCCACGCCGACGATCGCGTGAGCCAGGCGGAAATCTTTGCGGCGCACCGCGACTGGGCGAATCGGCATGCGACGGTCCGCTCGGGCGTTGTCCATCCCAATCCCCGAGAGCCCGGCAAGCCGCTGCGCGTGGGCTACGTATCGCCGCGGCTCAACCGGTCGTCGGCAGCCTTCGTCCTGATGCCCGTCCTCGAGCACCACGAGCCGGGCGAGGTGGCGTACTTCTGCTACGCCGGCCAGGACACCGATGACGACGTGACGCGGCGAATCCGGGCTCGCGCCGCGGGCTGGCGCGACACGCGGGAGCTCGATGACGATGCGCTCGCGCAGGCGATCCGGGACGACGGGATCGACATCGTCGTCGATCTGGCCGGGCACACGCCCGGAAACCGGCTTCCGGCGCTCGCGCGCCGGCCGGCGCCGATCGTCCTCTCCTGGCTGGACTACTTCGACACGACGGGCTGCGATTGCATCGATGCCGTCGTCACGGATTCGTTGCATTCGCCACCGGGAGATGCGCAGCCCTTCTCGGAGCGGCTGCTTCGCCTGGCGCCCTTGCGTCTTTGCTACGCGGCGCCGGACTATGCGCCTGAGCCCGTCCCGCCGCCCTCGGCAAGCGGCGCAGCCATCGTCTTCGGCGCTTTCCACCGCATGGCGAAGATCGGTCCGCGCGTGGTGGGCGCCTGGACGGAACTCCTGTCGCGCCTCCCCGAGGCGCGGCTGGTGATCAAGAACGACGCGCTGAACGGCGAAGGAGAGCGCGCCTGGCAAAGCGAGCGGCTTGCCGCGGCGGGACTGCCGATGTCGCGCGTCGAGCTGCGCGGCGCCTCGGACCATCCGGACATGCTGGGGCAATATGGAGGCGTCGACATTGCCCTCGACGCCTTCCCCTACAACGGCGGCATCACCACCCTCGAGGCCCTGTGGATGGGTCGCCCGGTCGTCGCGGTCCGGGGCGAGACGCTCATCTCGCGCCAGTCGGCCGCGATCCTCCAGTCGATCGGCCTCGGGGAACTGGTCGCCCGCGATTGGCGCGAGATGATCGCGCTCGCGGCCGCACTGGCCGCGGATCCCGGTCGGCTGGCCGCCCTCGCCGCGAGCATTCGCGGGCGCATGGCCGCATCGCCGGTTTGCGACACGGCGGCATTCACGCGTTCGCTGGAAGCGGCGTACCGCTCGTCCTGGCGCGCGTACTGCGCAGGCGAGCCCATCGGAGATTCCCATTGACCGCTGAACGCCGGGGGGCTGCGCAACGATTGCATGGCGAGGGCCGGATCGAGGAAGCGCTCGCCGCTTATTCGGCGCTGATCGCCGAGAGCGATGGCGATGCCGAGCTCTGGCACCTTCGCGCCATCGCCGAACACCAGCTCGGACGGCCGTCGCTCGCGCGGCAATCCGCCCAGCGCGCCATCGCGATCGACGAGGCGCCGCCTGCCTATCACTTCATGGCAGGACAAGCGGCTACCGACGAGGGAAATCCTGCCGCGGCGGCAGAGCATTTTGCCGCCACCGTCGCGAGGAAGCCGGACTGGGCCGCGGCATGGATCGCGCTGGGCGTGGCGCGCCTGGACCACGGAGAACCCGTTGGCGCTCGCGACGCGCTCGAGCGCGCGGTCGGCCTCGATCCTTCGGCGGCGCCGGCCTGGAATAGCCTCGGACTCGCGGAGCTCGGGCTGGACAGGCCAGCGGAGGCGGCCGTGGCCTTGCGTCGAGCGCTCGCGGTGGATCCGGGATACGCGCTCGCGCACCTGAACCTCGCCCGGATCTCGGAACGGGAAAGCCGGGTCGACGAGGCGCTGGACAGCCTGGAGGAGGCGCTTCGCGCGAATCCGCGGCTGGCGGAGGCGCTGCTGTTGCGGGCACAGCTCCTGCGGCGAAAGCGCGACCCGCGCGCCGGCGGCGCGCACAAGGTCGCCGTGCAGGCGCTCCCGGGTGACGCGCGCATCCGCGCCGCGTGGGCCGATTTTCTCTGGGAAACGGGGCTCGTCGACGAGGCAATCAAGGAGTTCAAGCGCGCCGAGGCGCTCGATCCCGCCAATCTTCGCGCCGCGCTTGGCGCTCGCCTTGTCCTGCCGGCCGTCTACCGTGACGAGGCGGACCTCGAAGCCAATCGCGCCCGATTCGCGCGGGGGCTGGAGGAATTGCACGCCGGCGTGGCGCGGTTTTCCGGGGCGCGGCCCAACGCCGCCCTCGTGGGCGCGAGCTGGACCAATTTCTACCTGGCCTACCAGGGCCGCAACGACCGCGACCTTCAGTCGCGGTACGGCGACTTCGTGGCCGATGCGCTTCGCCCCAGCCTGCCGGGGTACTTCGTCGATCGTCCGCCGCCTCGCCGGAAGGGACGGCTTCGCGTGGGATTCCTCAGCCACTTCTTCTTCAACTGCACCGTCGGACGGTATTTCGCGAGCTGGATTCTGGACCTCGATCCCGCGCGCTTCGAAAAGGTCGTGTTCTACACGAACCCCTGGGTTGCCGACGACACGCGCGCCATCGCCGCCGCCGCCGAGCGCTTCCACCACGTCTGCGGATATCCGCTGCATGCCATCGCGCAGCGCGTGGCGGCCGAGGAGCTCGACATCCTCGTCTATCCGGAGCTCGGCATGCACGCCGAGACGTTCGCCCTCGCCGCCCTCCGGCTGGCCCCGGTGCAGGTGATGGGGTGGGGGCATCCCACCACGAGCGGGCTCGCCTCGATCGACGCGTTCCTCACTTGCGCCGGGATGGAGCCCGAGGACGCCCAGGAGGCATACCGCGAGCGCGTTGTCGGATTGCCCGGCATCGGCACGCGCTACCGGCGCCCGCGCACCGATAGCGCGAAGGACCGCGAATCGCTGGGACTTCCCGCGACGGGAACGCTCTATCTTTGCCCGCAGTCGCTCTTCAAGATCCACCCGGCCAACGACGCCCTGTTCGCGCGCGTGCTTGCCGGCGATCCCCGGGGGCGGCTGGTCTTCTTCGGCTACCGCGAGGGCCCGGTCACGCAGCACTTCCGGCGGCGGCTGTTCGAGGCGCTGGCGCAGGCCGGGATCGATGCGGAGCGCCGCACCGTATTCCTCGGCTTTCTTTCGCACGAGGAGTACCTGCGCGTCAACGCGCTTTGCGACGTGATGCTGGACACGCTTCACTGGTCCGGCGGCAACACCTCCCTCGATGCGATCGCCGCGGGCCTGCCGCTCGTCACGCTGCCGGGGTCGCTCATGCGCGGCCGCCAGAGCGCGGCGATGCTGGGCGCGATCGGGCTCGAGGCGCTGGTTGCGAAGGATCCGGACGACTATGCGCGAATTGCGCTTCGGCTGGGGATGGACGCATCCTGGCGGCGCGAGATCCGCGCCGTGCTGGAGCAGGGGTCGGACTCGCTCTTCGACGACACCGCGCCCACCGAGGCGCTCGCCCGGGAGCTGGAGGAACTCGCAGGCCGGGAGCGCTGACGCCGGTGGAGCTCTCGCTCTGGGCGACGTTTGTCTCTGCGTTCGTCTCGGCCACGCTGCTGCCGGGAAACTCGGAGATCGTGCTGGCGGTCGCCCTGAAGGCAGGTGCCGCGCCTGCGGCGGCCATCGCCGTGGCGACCCTGGGCAATACCCTCGGCGGGCTTACCACCTATGGCATCGGCCGTCTGCTGCCGACGCGGATGCCCGAGGGAAGGGCCATTGCCCGCGTGAGGCGATACGGCGTCGCGGTCCTGCTCCTGGCCTGGGTGCCGATTGCCGGCGACGCCCTGTGCGCGGCCGCCGGCTGGCTGCGCCTGAACTGGCTCGGCTGCACGCTCGCGATGGCTGCGGGAAAGGCGGCTCGCTACGCCGCGCTCGCCCACGCAGTCGCCCTGTTCTAGCCTGATCGCGCCTCGCATCGCGGACCGGCCGTCGCTCGCCGGGGTCAATGCTGCATTGCGGTAAAATCGCTATTCCCCCCGTGGCGCCCACGGGCCGCGAAGCCAGCCCATGACCGCCCGCCTGCGCGAAATCCCGTACAACTACACGTCGTTCTCCGACCGCGAGATCGTGATCCGGTTGCTCGGGAAGGACGCCTGGCGTGCGCTGGACGAGTTGCGCTCGCAACGCCGCACGGGACGCTCGGCGCGCATGCTCTACGAGGTGCTGGGCGACATCTGGGTCGTCAAGCGAAACCCCTACCTCCAGGACGACCTGCTCGACAACCCCAGGCGCCACGATGCCCTGGTCGAGTCCATGCGCCACCGACTGCACGAGGTGGAGAAGCGCCGGACGGCCGACGCATCCGACCCGGAACGAAGCGGCCGGGTCGAAGCGCTCCTCAAGGCGGCCCACGGGGCCGTGGACGCCTTCGAGCAGGAATTCGACGAGACGCGAAAGCTGCGGCGCCGCGCGATGCGCCGGCTCTCGGCCATCACGCGCCGGGACAACATCGCCTTTGACGGGCTGGCGCGCGTCTCGCACGTGACGGACGCCACGGACTGGCGCGTGGAATACCCCTTCGTCGTCGTCTCGCCGGACACGCAGGCCGAGTGCGCGCCCCTCGTCCGGGCGCTGATCGACCTCGGGCTCACCATCATTCCCCGAGGCGGCGGCACGGGCTACACGGGCGGTGCCATTCCGCTCGAGCCGCTCTCAGCGGTGGTGAACACCGAGAAGCTCGACTGGGTGGGCGCGGTGGAGCAGAAGGTACTTCCCGGCACGGGCAAGCCCGTCGCGGTCATCTCGGTGGGTGCCGGCGCCGTCACGCGACGCGTCATGGAAGCCGCCGAGAACGCGGGACTCGTCTTCGCGGTGGATCCGACGTCGGCCGACGCTTCATGCATCGGCGGCAACATCGCCATGAATGCCGGCGGCAAGAAGGCGGTGCTCTGGGGCACGGCCGTGGACAATCTCGCCTCGTGGCGGATGGTCACGCCCGAGGCCGACTGGATCGAGGTCGAGCGACTCGACCACAACCTGGGCAAGATCCACGATGCCGCGATCGCCCGGTTCCGGATCCGGCGTTTCGCGGCGGACGGAAAGACTGCGCGCGGTGAGGAGATCCTGGAGATCGACGGCCGGCGCTTCCGGAAGTCCGGCCTGGGCAAGGACGTCACCGACAAGGTGCTCGGCGGGCTCCCGGGCGTGCAGAAGGAGGGCTGCGACGGGATCATCACGTCGGCCACCTTCATTCTCCACCGCCTGCCCGCGCACGCGCGGACCGTATGCCTGGAGTTCTTCGGCGACATCGCGCTCGCGGTGCCGGCGATCGTCGAGATCGTGCGGCGCGTGGACGGCCGGGGCGGAGTGGTGCTCGCCGGCCTCGAGCACCTCGACGAACGCTACGTGAAGGCGGTGGGCTACGCCACGAAGGCCAAGGCCCACGGGCGGCCCCGCATGGTGCTGATCGGCGACCTGGTGGGCGAGGACGAGCGAGCGGTTTCGCAGGCCGCCTCCGACGTCGTGCGCATCGCCAACGCCCGGGGCGGGGAAGGGTTCATCGCCGCGAGTCCCGAGGCCAGGAAGCGATTCTGGATGGAGCGCGCGCGCACCGCCGCCATCGCCAAGCACACCAACGCCTTCAAGGTGAACGAGGACGTCGTGATCCCGCTCGAGCGCCTCGCCGACTACACCAACGGCGTGGAGCGGCTGAACATCGAGTACTCCCTCGGCAACAAGCTGGCCCTCGCCGCCGCGCTCGAGGATTACCTCGCGGGCGAGCTTCCCGTCGAAACGGACGGGGAGCCGATCGCGCGCGTCGATCTCCTGGGCGACCGTCCCGCGCAGGCGCTGGAACAGGTCCGCCTCGCGCGGCGGCGGTGGTCGTGCCTCCTGCGGCATCTCGACCGCACGCTGGGCGAGGTGAGAGGCGATCTCGCGTCGCTGGGGCTGGCGGACCTGGTCGAACGCGAGGCGGACGACCGGACGGTCTTCGCCCTCGTCCAGCAGCACGTGATTCGCGCCTCGTGGAAGCGGGAGCTGAGGGACCCGCTTCGCCAGGTCTTTGCCGGGCGCGCCTTCGAGCCGGTGATGGCCGCCCTCCAGGCGATCCACGCGCGCATCCTGCGCGGCCGCGTGTTCATCGCCCTGCACATGCACGCGGGCGACGGCAACGTCCACACCAACATCCCCGTCAACTCCGACGACTACGAGATGCTGCGCACCGCCAACGAGGCGGTCGCGCACGTGATGCGCTTCGCCAAGGAGCTGGGCGGGGTGGTCTCCGGCGAGCACGGCATCGGCATCACCAAGCTCGAGTTCATGGAGCCGGCCGAGATCGACGCCTTCGCCGCCTGGAAGGCGAAGGCCGATCCGGAGGGCCGCTTCAACCGCGGCAAGCTCCTGCCCGGGGCCGACCTCTCGAATGCCTACACGCCGTCCTTCGCCCTCATCGGCCACGAGTCCATCATCCTCGAGCGCAGCGACATCGGCTCGATCGCCGATTCCGTGAAGGACTGCCTGCGCTGCGGCAAGTGCAAGCCCGTCTGCTCGACGCACGTGCCGCGCGCGAACCTCCTCTACAGCCCGCGCAACAAGATCCTCGGCCTGTCGCTGCTCACGGAGGCCTTCCTCTACGAGGAGCAGACGCGGCGCGGCGTGAGCCTGCGGCACTTCGACGAGTTCGGCGACGTGGCCGACCACTGCACGGTGTGCCACAAGTGCGAGGCGCCCTGCCCGGTGGACATCGATTTCGGCGACGTCTCCATCGCCATGAAGGGTTTGCTTTCCAAGCTGGGCAAGAAGCGCTTCAATCCCGGCTCGGCCCTTTCCATGGCCTACCTGAACGCCACCGATCCGGCGACGATCAAGGTGCTGAAGACCCTGATGCTCGACTGGGGTTACCGGGCGCAGCGCCTGGCCCACGGCGTCGCGCGCCGCTTCCTCGTGACCCGCGGCCAGACGCGCCGGCCGCCAGCCACCGTCGGCAAGCCTTCGCTCAAGTCGCAGGTGATCCACTTCATCAACAAGCCGATGCCCGGCAATCTCCCGAAACGCACGGCGCGTGCCCTCCTGGACATCGAGGATGCCTCCTTCGTGCCGATCATCCGCGACCCCGCGCGGGTGACCGAGGAATCCGACGCGGTGTTCTATTTTCCCGGCTGCGGCTCCGAGAGGCTCTTCGGGCAGGTGGGGCTCGCCACCCAGGCGCTCCTCTACCACGTCGGCGCGCAATGCGTCCTGCCGCCGGGCTATCTCTGCTGCGGCTACCCGCAGACCGCAAGCGGGCTGGCGGCCAAGGGGGAGGAGATCACGCTGCGCAACCGGGTGCTCTTCCACCGCGTGGCCAATACCCTCAACTATCTCGACATCAAGACCGTGGTCGTGTCCTGCGGGACGTGCATGGACGCGCTGATGGACTACGAGTTCGACAAGATCTTCCCCGGCTGCCGGCTCCTGGACATCCACGAGTACCTGATGGAGAAGGGCGCCAGGGTGGAAGGGGTGAGCGGGGTGCGCTACCTGTACCACGACCCTTGCCACACGCCGATGAAGACGCACAACCCGGTCACGGTGGTGAACACGCTCATGGGTACCGCGGTCGCCCTGAACGATCGCTGCTGCGGCGAGTCGGGAACGCTCGCGGTCTCCCGGCCCGACATCTCCACACAGGTCCGCCTCCGCAAGGAGGAGGAGATGGTGGCGGGAGCGGCGGCGGCCCGACGGGACGGTTTCGCGGGCGAAGTGAAGATCCTCACCTCCTGCCCGTCGTGCCTTCAGGGCCTCTCGCGCTACGATGCCGATGCGGGCACCAGCGCGGACTACGTCGTGGTGGAGATGGCGCGCCACCTCCTCGGCGAGCGCTGGATGCCGGAATTCGTCGAGCGGGTCAATCGCGGCGGAATCGAGCGCGTTCTCCTTTGACGGGTCGCACGGCGGCCGGCTTGCGCCGGGGATGCGCCATCGCACACAATTTCACTCCCCATTCCCACCCGGCCACGAACCATGTCTCGCCCGGCCCCACCCCCGGATTGTGATCTATGCCATGGCGCGGGGGGCACGCTCCTCTGGCAGAATGATTGCTGCCGGGTGGTCGCCGTGGACGAACCCGGTCACCCGGGGTTTCTCCGGGTGGTGCTCAATCGCCACGTGCGAGAAATGTCCGACCTTGCCGAGGCCGACCGGAACCGGCTGATGGCCGTGGTTTTCGCCGTGGAGGCCCATGTGAGGCGGTCGCTGGAGCCCGACAAGATGAACCTCGCGAGTCTAGGCAACCTGACGCCGCACCTGCACTGGCACGTCATTCCCCGCTGGCGCGACGATCGGCATTTTCCCGGCCCGGTCTGGTCCACCGCGAAGCACGAGGCACCCGTTCCCGGCGATCGGGCCGCGGCGGCGGCGCGAATGGCGGACGCCCTGCCCGCGGCGCTTGCGGACCTGGGCGCATGAGGCTTCCATGACCACCGCGCCCCCTCCGAACCGGCCCGGCGCCGCCCCGGCGTTCAACGACGCGAAGAGCTGCAAGGAGTGGCTGAACGGCCTTCCGCTCACCAACATTCCGCACGCGCAGCAATTCGTGCTCGATGCGCTTCGCGTCGTGAACCGGGGCGAGGCCGGGGGGCTCGAAAGGCTGAAATGCATGGAGCTCCTGCGCGACAAGATCGCCTTCCTGCAGGGCGAGCAGCGCTCGCGGTACTTCGGCAAGTCCCTGCCCCTGTCGCACAACGACCACGCGGCGTGGTCCATCGGACGTTCGCTGCTCGAGGAAATGGAGACGGGCTACCGCCAATGCCTGTCCGTGGCCCTGGCCGATAGAGGGGAAATGGGGCGCCACGCCCCGCTGATGATGCAGCGGATCGCCCGCTACCTCGGGGCGCAGATGCTCTTCCACGCGATGATCTACCGCCGCTTCGAGCCGGCCCTCTGGCTTCGCCTGCACACCCTCTTCGCCGACGCCGAGCGCGACGGGATCGCCGACGAACGCGTGAAGGACAGCATCGAGAGCGAGGACGGGGTATCGAGCGTCCACGAAGCCTACGTGCACGTCGTCCTCACGCAGGCCGCGTACCTCTCCGAGATGACGGCGCCGCAGATGGACCTGCTCGAGGCGCTCCTGCGCATGTGGTCGCGAAAGGTCCGCATCTTCGTCGACCCGCCGGCCGAGGCCGAAGCGGGGTCCACCTTTCCCCTCGCCGTGGATCTCGCCAAGCCCATCGGCGCGCGCCCGCTTCACGCCGACGACCGCAAGGTGACGCACCGCGTGCTCGACGTCGAGGGGCTCTCGAAGAGCATTCGCCGCCGCCTGAAGGGCCTGCAGGGCGGCGAGGAGCCGGCGAGCCTGGGGCTCCCCGCCGAGGCAAGCGTCATCGACGCGCTCGCCCAGCTCGGCCGCCTGCACAAGCTCTGGTGCGAAGGCGCGCCGCCGCGCCCGCCCGCGAAGATCCCGGGCGAGAAATCGGCGGGGCTCGCTTTCGGGCTGCCGGAGATCCACTTCTTCGTGACTGGCGGCGCCGCCTTCGAGCAGCCGGACAAGTCGCGCGAGCTCACCCGCCAGGAAAAGGACGATCTCGCGGTGTTCGGCAAGGTGACCGAGCGCACGCAGCAGATGCGGATCGCGGACTACAACTTTGCGCTCGAGAACTGGGGCGTCGTGGACGAGATGATGGGCGCGTGGCGCTTGCTTCGCCCGCCGACGGCATCGAAGGGTGTCGCCATCGGGCGAATCCTCGCGATGCGCCTGGGCGATGCGGCGCCGTTCTTCCTCGGCATGGTGCAGGCGCTCGTTCAGGAGACCGATGGACGGGTCGTGATCACCGTGGCGCTGTTTCCCGGCAAGCCCGTTCCGATCGCGGTTCGCGCGGCGGACTCGCGAAACCGCCAGGGCTCGAATTGGTCGCAGGCTTTCCGGCTGCCTGCGCTGGAACGGCTGGGCATTCCGGAGTCGCTGGTGGTGCCCACGGGCATGGCTTCGCGCGGGCGCGGCATCGAGGCCTGGGCGGGCGGCTCGAAGGAATCGACGGTCTACGAAGTCCTCGAGCGCGGCACCGACTTCGACCGCGTGACGGTGTTCTAGGCGCGCGGGCGCGCGCCGCGTTCCAGGGCGTCCAGCAGGGGCTTCGCCGCGTTCTCGCCGGTCTGCTGCGCGATCTCCGCGATGCAGGTGGGGCTCGTCACGTTCACCTCGGTGAGGCTGTCGCCGATCACGTCGAGACCGGCGAAGGTGATGCCCGCGGCCACGAGCTGCGCGCCGATGACTTCCCCGATCTCGCGGTCGCGCGCCGAAAGCGGCTGCGCCACGCCCGTGCCGCCGGTCGCGAGGTTTCCGCGCGTCTCGCCGGCCTTGGGAATTCTCGCCAGGCAATACGGAAAGGGCGTCCCGTCGATCACGAGCACGCGCTTGTCGCCCTTGGCGATCTCGGGCACGAATTTCTGCGCCATGATCGTGCGCTCGGCCTCGCCCACCATGGTCTCCACGATCACGTTCCGGTTGGGATCGTCGCGCCGGACGCGAAAGATCATGGTGCCGCCCATGCCGTCCAGCTTCTTCAGGATCACGTCTTCCTGCCGGTCGATGAACGCGTGGATCCGATGCGGATCGCGCGCGACGAGGGTGGGAGGGGCGAACTGGGGGAACCGCAGGATCGCGAGCTTCTCGTTCCAGTCGCGAAGGGCCCGCGGGGAATTGACCACCCGGGCCCCCTCGGCCTCGGCCCGCTCGAGGAGCAGGGTCGTGTAGTAGTACTCCGCGTCGAAGGGCGGGTCCTTGCGCATCATCACGAGGTCGAAGAAGGCGAGCGGCACTTCTTCCGTGCCGGAGGCGCGATACCAGGCGTCATCGCTCTCGTCGACGGCGAGGGGAACGGCGCGCGCGAGCACGGTTGCCTCCAGGACGCACAGATCGGCCATGCCCAGCGCATAGATCTCGTGGCCGCGACGCGACGCCTCCCGCATCATGGCGATGGAGGAATCCTTGCGCGGCTTGAGTTTCTCGAGGGGATCGAGGATGAAGGCGATCTTCATGCGCCGAGGCGGGCGTTGGCGGTTCGGGGAACCATCGGCGGCGGTGGGGGCGGTCGCCCCTCGTCACGGGAGTGGAGCGCTAGTTTACCTCTCCTGGATGATAAAATTCGCGGTGAGCCTTCCTTGCGGGCCCGCAGAGGGCCCGCCCCCACCGCCATGTTCCCCCCGCAGACGCTCGCCGTGACCGCCACGCTGCCCGCGGCCCCGATTGCCGTGGGCGCGGCGGGATCGCCGCGTCCGGCCCGATGAGACTCCACATTCTCGGCATCTGCGGCACCTTCATGGGCGGCCTCGCGAAGATCGCCCGCGAGGCGGGCCATTCGGTGACCGGCTGCGACGCTCAGGTCTATCCGCCGATGAGCGACCAGTTGCGCGACCTGGGCGTTGCCCTGCACGAGGGATACGACGCGGCGCAGCTCGAGCGCTATCCCGCGGATCTCTACGTGATCGGCAATGCCATGACCCGCGGCAAGCCCGTCGTCGAGGAGATCCTCAATCGCGGCCTCCCGTATGTCTCCGGTCCGCAGTGGCTCGCCGACCACGTCCTGCCCGGCAAGTGGGTCCTCGCGGTGGCGGGCACGCACGGCAAGACCACCGCCTCGGCGATGCTCGCGTGGATCCTCGCCGAAGGGGGGCTGAATCCCGGATTCCTGATCGGCGGCGTCCCGCGGAACTTCCGGGTCTCGGCGCTTCTCACGCAGTCGCCCTTCTTCGTGATCGAGGCCGACGAGTACGACACGGCTTTTTTCGACAAGCGATCGAAGTTCGTGTGGTACCGGCCGCGCACCGCGGTGCTGAACAACCTCGAGTTCGACCACGCCGACATCTTCCCGGACCTGGCCGCCATCGAGACGCAGTTCCATCATCTCGTGCGCATCGTCCCGGCCAACGGGCTCGTGATCGCGAACGGCGTCGAGGCGGCCATCGAGCGGGTCCTCGGCCGGGGTTGCTGGACGAGCGTGGAGCGCTTCGGCCCCGGCCAGGCGTGGGACGTGGGTGCGGTGAGCTCCGACGACACCTTCGACGTCGTCCTGAACGGCGCGGCGCAGGGCACGGTGCGGTGGGACCTGACGGGCGAGCACAACCGCATGAACGCTCTGGCGGCGCTCGCCGCCGCGCGCCATGCAGGCGTGCCGCTGGCGACGGGAATCGACGCGCTCTCCCGCTTCCTCGGCGTGAAACGGCGCATGGAAGTTCGCGGCATCGAAGGCGGTGTCACGGTGTACGACGATTTCGCGCATCACCCGAGCGCCTTCGGGGCGACCCTCGCGGGCCTGAGGAAACGCGTGGGGCGTGGCCGCATCGTGGCCGTGTTCGAGCCGCGTTCCAACACCATGAAGCTGGGCGCGATGCAGTCGCGGCTGGCGAAGAGCCTCGAGGATGCCGATCTCGTGTATTGCCACGCGAGCCACCTCGGGTGGGATGCCGAACGGGCGCTCGCGCCGCTTTCGTCGCGAGCGGCAGTCTATGCCGAACTCGACCCGATGGTCGAGGACCTGGGCAGGGTCCTGCGGGCCGGCGATCACGTGCTGGTGATGTCCAACGGCGGTTTCGGCGGAATCCACGAGAAGCTGCTCGCGCGTCTCGCGGCGCGCTAGGGAGCCATGATGACAACTCTTGCCTATCGCATCGTCAATGTCTTCACCCGTGGCGGCGACCTCACGGGCAACCCGCTCTGCGTCTTCGAGGACGGCGGCGGCCTGGACGATGGCCTCATGCAGGCGCTGGCCCGCCAGTTCAACCTGTCGGAGACCACGTTCATCCTGCCTTCGAGGCAGGCCAGCGCGCGCGTGCGGATCTTCACGCCCGCCTACGAGATGCCCTTTGCGGGGCACCCGACGCTCGGCACCGCGCACGTCGTTCGCGAGCTCCGCGGTGCGGGAGACGCGCTGACCCTCGAGATGAAGGCCGGGATCATTCCGGTGTCCGCCTCGGGGAACCGGTGGACCCTCTCGGCCAATGCGCCGCGTTGGCGTGAAGTGAGCGAGCCGCGCGCGGAACTGGCCGGGCTGCTCGGGCTGGAACCCGCGGATATCGCCGAACGGCCCCTGTGGGTGAATGCCGGCAAGGAGCAGCTCCTGGTTCCCGTCGCCGATGCGGATGCGGTTCGTCGCGCGCGCCCCCGCGCCGACGCCTTCTCGCGCCTGAAGAGCGAGGACGGCCACGGCATGGCCTACGTCTTCGCCGACGCGGGAGACGGCCGCGGCACCGTGATTTCGCGTTTCTTCTTCCCGGGCGGCCCTGCGATCCTGGAGGACCCGGCCACCGGATCGGCTTGCGCCAACCTGGGCGGATGGTTCGTCGCCCTTCGTCCGGGCGAGGATGTCTCCCGTGTCGTCTCGCAGGGCGACGAGGTGTTTCGTCCCTCCACGCTCCATCTTTCGGTGAAGGCCGGCGCGGTGAGCGTCGGGGGCGACGTGATCGAGCTCGCGCGGGGGCGTCTCGATCTCCGGTCCGGCCCTTGAAGACGATCCTGTACCTGCACGGCTTCATCAGCTCGCCGGCTTCGAGAAAGGCCGTGATGCTGGGCGACTTCCTGCGCGGCCAGGCGCCGGAGATCGAGTACCGGGTGCCGTCCCTGCACCATCGTCCGGCCGAGGCCATTTCGCAGGTGCTGCGGCTTTGCCTCGGCGAGGACCCGGCCGGCCTTCTCCTCGTGGGCAGCTCCCTGGGCGGCTTCTACGCCACCGTGGCCGCGGAAAGGTCGGGCTGCCGCGCCGTCGTGATCAACCCCGCGGTCCATCCCCAGGCCCATTTCGGGCGCTACCTGGGCGCGCAGCAGAACCTCTACACGGGTGAGCGCTTCGAGCTCACGCGCGAGCATGTCGCGGAGCTTGCGGCGCTCGATCCGCCCGCCGTCACGCGCCCGGATCGCTACTGGCTGATGGTGGAGACGGCCGACGAGGTGCTCGACTACCGCGAGGCGATCTCGTACTACGCCGGCGCGTTCCACACGGTGGTGCAGGGAGGTGACCACTCGTTCGCGAGCTTTCCGGAATTCGTTCCCGACATCGCCGCGTGGGCGCGGGAGTCCGGCGCCGCGGCACCGCCGAAGGCAGCGTCGTGAAGCAGGTGTTCTTCGAGGAGGACGGCGCGTTTCGCGTGGGCACGATCCTCGCCGAAGCGGGTGCCGCATTCCAGGTGGAAGCGGCCCACGGCAAGCGCTCGAAGGTGAAGGCGAGCGCGGTGCTGCTTCGCTTCGACGGCCAGGTGCTCACGAGCTTCATGCCCGAGGCCCAGGTGCGTGCTGGTGAAATCGATCCGAAGTTCCTCTGGGAGGTGTGCGGCCCGGCGGAATTCGGCTTCGCCGACCTCGCCCGCGACTACTACGGGCATGTCCCGGCGCCGCTGGAGGCGGGTGCCGTGGCGCTCGCGCTGCATGCAAACCCCATGTACTTCTACCGGCGCGGCAAGGGCCGCTACCAGGCTGCGCCCGAGGAAAACCTCCGGGCCGCGCTGGCGGGTCTGGAAAAGAAGCGCCGCCAGCAGGAGCAGGTGGATGCCTGGGCCGAGGTGCTGGGGGAAGGCGCCGCGCCGCCGGAGATCGCGGCCAACCTCGATGCGCTGCTTTTCAAGCCGGACAAGCTGTCGCTCGAATGGCGCGCCCTGGACCAGGCCGCCAGCCGGGCGGGCCTCGCGCCGCCGAAGCTCCTCGCGAAGATCGGCGTGCTCGCCGGTCCCGAGGACTACTTCCTCCGGCGATTCGCCTTCGAATGGTTTCCGTCGGGCCCGGGATTTCCGGCGACGCCGCCCGTGTCCGCTCCCCCGGAACTCGCGCGCGCCGCGGCCTCGGCCTTCTCGATCGACGACCACGAGACCACCGAGATCGACGACGCCTTCTCGGTCGAGCGACGCCCGGATGGCGCGCTTCGCGTCGGCGTGCACATCGCCGCGCCGGCGCTTTTCTTCGGCCGCGACCATGCGCTCGAGGGGCTCGCTCGCGAGCGGCTGTCCACGGTCTACTTCCCGGGCGGGAAGGTCACGATGCTGCCGGAGGCGGCCATCGCCGGGGCCACCCTCGCCCAGGGACGGGAAGTGCCGGCCGCCTCGCTCTACCTCGACCTGGATCCGGACACCCTGGCGGTGAAGGGCATCGAGTCCCGGCTGGAGCGGGTGGCGATCGCGACGAACCTTCGCATCGCCGAGCTGGAAACGCGCCTGCACGAGGAATCGCTTGCCGCCGGCGAGATCCCCGGTGAGCACGGAGAAGATCTCCTCCTGCTGTGGCGGCTGGCGAGGAAGCTTCGCGCGGCACGCGGCGCGGGTGAGGAGAAAGGCGAGCGTCTCGACTACACGTTTCGCGTGCAGGAGGGACGCGTGGCGATCGAGCCCCGCCGGCGCGGCACTCCCGTCGACCTTCTCGTCTCCGAGCTGATGATCCACCTGAATGCGACCTGGGGCCGGATGCTCGCCGAGGCGGGCATTCCCGCGATCTACCGCAACCAGCGAGGCATCAAGACGCGCATGGAAGTGGAGCCCGGCGCCCACGAATGGCTCGGCGTCACGCACTACGCGTGGTCGAGCTCCCCGCTTCGGCGCTTCTCGGACCTGGCCAACCAGCGCCAGCTCGCGGCATTCCTCCGGGGGCAGGAGGCGCCGTATTCCCGGGAAGAGCTTGCCGCCGCCGCCCGGGAATTCGAGACCGCCTACGAGGCCTACGCGGAGCACCAGCGCCATCTCGAGCGCTACTGGTGCCTGCGCTGGATCTCCCAGGAGGGGCTCGGGGGAGCCGATGCGACGATCGTGCGCGACGAGCTGGTGCGCCTGGAGGGGATTCCGCTGGTGTGCCGCGCGACCGGTTTGCCGCCCGCGAGTCCGGGTGAGCGCATCCGCGTGGCCTTCGGGGATCCCGATCCGTGGGAAGTCCACCTCCCCTGCCGCTACGCCGGCAAGCCCGCCGCGGGGTAGGCGCTGCTATCATCCGGGCTCATGTTCCGCCCGTTCGTTCGACCTCGCGCCTGCCGATGCAACTGAGGCAGACTCCCCCCGACGCGCTCGTCCATTTTTCCGACTACCTGCTGGAGCGGTTCGGGCTGGTGGTCTCGATGCAGGTGGCGGTCGTCGCCTCCGTTGCCTTCCACGCTTTCGCGATCGTGGGGCTGGGCTTCAAGGTCCTCGATCCCCGGGGGTTCGACGCGCCGCACAACGTGCTGGATGTCGTGCTGGTGAACGCGAAGTCGGCCTCGAAACCCGCGAAGGCCGACGCGCTCGCGCAGGCAAACCTGGATGGCGGCGGCAACACCGACCAGAAGCGCCGCGCCGCGAGTCCCTTCCCCGTGATCGATTCGCGCGAGAGCACCCCGGCTCTCAATCAGGCGCAAAGCCGCGTGCAGCAGCTGGAGCGCGAGGCGACGGAACTCATGTCGCGCCTGAAATCGCCGGTCGCCGTGGTCGTGCCCGAGCCGGTCGCCGACCGCAAGGAAAAGGCCGACAAGACCGCCCGGGACCTCATCGAGAAGAGCCTCGAGATCCAGCGCCTGGAGGCGCAGATCCGGCGCGATTACCAGGCCTACCAGGAGCGCCCGCGCAAGAAGTTCGTGGGCGCGCGGGCCTCGGAGTACCGCTTCGCGGTCTACGTGGACAACTGGCGGTTGAAGATCGAGCGGGTGGGCAACCTGAACTATCCCGACGAGGCGCGCCGACGCAAGCTCTACGGCTCGCTCCAGCTCACGGTCGGGTTGAAAGCCGACGGCGAAGTGGAGTCCGTGGAGATCAACCGGTCTTCCGGCCAGAAAGTGCTCGACCAGGCCGCGATCCGGATCGTGCGGCTCGCCGCTCCCTTCGACCGGTTTCCCGACGCCATCCGGACGGACACGGACATCCTCTACATCACGCGGACCTGGACCTTCACCCGCTCCGACCAGCTGTCCGCGGAATAGTGGCGATGCTCCGCCGGCGCCCCTGAATGGAGCGATCGGCCGCAGGCGGGCACCGTCGAGGCATTCGGGGCGGCGGCCCGCTTCCGATGGCGGCCGGAGGGCGTTCGATCTAGAATACGGGGCCGGTGGCAAATGCAAACGATCAACTTCACCAGCCACTTCCTGATCGCCATGCCGGGCATGGTCGACCCGAATTTTTCCAAGAGCCTCACCTTCATCTGCGAGCACAACGAGCGCGGTGCCCTGGGTCTCGTGGTCAATCGACCGACCGACGTGACCCTGGGGGCCCTCTTCCGGCAGGTCGAGATCGACCTCGAGAACGCCCCCTTCGCCGATCAGCCGGTCTTCTTCGGCGGTCCGGTGCAGCTGGAACACGGCTTCGTCCTGCACCGGCCCCTGGGCGAGTGGCGATCGACGCTTCCGGTGGGCGAGATCGGGCTTACCACGTCCCGCGACATCCTCGAGGCGCTGGCCCGGGGGGAGGGCCCGCGCGACCGCCTGGTGGCCCTCGGCTACGCCGGCTGGGCGCCGGGGCAGCTCGAGGACGAGATCAAGCGCAACGGCTGGCTTACCGTGAACGCGGACCTGGACGTGATATTCCGCGTGCCCCCCGAGGGCCGCTACGATGCGGCGCTGGGCGCGCTCGGCGTCACGACCGCGAATCTCTCCGAAGACGCGGGGCACGCGTGAACCCCGTCGCCGCGGAAACGGAACCGCTTTCGGGGACCTTGCTCGGCTTCGATTTCGGGGAAAAGCGCCTCGGCGTGGCCGTGGGCGAGACCGAGACGCGGCTCGCGCACCCGGTGGCCGCCATCGCGGAAGAGGCCCTGAAGGCGCGCTTTGCCGCCATCGAGCGCCTGGTGGCCGAATGGCGCCCCAGCGGGTTCGTGGTCGGACTGCCGCGCCACGCGGACGGCGGCGAGCACGAGGTGGCGCGGCTCGCGGGCAAGTTCGCGCGGCGGCTCAATGCACGCTTCGGGTTGCCGGTGGCCTTCGTGGACGAGACGCTCACGTCCGTGGAGGCGCAGGAGCGGCTTCGCGAGGCGGGCGCCCGCGCGAAGGACCGGGGCGGCATCGATGCCCACGCCGCCGCCGTGATCCTGCAGAGTTACCTGGACGATACGAGACAGCCGAACGCGAAAGAAGCCCATGGCCGCAGCCTTGCCTGATCCGGAACGCCTGCTGGAGGCGCTCGTCACCCAGATGAAGCCCGTGACGGGCCGGGATGCGGGAATCATCGGCATCTACACCGGCGGCGCCTGGGTCGCCGAACGCCTGCACCGAGCCCTGGGCGTGAGCACCCCGCTGGGCCTTCTCGCGGTCACGCTGCACCGGGACGATTTCGGCCGGATCGGACTGCATCGCGAGGCCCGCCGCAGCCACCTGCCCTTCGAGGTCGAGGGGCGCGACATCGTCCTGGTCGACGACGTGCTGCACACGGGGCGCACCATCCGCGCGGCGCTGAACGAGCTGTGGGACTTCGGCCGGCCCAAGAGCGTCCGCCTGGCGATCCTGGCAGACCGGGGTGGGCGCGAGCTTCCCATCGCGCCCGACTATGCCGGGACCTTCGTCGACCTCGATCCCGGGGAGGAACTGGTGCTCACCAACGAGACGGGCAAGCTGCGGCTCGCCGCCGTGAGGAGACCGTGATGGGCCCGAGCCTGCAGATCGATTCCCAGGGACGGCTGGTCCACCTCCTCACCACGGAGGGGCTGCCGGCGGAAATGATCCGGCACATCCTCGACACGGCCTCGCAGTTCGTGAGCGTGAACGAGCGCGAGGTGAAGAAGGTTCCCCTGCTGCGCGGCAAGTCGATCTTCAACGTCTTCTTCGAGAACTCCACGCGCACGCGCACGACGTTCGAGATCGCCGCGAAGCGCCTGTCGGCCGACGTGATCAACCTGAACATCGGCTCGTCTTCGACGACCAAGGGCGAGACCCTGCTCGACACGGTATGGAACCTCCAGGCGATGGACGCCGACATGTTCGTGGTCCGGCACGCGGAAGCCGGCGCACCGCACCTCATCGCCCGCCACGTGAAGCCCGGCGTCCACGTCGTGAACGCCGGCGACGGTCGCCACGCGCACCCCACCCAGGGGCTGCTCGACATGTACACGATCCGCCACTACAAGCGCGATTTCACGCGGCTCGTCGTGGCGATCGTGGGCGACGTCCTGCACTCGCGCGTGGCGCGCTCGCAGATCCATGCGCTCACCACGCTGGGCGTTCCCGAGGTCCGGGTGATCGGGCCGAAGACGCTGCTGCCCGCCGACGTCGAACGGCTCGGCGTGCGCGTCTTCCACGACATGGCCGCGGGGCTTCGCGATTGCGACGTGATCATCACGCTCAGGCTGCAGAACGAGCGCATGAGCGGCCCGCTCCTGCCCTCGGCGGGCGAGTTCCACAAGGCCTACGGGCTCACGCCCGAGAAGCTCTCGCGCGCGAAGCCCGACGCGATCGTGATGCACCCGGGCCCCTTGAACCGCGGCGTCGAAATCGACTCCGTCGTGGCCGACGGCCGCCATAGCGTGATCATGCCGCAGGTCACGTACGGAATCGCCGTGCGCATGGCGGTGATGGCCATCCTGGCCGGAAACGCCTGACCCGTGATCGAAAAGCGAGCCGGCCACTGACATGAAGATCGACATCCGCAATGCCCGCGTCATCGATCCCGCCTCGGGCCGCGACGACAACGCCGACGTTTTCATCGCCGACGGCCGCGTCGTGGCGCTCGGCGCCGCGCCGGACGGCTTCCGGCCGGACCGCACGATCGATGCGACGGGCCTCGTCGCCTGCCCGGGACTCGTGGATCTCGCGGTGCGCCTTCGCGAGCCCGGGCTCGAGTACCGCGCCACCCTCGAGTCCGAGATGCAGGCCGCGGTCACGGGGGGCGTGACTTCGCTCGCGTGTCCGCCCGACACGGATCCGCCGCTCGACGAGCCGGGACTGGTCGAGATGCTCAAGCGCCGCGCCGAAAGCCTGCGGCAGGCCCGCGTCTATCCGCTGGGCGCGCTCACGCTGGGACTCAAGGGACAGAAGATTGCGGAGATGGGAGAACTCGCCGAGGCCGGCTGCGTCGGCTTCTTCCAGGCCGACGCCCCGCTCACCGACCTGAATGTGCTGCTGCAGGCCATGCGCTACGCCGCCACCTTTGGCCACGTCGTCTGGCTTCGCCCGCAGGACGCTTGCCTTTCCCATGGCGGCGTGGCCCACGAGGGCGAGGTCAGCACGCGCCTGGGGCTTCCCGGGATCGCGTCGGTGGCCGAAACGGTGGCGCTGCACGCCATCCTCGAGCTCGCCGAGTTCACGGGCGCGCGGGTGCATGTCGCGAGGCTCTCGACGGCGCGCGGCGTGGCCCTCGTGGCCGCGGCCAAGGCTCGCGGGCTCGCGCTCACCTGCGACGTGGGCATGCACCACCTGCATCTCTGCGACCGGGATGTGGGCGACTTCAACGCCAACATGCGCCTGGTGCCGCCGCTTCGCGACCAGCGTGACCGCGATGCGCTGCGCGGTGCCCTGGCGGATGGAACCATCGACGCGGTGTGTTCCGACCATGCACCCGTCGATGACGACGCGAAGCAGGTGCCCTTCGGCGAGGCCGAACCCGGCGCGACCGGGCTCGAGCTCTTCCTGCCGCTGGTCCTCAAGTGGGGCGCGGAAATGAAGTTGCCGCTCGCGGCAACGCTCGCCGCGGCCACGTCGCGCCCGGCCGCGGTGCTGGGCATCGATGCCGGCACGCTGGGCCCGGGCCGGGCGGCGGATCTCTGCCTGTTCGACCCGCAGCGCCACTGGGTCGTCACGCCCGCGGTGCTCGCGAGCCAGGGCCGCAATTCCCCGTTCCTGGGCCTCGAGGTCACGGGACGCGTGGCCGCGACGATCGTCGACGGCCGGGTCGTGTATTCCACCTGATTTTCCCTCAATTTCCCCGAACGGATTCCCATGGAGAACCCGCTGCTCGATTTTTCGGCGCTTCCGCGCTTTTCGGCGATCCGGCCCGAGCACGTGTTGCCCGCGATCGAGACACTGATCGCCCAGGGCCGCGCCGCGATCGAGCGGCTCTCGACGCAGCAGGGCGAGCCGACCTGGGAGGGATTCGTCGAACCGCTCGAGAGCGCCAATGAAAGACTGGCGCGGGCCTGGGCGCAGGTTTCGCACCTGAATGCCGTCGTCAACTCGCCCGCGCTTCGCGAGGCCTACAACGCGGCGCTGCCGAAAGTGACGCAATTCACCGCCGAGCAGGGCCAGGACTTGCGCCTGTTCGGGCGATTCAGGGAGCTCGCCGGTTCGGGCGCCTTCGCGAACCTCTCTCCGGCCCGGCGCCGGCTGGTGGAAAACGAGCTGCGCGACTTCCGTCTCGGCGGCGCCGAGCTTCCCGAGGCCGGAAAGGCGAGGTTCAGGCAGCTCCAGGAGGAACTTGCCGCCTTGTCGTCGCGTTTCCAGGACAACGTGCTCGATGCGACCAATCACTTCGGTCTTCACGCGACCGATCCCGCGCGGCTTCGCGGTATACCCGCGGACGTTCTCGAGACCGCGAAGGACGCGGCGGGCCGGGAAGCGCGCGAAGGATGGAAGCTCACGCTGCACATGCCGTGCTACCTCCCGGTCATGCAGTATGCGGATCACCGGGCGCTTCGCGAGCAGATGTACCGCGCGTTCGTCACGCGCGCTTCCGAGTTCGGCAAGCCGGACTGGGACAACGCCCCGCTCATCGCGAAGATCCTGGAGAAGCGCGAGGAGGTCGCCGCCTTGCTGGGGTACCGGTCATTCGCGGAAGTCTCGCTTGCCACGAAGATGGCGCAGTCGCCCCCGGACGTGGTCGCGTTCCTCGAGGATCTGGCAGAGCGCGCGAAGCCGTTCGCCGTGGCGGACATGGCCGAGATCGAGGAGTTCGCGCGTGCGGAACTCGGCCTCGCCGATGTGCAGGCGTGGGATGTTGCCTGGGCCGGCGAGAAGCTGCGCCAGAAGCGCTATGCGTTCTCCGAGCACGAAGTGAAGCGCTATTTTCCCGAGGACGCGGTGCTCGACGGACTCTTCCGCGTGATCGAATCCCTCTATGGCCTGCACGTGAAGCCATCGCGGGCCGAGACCTGGCACCCGCTGGCGCGCTTCTATGCCATCGAGGACGCGAAGGGGAGCCCCGTGGGCCATTTCTACGTCGATCTCTACGCTCGCGAAGGCAAGCGCGGCGGGGCCTGGATGGACGATGCGAGGAACCGGCGCCGCACCGCTTCCGGCGTGCAGACGCCGGTCGCCTTCCTCACGTGCAATTTCTCCGCGCCCATGGGAGACCAGGCCGCATTCTTCACCCACAACGAAGTGATCACGCTGTTCCACGAGTTCGGCCACGGCCTGCACCAGCTCCTCACCCGCGTGGACGAACTCGGGGTCTCGGGAATCTCCGGCGTCGAATGGGACGCGGTCGAGCTTCCCTCGCAGTTCATGGAGAATTTCTGCTGGGAATGGGACGTGGTCTCGCGCATGTCGCGCCACGGCGACACCGGCGAGGCGATCCCGCGCGCGCTTTTCGACAAGATGGTGGCGGCGAAGAATTTCCAGAGCGGCATGCAGTTCGTGCGCCAGATCGAGTTCGCGCTCTTCGACATGCGCCTGCACCACGACTTCGACCGTTCGCGAGACACCCTGCCGGGGTTGCTCGAAAGCGTGCGGCGCCAGGTGGCCGTCGTGCACCCGCCCGCCTGGAACCGGTTCCCCAACCAGTTCTCCCACATCTTCGGCGGGGGCTATGCGGCGGGCTACTACAGCTACAAGTGGGCGGAGGTGCTCTCGGCCGACGCCTTTGGCGCCTTCGAGGAGGAAGGAGTCCTCAACCCCGCCACCGGCGCCAGGTTCAGGGACGAGATCCTGGGCGTGGGCGGCAGCCGGCCGGCCCTCGACTCCTTCGTCGCCTTCCGCGGCCGCGAGCCCCGGATGGACGCCCTCCTGCGGCATAATGGGATGACCGCCACCGCCTGACGGAGGATTCGATGCCCGCCCGTGACCGACTTGCCGCCCTGATCGCCGCGGCCCTGCTGCTGCCCGCGCTCGCCGTCGCGCAGTCGAACGTCTATCGCTGGGTCGACAAGGACGGCAAGGTCCATTACTCCGACACGCCGCCGCCGGAGCCGGCCAAGAGCCTCACGCAGAAGCGCGTGGGTGGCGGCTACGGCGAGAGCTCCCAGCTTCCCTATGCGACCCAGATCGCAATGCAGAAGTCGCCCGTGACGCTGTTCACGGGGGCCGATTGCGGCGATCCGTGCAAGCAGGGCCGGAATCTTCTCGCCAAGCGCGGCATTCCCTACAGCGAACGCGACGCCCAGGGAAACCCCGATGACGCGGAGGCCTTGAAGAAGTTGATCGGCGCGATCGAGGTTCCCCTGCTCACGGTGGGCGCCGCCAAGATCAAGGGTTACGAGGAGGGCGCATGGAATTCGGCCCTCGACGGTGCAGGCTACCCGAGCACGGCTCTTCCGGGGCAGGTTCCGCCCCGCCCGACGAGCGCGCCGAGGAAAGTCGAGACGCCGACCGCGCCGGACACGGCCGCCGCGCCCAAGTAGCGCAATTGCTGCCCGCGGCCGGCCATCGAGTGGACGACCGGCCATGAAGCTCGCTACCTGGAACGTGAACTCGCTGAAGGTGCGCCTGCCGCACCTGCTCGAGTTCCTCGCGCGGCACTCGCCCGATGCCATGTGCCTCCAGGAGACGAAGTGCGAGGACGCCGCGTTTCCCGCGGCCGCGATCGAGGCCGCCGGCTACCGCTGGGTGCACGACGGCCAGAAGACCTACAACGGCGTGGCGCTCGTCAGCCGCGACGAGCCGCGGGACGTCTCGAGAGGCATTCCGGGATTCGCCGACCTGCAGAAGCGCGTGATCGCCGCCGAGGTGGCGGGGGTTCGCGTGGTGAGCGTCTACTGCCCCAATGGGCAGAGCGTGGGTTCCGACAAGTACGAGTACAAGCTGCGGTGGTTCGCGGCGCTCGCGAGCTGGCTCGGGGACGAGCTCTCGGCGGGGAAGCCGGTGGCCGTTCTCGGCGACTACAATGTCGCCCCCGAGGACCGCGACGTGCACGACCCCGAGGCATGGCGCGGGCAGGTGCTCACGAGCGACGCGGAGCGGGCCGCGCTTCGCGCGATAACGGCGCTCGGATTCATCGACGCGTTCCGCCTTTTCGAGCAGCCCGAGAAGTCCTACAGCTGGTGGGACTACCGCATGGCCGCGTTCCGCCGCAACCTGGGGCTGAGGATCGACCACATCCTGCTCTCGGCCACCCTCGCCGGGCGATGCCGTTCGTGCATGATCGACGTGGAGCCTCGCAGGCTCGAACGCCCGTCCGATCATGCGCCCGTGATCTGCGACATCGGGGACTGAGGCCCTTCTTGGCGACACGCTCCTCGGCCCGGGAAGAAGAGCGCCTGGCAAGACTCGCGGGCTACCGGATTCTCGGCACGCCCGCCGAACCTGCCTTCGACGATCTCGCGCGCCGCGCGCAGGAGGCGGCCCACGCGCCGATGGCGTGGCTCGCGTTCCACGATGGCGTGCGCGAATGGGTCAAGGCGGGCATGGGCATCTCGTTCACGGAACTCGAGGGACCCCGCCGGATCGTGTTCCGGGGGGAGCAGTCGCTCGCAGCGCTCGTGATCGAGGACGCGGAGGCGACGGACCTTCGCTCGCACCCGCTCGTCGCCGGCGAGCCGCGCGTGCGCTTCCTGTGCGCGATTCCGCTGGTCA
>DAORTX010000002.1:0-45036 GCA_035432885.1 Usitatibacteraceae bacterium
TCGGATCTTCTCGTGCACGACATGGGCCCGGACCTGGCCGACGGCATCACGCAAGGGCAGTCGGGCGGCTCCGAATTTCGCACGGCACCGCTGTGGGGACTCGGCCAGCGGCTCTTCTTCCTGCACGACGGGCGGACCTCGGACCTGCTGGCGGCGATCGCCGCGCACCAGAGCGGCTCAGCGCGAACGAACGACGCCTCCGAGGCGAACGATGTCGTGAGGAACTTCGACAACCTGCAGGAAAGCCAGAAGCAGGACCTGCTCAATTTCCTGCGCTCGCTCTAGCCGCAGGTGGTCCCCGAAGCAGGCGCCCCCGCCACGCGGCGGGGCGCCTCCCCTCCGGGGTGAAAGGGCGGCGCGCGAATCGGGGCGCAATTGCCAAGCGAAGTCGAATGCCTATAATGGGCCTGCCCCTTCGCGGGGCTAGAGTTCGCGTCCCCTTCCCGCGGCTCCCGGTGACCCAGGACCCGACACGCGGTTCCCCGGAGACGCCCGATGGCCCCTTTCCAGAGGAGAGCATCGTGCAGAAATCGCTCCACATCGATCCGGCCAAGTGCACCGGATGCCTTCAGTGCGAGATGGCCTGTTCCTACGAGAACTACCAGGTCTTCAATCCGGCGAAGTCGCGCATCAAGGTGTTCGACTTCCATCACACGGGCCGCAAGGTGCCCTACACGTGCACGCAGTGCGACGAGGCCTGGTGCCTTCACGCCTGCCCGGTGGAGGCGATCAAGGTCGATGCGGCCACCGGCGCGAAAGTCGTGCTGGAGAGCGTCTGCGTCGGCTGCAAGGTCTGCACCATCGCCTGCCCGTTCGGCACCGTGAACTACGTGCAGGACACCGGAAAGGTGCAGAAGTGCGACCTCTGCGGCGGCAATCCCGCCTGCGCGGAAGCCTGCCCCACCGGGGCCATCACCTACGTCGATGCCGACTGGACGGGGCTCGACCGGATGCGCCAGTGGGCGCACAAGCTCGACAACCAGCCGGCCGCCGGCAACGCGGACTAAGGGGAGACCACCATGAGCTGGACACGCAAGATTCTCCGAGTCGACCTCACGAAGGGCACCTGCACGCCCGAGCCGCTCAACATGGACTGGGCGCGCGGCTACCTCGGCCAGAGAGGCCTCGCCACGAAATACTTCACCGAGGAAGTCGACCCCAAGGTCGATCCCCTGTCGCCGGCCAACAAGCTCATCTACGCCACCGGTCCCCTGACCGGCACCATGGCCTCCACCGGCGGTCGCTATTCCGTGATCACCAAGGGCCCGCTCACCGGCGCCATCGCCTGCTCCAACTCCGGCGGCTATTTCGGCGCGGAGCTCAAGTTCGCCGGCTGGGACATGATCATCGTCGAAGGCAAGGCGAAGAAGCCGGTGCTGCTGCACATCGAGGACGACAAGGCGGAGCTCCTCGATGCCTCCGACCTCTGGGGCAAGTCCACCTGGGACACCGAGGGCCTGCTGAAGACCCGGTTCCAGGACCCGCAGGTGCGAGTCTCCAGCATCGGCCCCGCCGGCGAGACCGGTTGCCTCTACGCCGCCGTCGTGAACGACCTGCACCGCGCGGCGGGCCGCTCCGGCGTGGGCACGGTGATGGGTTCGAAGAACCTGAAGGCGATCGCCGTCCGCGGCACGAAGGGCGTGGGCAACATCAAGGATCCCGCGGCCTTCATGAAGGCAACGGCCGCGGCGAAGAAGGTGCTCGCCGACAACGCGGTCACGGGACAGGGGCTGCCGAAGTTCGGCACGCAGGTGCTGATGAACGTGGTCAACGAGATCGGGGCGCTGCCCACCCGCAACCACCGCGACGTCCAGTTCGAAGGCGCGAAGGACATCTCCGCGGAGGCGATGCATGCGCCGCGCAAGACCGACGGCAAGCCCAATCTCGTCACCAACCAGGCCTGCTTCGGCTGCACCATCGCCTGCGGGCGCATCTCGAAGATCGACGAGACCCATTTCACCGTGGTGAACAAGCCCCAGTACTGGGGCGCTTCCGGCGGCCTCGAATACGAGGCGGCCTGGGCGCTGGGCGCGGCCAACGGCGTGAACGACCTCGAAGCGCTCACCTACGCGAACTTCCTGGCCAACGAGGACGGGTGGGACCCGATCACGTTCGGCGCCACCCTTGGCGCGGTGATGGAACTCTACGACATGGGCGTGCTCACGAAGGAGCAACTGGGCATCGAGGCGCCCTTCGGCTCGGCCAAGGCGCTCACCTTCTTCGCCGAGCAGGTGGGCAAGGGCCAGGGTTTCGGCAAGGAGATCGCGATGGGCTCGAAGCGCCTCACGGCGAAGTACGGCCATCCCGATCTCTCCATGACGGTGAAGGGCCAGGAGTTCCCCGCCTACGACTCGCGCGGCATCCAGGGCATGGGCCTCGCCTATGCGACGTCCAACCGTGGCGCCTGCCACCTGCGCGGCTACACCGTCGCGAGCGAGGTCCTGGGCATTCCCGTGAAGACCGATCCGCTCGTCACCGAAGGCAAGCCCGGATTGGTGAAGGCCTTCCAGGATGCGACCGCCGTCTTCGATTCGTCGGGACTGTGCCTCTTCACCTCGTTTGCCTGGACGCTCCAGGACGTCGGCCCGCAACTGCAGGCCGCGTGCGAGGGCGACTGGTCGATGGAGAACATGAACCTGGTGGGCGAGCGCATCTGGAACCTCGAGAAGGAGTTCAACCTCGCGGCCGGGCTCACGAAGAAGGACGACAGCCTGCCCAAGCGCCTGACGACCGAGCCGGCGAAGACCGGCCCCGCCAAGGGCCTCGTGAATGGCCTGGACAAGATGCTCCCCGAGTACTACGAGTTGCGCGGCTGGAGCAAGGAAGGTGTCCCGACCGCCGAGACGCGCAAGCGCCTCGGCACGGCGGCGATCAAGTAGAAGGAAGGGGACGCTACCCTTCGCTGGCGAAGGGTAGCGTCCCCTCCACGACCTCCACGACCTCCACGACCAGCGAAGGGTAGCGTCCCCATGAGGCACCTGATCCTCGGCAACGGGCCGGCGGGCGTCGTCGCCGCGGAAGCACTGCGCAAGCTCGCGCCCGGCGACGCCATCACGCTCGTGGGCGACGAGCCCGGCCCTCCCTATTCGCGCATGGCGATTCCCTACCTCCTCATGGGCAGGATCGAGGAGCCGGGAACCTGGCTGCGCAAGGACCCGAAGCATTTCGAGCGGCTCGCCATCGCGCTCAAGGAAGGCCGCGCGCGTTCCGTCGACACGAAGAAGCGCAGCGTCGTCCTGGAGTCCGGCGAGGCGCTCGCCTACGACCGGCTCCTCGTCGCCACGGGCGCCTCGCCAAACCGCCCGCCCATCCCCGGCATGGACCTGCCGGACGTGGTGCCCTGCTGGACGCTCGCCGATGCGCGCAAGATCATGGCGCGCGCAAGGCGCGGCAGCCGCGTGGTGCTGATGGGCGCCGGCTTCATCGGCTGCATCATCATGGAGGCGCTCGCCGAGCGCGGGGTGAAGCTCTCCGTGGTCGAGATGGGCGATCGGATGGTGCCACGCATGATGACCGAGGGCGCTTCCGCCCTCATCAGGACCTGGTGCGAGAAAAAAGGCATCGGCGTGCACGTCGGCGCGCGGGTCACGGCGATCACGGCAGCCGCGGGCGGCCTCCAGGTCGCGCTCGATGGCGGGAAGGTGCTGGAAGCCGATCTCGTCATCTCGGCCACGGGCGTGACCGCAAATGCCGCGTTCCTCGAAGGCAGCGGCGTCGCCTGCGACCAGGGGGTGCTCGTCGACGATCGCATGCGGACGAGCGTGCCGGATGTCTACGCCGCGGGCGACGTGTCGCGCGCGCCCGAGTTCGACACCGGGAGGAAAATCGCCTACGCGATCCAGCCCACGGCGGTCGAGCAGGCGCGGATCGCCGCGCTCAACATGGCCGGACACGAGGCCGTATCGCCGGGCGCTCTCGCAATGAACGTCCTCGACACGGTCGGTCTCGTCGCCTCCTCGTTCGGCCGGTGGCAGGGCGTGCCGAAGGCCGAGGGCGGAAGTTTCGCGGAACTGCGCGACGACGGCGCCTTCCGCTACCTTCGCCTCGAATTTCAGGGCGACCGCCTGATCGGTGCAACCAGTCTCGGCCTCACGGCGCACGTGGGCGTGATCCGCGGCCTGATCCAGGGCCGCGTCCCGCTGGGCGACTGGAAGCAAAGGCTCGCCGCGGATCCGACGCGACTCATGGACGCCTACCTCGCCCGCGCACAGGCGGCGTCCTGAAGGCCCGATGCGCGTCACGCTCAAGCTCTACGCGACACTCACCGACTACCTGCCGGCCTCCGCGCGGCGCGAGAACCTGGTGCATCGGGAAGTCGACGACTCGGCGACGATCGCCTCCCTCATCGAACCCCTGGGAATCCCGGCGCGCCTGGTCCACCTGGTGCTCGTGAACGGCGTCTACGTGCCGCCGGCCGAGCGCGCCTCGCGCAGGTTCCATGAAGGCGACGTGCTCGCCATCTGGCCGCCCATCGCCGGAGGATGAGCCCCGCCGGGATGGAGCACCGATACGAGATGGGCCTCACGCGCGCCGATTTCCTGCGCCTGCTGCCGGTGGCGGTCGGCCATGCCGCGTGGACGATCGCGGGCGACGAGATCGAAGGCGATGGCGGGCGGCCTTCGTGGCGCATCCGGCTCGAGGAGCGGCCGGGGCGCCGGTTCGGGCCGGTCGAGCTGCCCGTGCTCGCCGTCATCCTCGGCCTCGAAGGCGGCAACGAGGCCGACCGCGCCGCTTTCGTCGCGCGCTTCCTGCTCGGCTACCAGCGCGCGGGCGGGTGACGCCGCGCGAGTGCGACAATGTCGCCATGAAGATCGCGATCGAGACCGCCGATGGCGCCAACCGCTTCACCGGCTATGGCGACGGCTATGTCGACGTGAACGGCACTCGCCATCACGCCAACGTGGTGGTCGCCGCCGGGACGGTCAGCGCCGGCTGGTTTCCGGGCTCGCTCGACGATCTCACCGAGGAGCGCGTGAGGCGAGTTGCCGAGATGCGTCCGGAAATCGTGCTGCTCGGTACCGGCGCGCGCTTCCGCTTCCCGCCTGCCGCGGTTCTGGCGCCCCTCTACCGCGCGGGCATCGGCGTGGAGGTGATGGACACCCGGGCCGCGTGCCGCACCTACAACGTCCTGCTGGGCGAAGGCCGGCGGGTGGTGGCCGCCGTCATCGTCGATCCCGCGGCGTAGCGGCGATCACGCGCCGGGGGCGCGGACCGCCACGACGAACGCCGCCCACGAGAAGACGCCCACCACCACGAGCGTGAGCGTCACCGCGACGTAGCCGCCCGCCAGCGCGAGAACGCCGGCGGCCGCGAGTGGGCCGGCCGCCCGGGCAAGCAGGACCGGCGTGGCCATGAGTCCCGTCAGCCCGCCGTAGCCTTCGCTTCCCCAGATTTCGGCCGGCACGGTGCCGCGGACGATCGTCATGACGCCGTTGCTTGCGCCGTAGAGGACGGCAAAGGCGACGACCGCCCAGGCGCTCCCGCCCGCGAAGGCGAGGATCGCGAGGGACACGGGGAAGACGAACAGCGCGATCTGTCCCACGCGGGCGGAATTCACCCGGTGCGCGAAAACGAACTCGGCGATCCGTCCGGCGACCTGCATGGGCCCCACGAGCGCGGCGAGGAACGCGGCCTGCTCCGGCGCGAAGCCCTGCTCCTTCAGCATCGCGAGCAGGTGCAGCCCCATGGCGGCGAAGGAAAGCATGTTCAGCGTGAACGCGACGGCGAGCCAGCGGAAGCGCCGGTCCGCCAGCAGCCGCGCGCGCCCCTGCGCATTGTCCGCCGCGCCGGCGGGAGCGCCGGCAGGACGGCCCCTCGCGGGAAGGAAGAGCACATGCAGCGGCACGCAGACCACCAGGTTGATGGCGGCCAGCACCAGGATCGCCTCGCGCCAGCCGAGCGACGTGGCGAGCCATTGCGTGAGCGGCCAGAAGACCGTGCTCGCGAATCCGCCGGCCAGCGTCACCGCCGTGATCGCCTTGCGAAGGTCGACGCGGAAAACGAGGGCGAGGCTCGCGAATGCCGGCTCATAGAGCGTGAGCCCCATCACCACGCCCAGCGCGGCCCACACCGCGTACAGGCCCGTTGCCGTCGTGACCTGCGAGAACAGGGCGAGGAGGAGCACCGCGCCAAGCGATCCCGCGGTCATGGCCCGCCGCGCGCCGTGCCGATCGATGTACCGGCCGACAGGCGCCGCCACGAGTCCGGACACGAGGAGCGCAACCGAATAGGCCCCGACCGTCGCCGGCGCCGACGCGCCCAGGTCGCGCTGGACGGAACCCATCACCACGGCGAAGGCGTAGTAGACGCTCCCCCAGGACACGACCTGGGTCACGCCCAGCGCGGCCGCGAGCCGCCAGCGCCCGGGCGCGATCGAGTCCGCCTCAGGCAAGGCCGCGCAATTCCCTCAGCAGGACGGAGAGCACCGCGAGGTCGAGCGACCCCGCGAGCTTCAGCTCCTCGCGCATGGCGGAGAGCCTCGCGACGGGTTGCGCGCTCTTCTCCTTCCACGAGCCGATCACCGCCGCCGGGTCCGTCGTATCCGGCGAGAGCTTCGCCACCGTGGCCGTGAGCGCGCGCAACTGGCTGGACAGGTCGTCGCGCATCGCGTTTCTCGCGAGCGCCTGCCACGACGTGTCCGTGGGCAGCGCGGTGATGCGCTCGGCGAACCAGCGAATGTCGAGTTCGCCGGCGAGCGCGAAGTACAGGCGCGCGACCGCTTCCAGCGGGCGCCCGGTCTCGCGGGCGACCTCGGTCACGTCGAGCACCGCGTAGAGCGGATCGAGCGCCGCCATGTCCCGGGCGAGGTCCTGCGCAACCCCGCGCGCCACGAGCTTCGCGGCCGAACTCTCGAGGATCTCCCGATCCGGCGCGGCGAGCATCGCGGGAAGCTCGGCGCGGAACGCCGAGATTCCCGGCCGGAAGATCTCGAGGACCTCGGCGATGGGAAGCTCCTCCCGCCGTCGCCGCAGGAACCAGAGCGTGGCCTTCAGCACCAGCCTCCCGGCCTCGATCAGCAACTCCGCCTGGGTGTCGGCGTCCACGCTGTTGTCGAGCGCGTCGATGGCTGCCCACAAGGACGGGAAGCCGAAGATGTCGCGCACCAGGATGAACGCGCGGGTCACCTCCTCGGCGCTCGCGCCGGTTTCCTCGCGCATGCGGTGGATGAACACCGACCCGGTGCGGTTGATCATCGCGTTGGCCACCACCGTCGCGATGATCTCGCGCTTCAGCGGGTGGCGGGGCATCACCGCCGCGAAGCGCTTGGCGAGCTCCTTCGGGAAGTAACCCACGAGCGTGCGCGCGACGTACTCGTCGTCGATGAGCGTGCCGCGCACCAGGTCGTCGAAATGGACCATCTTCGAGTAGGCGAGGAGCACCGCCCGTTCCGGGGACGTGAGGCCCGCGCGCTGGGCGCGGCGCTCGGCGATCTCGTCATCGGAAGGCAGGAACTCGACGGAGCGGTTGAGCCGCCCCGCCTTCTCCAGGGACCGCATGAACGAGGCTTGCGCATCGAGCAGCTTCTCGCCGCGGACTCCGGACACCGAGAGCGACTGCGTCTGGAAGTAGTTGTCCTCCAGGACCAGGTGTCCCACTTCTTCGGTCATCCCCGCGAGGATCGTGTTGCGCTGGCGCTCGGTCAACTCGCCGTCGGTGACGACCAGCCCCAGCAGGATCTTGATGTTCACCTCGTGGTCGGAGCAGTCGACGCCCGCGGAATTGTCGATCGCGTCGGTGCACATGCGACCCCCGGCACGGGCGAACTCGACGCGGCCCAGCTGGGTGAAGCCGAGGTTGCCGCCCTCTCCCACCACCTTGCAGCGCAGGTCCGCGCCGTTCACGCGGATGGCGTCGTTGGCGCGGTCGCCCGCGTCGGCGTTCGACTGGCGAACCGCCTTCACGTAGGTGCCGATGCCGCCGTTGTACAGGAGGTCCACGGGCGCCTTGATGATCGCCTTCATGAGGTCGACGGGCGCCAGCGCCGCGTCGGAGATCCCGAGCACGCGCCGGGCCTCGGGCGAGATCGCGATCGACTTCGCGGTGCGCGGAAAGATTCCGCCGCCCTTCGAGATGAGCGAGCGTTCGTAGTCCTCCCACGAAGACCGCGGCAGCGCGAACATGCGCTCCCTCTCGCGGAAGCTCTTCTCCGGATCCGGGTCCGGGTCGAGGAAGATGTGGCGGTGGTCGAAGGCCGCCACGAGCAGGATGTGCCGGGACAGGAGCATCCCGTTGCCGAACACGTCGCCCGACATGTCGCCGATGCCCGCCACCGTGAAGTCCTGCGACTGCGTGTCGACGCCCATCTCGCGGAAATGGCGCTTGACGCTCTCCCAGGCGCCGCGCGCGGTGATCCCCATCTTCTTGTGGTCGTAGCCGACGCTTCCACCGGAGGCGAAGGCATCGCCCAGCCAGTGGCCGTATTCGGCGCTCACCGCGTTGGCATAGTCCGAAAAGGCCGCCGTGCCCTTGTCCGCGGCCACGACGAGGTAGGCGTCGTCCGGGTCGTGGCGCACCACGTCCTTCGGGGGAACGACCTCGCCGCCCTTCAGGTTGTCGGTGAGATCCAGCAGCCCGCGCAGGAAATCCTGATAGCAGGCGATGCCCTCCTTCAGGTATGCCTCGCGATCCGAGGCGGGCGGCGCCGCCTTCAGCACGAACCCTCCCTTGGAGCCCACCGGGACGATGACCGCGTTCTTCACCATCTGCGCCTTCATGAGGCCCAGCACCTCGGTGCGGAAATCCTCGGGCCGGTCGGACCAGCGCAGCCCGCCGCGGGCCACCTTGCCGCCGCGCAGGTGGATCGCCTCGAAGCGAGGCGAGTAGACGAAGATCTCGAAGAGCGGCCAGGGCTCGGGCAGTTCCGGAACCTTCGCCGACTCGAGCTTGAACGAGAGGTAGGACTTGCGGCGGCCGCCGGCGCCGCGGACCCAGTGGTTGGTCCGCACCGTCGCGCGAAGCGCATAGAGGAACCGCCTGAGGATCCGGTCCTCGTCGAGGATGGCCACCTCGTTCAGCGCGGCCTTCACCTCGTCGTGCAGCCGCTGCTGGGCCTCGTCGCGGTCGCCGCCCGCGGCCGGATCGAAGCGGGCACGGAAGATCGCCACCAGCTTCGCCACGATGGACGGGTGCGAGGCGAGCGTCTGCGCGACGTAGGCCTGGCTGAAGGGAAAGCCCGCCTGCCTCAGGTACTTCGCGTAGGCGCGAAGCACCACGACGTCGTCGGGCGCCAGCGCGGCGCCGGGCGTGAGCCGGTTGAAGGAGTCGTTCTCGATCTCGCCGCGCACCACGCGGACGAGCACCTCCTCGGTCATGGCCTTGATCGTCTCCACGTCGGGAATGTCGAACGCGCTTCGCAGGCCGAAATCGTGCAGGAATACGGGCGCCTGGTCCGCGCGCTCGATCTCCCACCCGTCCTCGTCCATGGCCTCGAGGCCCATGTTCTCGAGCATCGGCAGGCTGGCCGACAGCGGCATCTTCGCGCCGAGGCGGTAGGCGCGAAGCCGCAGCGTCCGCGAATCGGCCTCGACCGGGCGGTAGAGGCTCACCGCGAAGGGGTTCGCCTCGGAAAGCGTCTCGACGACCGCGATGTCGCGCACCGCCGCCCGGGGCGTGAGCGCCTCGCGGTATCCCGCGGGAAAGGCCTCGCCGTAGCGCCGGCCCAGCGCGACGGCGCGTTCCTCGCCCACGGTGTCGGTAAGGGCCGCCTTCAGTTCGTCCTCCCAGCGCCGGGTGGCCTGGACGATCTCCGCCTCGACCGCGTGCGCGTCGACCTGCGGATCCGCCTTCGGCAGCGTCCTCACCAGCAGGTGGATGCGCGAGAGCACGGCATCGGTGAGTTGCACCGTGTACTCCGCGCTCGAGCCGGCCAGGCGCCGCTTGAGGATTTCCTGGATCCGCACGCGCACGTCCGTGTTGAAGTTCTCGCGGGGCAGGTAGACCACGCAGGAGAAGAATCGGCCGTAGAGATCCCGGCGCAGGAAGAGTCGCGTGCGGCGGCGATCGCCCAGGCGCAGCACGCCCAGGGCGATGTCGGCGAGGGTGGCCTCGTCCACCTGGATCAGTTCGTCCCGCGGATAGCCCTGCAGGATCGACAGCAGGTTCTTGTAGCCGTGACTCGCCTCCGGGAAGCCGGCGCGGTCGAGGATGCGGGCGACTTTCAGCCGCAGCAGCGGGATGTCGCGCGGGTCGGCGTGGTAGGCGGCGGTGGTGTACAGGCCGACGAAGCGCCGCTCTCCCGTCACGCGCCCGGCGGCGTCGAATCTCTTGACGCCGATGTAGTCGAGGTAACCCGGCCGGTGCACCGTCGCGCGCGAGTTCGCCTTGGTGAGCACGAGCAGGCGCGGCTCCCGGGCCAGGGCGCGAATCGCCGGGGGCAGGTCGCGGAAACTCGGCGACACGCCGCCCTCGCGGGGCTCGCGCAGCACGCCCAGGCCGGAGCGCGGCTTGATGCTCAGGCAATCCTCGCCGTCGACCGAGGTCAACTCGTAGTCGCGGTAGCCGATGAACGTGAAGCTCTCGTCGAGCAGCCAGGACAGGAAGGCTCTCGCCTCGTCGACTTCGGCCGCGTCGAGCCCCCGCGGAGGCTTCGCGATCTCGGCGACGATGGCGCCCATCGCCTCGCGCATGGGCTTCCAGTCCTCGACGGCGGCGCGCACGTCGGCCAGCACCGCGAGCAGGCCGTCGGCGAGCGCCTTGAGCCGCGCCGGATCGCTTTCCCGGTCCACCTCGACATGCATGAGGGACTCGCGCGGGCCCTTGCGGGCCGCGGGCGAGAGCGCGGTGAGGTTGCCGGCCGCGTCGCGCACCGTCGTGGCGAGCGGGTGCAGGAGCAGGTGGAGCGTGTGGCCCTGCCGGTTGACCTCCATGGTCACGGAGTCGACGAGGAACGGCATGTCGTCGTTCACGATCTCCACGACCGTATGCGGGCTGGACCAGCCATGCTCCTCTTCCCTCGGGTTGTACACGCGGACCTTCGGCTTGCCGGTGACGAAGCGGCGCGCCAGCGCGAGGTGCGCCATGCCCGCGCCGTAGAGATCCTCGGGGGCCCGGGTGGCGATGTCCTCGGCATCCACCTGGTCGTAGTAGAGCGCGAGAAAGTCCCGGGACTCCTTCACGGCCGAGCCCGAGAGGCGCTGGCCCGCGAGGCGCAGGACGGGTTCGAGAATGGCTTGCTTGGTATCCGGGGCGGGGGAAGACATGAGTTCCTCGATTCCTTTCATGGCGGGCGGGTCGGTGGGCTCACCCCTCGTGGGGGCTGCTCCGGTCGTCCGAAGCCTCCATTTTCCCCCAAGATGCGCTCCCCGAGGATTGCGGTATGACAAACACCGGCTCGCGGCCCGGTGGCAGCGGTCACCGGCGACCCGCCCGAGGCGGCCGCCAGGGCGTGCGCGAGACGCCTCGATTGCCACCGGGCGCGGCCCCGACGTATCCTGTCCTCGCGCATCACGCCGGTCCCGGCCTACCCTTGGCCCGCACCGATCCCATCCAGGAGGAGTCCCCATGATTCGCCCATCGCTTGCCGCGCTCGCGGCCCTCGCCTTCCTCGCGGCCGCCCCGGCGACCGCGCAGGACCTCACCGGCACGCTGAAGAAGATCAAGGACACCGGCACGATCACGATCGGCCACCGCGAGACCTCGATTCCGTTCTCCTACCTGAACGAGAAGCAGCAGCCCATCGGCTACTCGCTCGACATCTGCGCGGCGATCGTCGAGGAGGTCAAGAAGGAGCTCGGCGTGGCCGAGCTCACGGTGAAGTACAACCCCGTCACGCCGCAGACGCGCATCCCGCTCATGGCGAACGGCACGATCGACATCGAGTGCGGCTCCACCACCAACACGCTCACGCGCCAGAAACAGGTCGGCTACGCGCCCATCACGTACATCACCGGCACGAAGCTCCTGGTGAAGAAATCCGCGAAGGTGAAGTCCTACCGTGACCTGAAGAACAAGACCGTGGTGGTGACCCAGGGCACGACCAACGAGCGGATCATCAAGGCGCTCTCCGACAAGGAGAACCTGAACATCCGCTTCCTCAACGCGAAGGATCACGGCGAGTCCTTCCTCACCGTCGAGTCCGGGCGCGCGGTGGCCTTCTCGATGGACGACATCCTGCTCTACGGCCTCATCGCCAAGTCGAAGAGCCCGAAGGACTACGAGGTCGTCGGCGACTACCTCTCCTACGACCCCTACGGGATGATGTACCGCAAGGGCGACGAGGACTTCGGCCTGGTGATCCGCCGCACCGTCGGCCGGCTGATGTCCAGCGGCGACCTGAACAAGATCTACAACAAGTGGTTCCTCGACAAGCTTCCCTCCGGCGAGACGATGGGCGTGCCGATGAGCCCGCTGCTCAAGGCCGCGATCGTCCTGCAGGCCCTGCCCGAGTAGAGGCGCGGCGCCAGGGGCGGGCGACCGCCCCTTCTTCGTTTCGGAGCGACGATCGCGGTGGACTGGAACGTCTTTCTCGAGCAGGCGCCGTCGGGCGGAAAGACCTACCTGGGGTGGCTCGCCTCCGGTCTTTTCTGGACCGTGGCGGTGTCCGTGTGCGCCTGGGCGATCGCATCGGTCGTCGGTTGCGTGGTGGGCGTGGCCCGCACCACGCCCCTGGCGTGGGCGCGATGGCTCGGCACGGTCTACGTCGAGTTCTTCCGCAACATCCCCCTCCTGGTGCAGATGTTCCTGTGGTACTTCGTGATGCCGGAGGTGATCCCGGCCGCCTGGGGCGACTGGCTCAAGCAGGACATGCCCTACCTCCTCACGCTGCCGTTCGCGGCGCAGTTCAGCCTCTGGGAGTTCACGGCCGCGGTGCTGTGCCTGGGCCTCTACACCGCTTCCCGCGTCGCCGAGCAGGTGCGCTCGGGCATCGAGTCCCTGCCCGAGGGGCAGACGAACGCGGGGCTCGCCATGGGGCTCACGCTGCCCCAGGTGTACCGGTACGTGAGACTGCCCATGGCCTTCCGGATCGTCATCCCGCCGATGACCTCGGAGCTGCTCACCATCTTCAAGAACTCGTCCACTGCGCTCACGATCGGGGTGCTCGAGCTCACCGCGCAGAGCCGGCAGATTTCGGAATACACGTTCAAGACCTTCGAGGCATTCACGGCGGCCACGCTCATCTACATCGCCGTCACCATGACCGTGATCCTCGCCATGCGGGCCCTCGAGGTGCGCGTCGCGGTGCCGGGTTTCATCTCCCGGTCGAGCGGTCACTGAGGCGGCCCGGAACGGGGCCGGCGAGCGAACGTGGGCGAATTCGACTGGGGCGTCATCTGGACCTACCGCGCGTCGTTGGTCGACGGGATGGTCACGTCGCTCCAGCTCTTCGCCATCGCGCTGGCCGGCGGCCTCTTTTTCGGCACGCTTCTCGCGATGGCGAGGCTGTCGCGCTGGAAGGCGCTCTCCGCGCCGGCCGCGGGGTTCGTGAACCTGATCCGCGCCATCCCGTTCATCATGGCGATATTCTGGTTCTACTTCCTCACGCCGATGATCGTGTCGAAATTCACCGGCCACCAGGGCGAGGCGGTCGGGCCGTTCGCTTCCGCGGTGGTCGCGTTCATCATGGTGGAATCGGCCTACTACGCCGAGATCGTCCGCGCCGGCATCCAGTCGATTCCGCGCGGCCAGCCCGCGGCGGCCTATGCGCTCGGCCTGACCTACTGGCAGTCCATGGGCCACGTCGTGCTGCCCCAGGCGTTTCGCAACATGCTGCCGGTGATGCTCACCCAGGCGGTGATCCTCTTCCAGGACACCTCGCTCGTCTACGTGGTCGCGCTGAAGGACTTCCTCGGCGCGGCCTCCAAGGCCGGGCAGCTCACCGGGCGGATCGTCGAGCTCTACCTCTTCGTCGCCGTCGTCTTCCTCGTCATCTGCCTGGCGGCATCGCTTGCGGTGAAGCGCCTCCAGGCCAACCTCGCCGCGGCGCGATAGGAGCCCCACGATGCCCATGATCGACGTGCGCAACGTGAGCAAGTGGTACGGCTCGTTCCGGGTGCTCACGAACTGCTCGACGAGCGTCGGCAAGGGCGAGGTGGTGGTGGTGTGCGGGCCGTCCGGATCGGGCAAGTCGACGCTCATCAAGGCGGTGAACGGGCTCGAGCCCTTCCAGGAGGGCGAGATCGTCGTGAACGGGATTTCCGTGGGCGACCCGAAGACGAATCTCCCCGCCCTGCGCGCCCACATCGGCATGGTGTTCCAGAATTTCGAACTCTTCCCGCACATGAGCATCACCGAGAACCTCACCCTGGGCCAGGTGAAGGTGCTCGGGCGCACGAAGGAGCAGGCCATCGACAAGGGACATGCGTTGCTCGAGCGGGTGGGGCTCATCACGCAGAAGGACAAGTATCCGGGGCAGCTCTCCGGCGGCCAGCAGCAGCGAGTGGCCATCGCGAGGGCGCTGTCGATGGACCCCATCGCGATGCTCTTCGACGAGCCGACCTCGGCCCTGGATCCCGAGATGATCAACGAGGTGCTGGACGTCATGGTGCAGCTCGCCGCGGAGGGCATGACGATGATGGTCGTCACCCACGAGATGGGCTTCGCGAGGAAGGTCGCGAGCCGCGTCGTCTTCATGGACGAGGGACAGGTCATCGAGGACTGCGCGAAGGACGCGTTCTTCGGCTCACCCCGGTCCGATCGAGCCCAGCTCTTCCTGTCGAAGATCCTCCAGCACTGAACGTCGGGCTGCGGCGACAGGCGCTTTCCCGGCTGACAATTGACGGCTATCCCCCGGAAATCATTGACTAACAGCCTTTTTCGGACGAAACTTCCCCTCCATGAATCGCCTCACGGCCATCGGCCTCGCCTCCCTCGTCGCCTACGGGGTGCTCCTCTTCGCGAAGTGGGACGGTGCCCCGGCAAGCGCTGCCACCGGCAGCTCCGAAGTCCTGGCCGCCGAGCCGGCCGCAAACCAGCACGCTTCGGCGGACGTCCTCGTCCAGGCTCGGCCGGCGCCGCGGCCGCGCCTGGTCTCGCCGGCTTCCTATTCCCATTCCGCAGCCCTGAATCCATCCTCCGTCGAGTCGCAATTTCGATCCAGCCGCGACCTGAAGTCGTTCGCCGATGCCCTGCTCGCGCGCAAGGAGAGCCTGAACCGCGAGGAACGCTACTACCTCGCCAAGGCCTTGGAGACCTGCGGTTTCGCGACTTCGATCAACGACGACCTGGCCACGGCGAGCGACAAGCGCCGTCGCCAGTTCCTCGCGACCATTCCTGCCGCCGACCCCGAAGCCGCACGGCGCATCGCGGCCTACGACGCGGCGGACGACACGCAGCGCTGCCTGCGATTCCAGGGCGTTCGCATCACCCAGAAGCAGATCGAGGATCTCTACCGCCAGGCGAGCGAAGGGGGAGATCCGCGCGCCCAAGCCCGCCTGCTCGTGGCCGAACTGAACCGCAACCTCACGACGCCGAAGACCTCGCCGGAATCGTCGCGAACGGTGGGCAACGAAGACTTCCAGCGCATCATCGGCCTGCTGGAGACGCGTGACGCCGAGGCCATGGTGATGGTCGCGCAATTCCTCGCCCAGCATCGCCTGATCGGCGAGTTGCGCATCGGCACGACGGGCGAGGTCCCCGAGCCGGCCTCGCTGGTCGGCGCGTTCTCCCTCGTCGCCTGCGACTTCCAGCCCACCTGCCCCGCCTTCGACCGCGAGGTCCTGCAAGCCTGCGCCTATGCGGGTTACTGCAGCGCGGGCAGCTACGAGGAGCTGTACGCCAACTTCCTCGCCTCGCCCTGGTCGTACAGCCAGGCCATGCGCTATCGCGGCGTGATCCATACCGCCATCGAAACGCGCAACTGGAGCCTGCTCGGCCTCCAGAAGCTCATCGGCGCCAAGTCCAACGCGGGCTCCTGAACCCGCCGTTCCCCGTGGCAGACTGGTATCGACGCGCCCCGCAATCCGGGGCGTTCGTTCTTTGCATCCACGTTCAGCCGCAGGCCCGCAAGACCGAGGTCGCCGGCATTCACGGCCAGTCGCTCAAGATCCGCGTGGCGGCGCCGGCGCTGGACAATCGCGCCAACGAGGCGCTGGTCGCCTTCGTCGCGCAACGATTCGGCGTCGCGCGCCGCGACGTGATCCTGCTTTCGGGAGAAAAGTCGCGGGAGAAGCGGCTCGAGGTCCGCTCCGCGGGCATCGATCCCGAGGCCGCGATGGCGCCCGGGGGGCCCCGCTAGTTCCCGCTCAGCCCGCGAGCACCCGCAGGTGGCGCACGACGCTCCGGGCGAGCGCCCGGGTGTTGTAGCCGCCTTCGAGCGTGGCGACGATCCGCCCCTCGGCATGGCGCTCGGCCACCTCCGCGATGCGCTGCGTGATCCACTCATAGTCCCCATCGTCGAGTTCCAGGTGGGCGAGCGGATCCTCGCGATGGGCGTCGAATCCCGCCGACACCAGAACCAGCTGCGGCTCGAAGCGCTCGAGCGCGGGCATCCAGGTCCTTTCCACGGCCGAGCGGAAGCCCTCGCTTCCGGTCATTGCCGCGAGCGGCACGTTCACGATGTTCTTCGCCCGCGTGTCCGCCCCGCAGAACGGGTAGTACGGATGCTGGAACGTGGAGCAGAACATCACGCGCGGATCGTCGTGGAACATGGCTTCCGTTCCGTTGCCGTGGTGGACGTCGAAGTCGAGGATCGCCACGCGCTCGAGGCCGTGGTGCTCCAGCGCGTGGGCGGCACCCACGGCGACGTTGTTGAAGATGCAAAACCCCATGGCCCGGTCGGGCGTGGCGTGGTGGCCCGGCGGCCGCACGGCGCAAAAGGCACGGCCGGCGGTCCCGCCCGCGACGAGGTCGATCGCATGCACGACCGCCCCCGCGGCGCGCAGCGAGGCCGACAGCGACTTCGGGTTCATCGACGTGTCCGGATCGAGGAACAGATAGTCCTCGTCCGGGGAAGCGTCGTGGACCGTCCCGATGTACGGCGTCCCGTGGACCCTCGCCAGTTGCTCCGGCGTCGCCTCCGGCGCCTCGCGCTCGTCGAGCTGCCCGCCGAATCCCGAGTGGTCGAGCGCGTCGAGCACGGCCTTCAGGCGCTCGGGCGACTCCGGGTGGTGCATCCCCATCTCGTGCAGGACGCAATCGGGATGGGTGACCAGCGCGACCGACATCGCCAACCTCCGGCTAGAAGCCCTGCCGCTGGATCGCTTTCGTGCCCGATAGCGCCGGAAGGCCGTAGGCGGGATTGGTCACGGCAAGTCCCGCCGGAGGTGCGATGTTGTAGGTGAAGACACCGTGGCCCGCGTCGGTGAACTCGAACCGGAAAGAGCCGATTTCCTGCATGTTGCGCAGCGACGGGTTCCAGGCCTGCGGGTACGGCGTGGCCGTGAGCACGTACATGAGGCCCGCATAGGTCGTGGGCGTGAGCCAGCTGCCGCCCGGCATCACCAGCCACAGCGGCACGTTGCCGGAGCCCCCGGCCGAGGCCGGATCGGTGGCCCTGGGATCGTACGTGTACCAGACCGCGAACAAGGCATCGATGGTTCCGCCCACGGGCAGCTTCTGGCGGATGCTGATGCCCCACCCGGATTCGGCCGGGTTCCACCACATGTCGGTGTAGTCGATCGCCGGCGTCACTTGGGCGGCGGCCTGGAGGCAGGCCGCGGCAGCAAGCGCGGCCAGCGCGGATTTCAGGAATCTCATGCCAATCTCCACCCTTTCATCGGGTCCGGGCCGGATCGGATACCGGAAACTTTCGAGGGTTTTCGGCCCTCCAAGGCTCATCGTGCCCCATCGGCCGGGGCCGGAGGGTCCAGGTGCCCATGCTATCCTGAAACCGGGCCTTCATCCGACACGCAGACCTCCCGAACCGTTCCCGAAACCCGTCCGCACACCATGCTGATCGATGCCCGTGCCCGACTTGCCCCGAATCCCGTGGAGGACGTGGTCGCCCGTGCCTCGCGCGTGATTCTCGGCAAGGAGCGCCAGATCCGCCTCGCCATGGCCTGCATCCTGGCGCGCGGGCACCTGCTCATCGAGGACGTGCCCGGCGTCGGCAAGACGACGCTCTCCCACGCCCTGTCACGACTCCTCGGCCTCGACTACCAGAGGATCCAGTTCACCTCGGACCTGCTGCCCGCGGACGTGATCGGCGTGTCGATCTTCGACCGCGAGAATTCCACCTTCCGATTCCACCCCGGCCCGATCTTCTCCCAGATCATCCTCGCCGACGAGATCAACCGCGCGAGCCCCAAGGCGCAAAGCGCCCTGCTCGAGGCGATGGAGGAGCACCAGGTCACCGCCGAGGGCGAGACGCGCCCGCTGCCGGAGCCCTTCTTCGTCATCGCGACGCAGAATCCGCTGCACCAGGTGGGCACCTTTCCGCTTCCCGAGTCGCAGCTCGACCGCTTCCTCATGCGCCTTCGGCTCGGCTATCCCGACGCGAAGGCCGAGCGCGAACTCCTGAAAGGCGAGGAGCGCCGCGACCTCATCTCGCACCTCGAGCCCGCGATGACGTCCGCGCAACTTGTCGAGCTGCAGCGCGCGGTGACCGCGACCCAGGTCTCCGAGGCGCTGCTCGACTACGTCCAGGCGCTGGTCGCGCACACGCGCGTTTCGCCCCGGTACGCCCAGGGACTGTCGCCGCGAGCCGCCCTCGCGGTCCTTCGCGCGGCGCAAGCCTGGGCCCTGATGCAGGGCCGGCGGCAGGTGCTCCCCGAGGACGTGCAGGCCGTGCTCCCTTCCGTGGTCGGTCACCGCCTGCACGGGGCCGGCGAGTCGCAGAAGGGCGGCTTCGACGCGGCTACGGACCTGCTCACCGCCGTCGCCATTCCGTAGGCGCCGCGGCGCGATGTTCGCCGACCTGAGGCAATCGATCGCCGACTGGATCTTCCGGGCGCGCCACCCCGAGGTGCCGCCCGTCACCCTGGTCCAGCGCCGCATCTTCATCCTCCCCACGAAGGACGGCTACCTTTTCGCAATCGTGCTGCTGGTCCTGCTTCTCGCCTCCATCCAGTACGCGCTTTCCCTGGGTTTCATCCTCACCTTCCTGCTCGCGGCCATGGGCGCGGTCGCGATGCTGCACACCTGGCGAAACCTCGCGCACCTCAAGTTGCGCCCCGGCCGATGCGACCCCGTGTTCGCCGGCGACACGGCGCACTTCCGCGTCGTCCTCGAATCGCCTTCCCGCGAGCGCTACGCCGTCGCCATACGGCGCCGCGACGAGGACGCGGCCTACATCGACGTGCGCCCGAGCGAGCCGGCGATCGCGAGCCTCGCCGTCACTGCTTCCCGCCGCGGGCGCCTCGCCTGCGGGCGCCTGGAGATCTACACGCGCTATCCCGTCGGGCTCTTTCACGCGTGGTCGTACTTCGATTTCGGTCTTTCCGCGATCGTCTATCCGCGGCCGGACCTCGCGGCGGGGCTGCCACCGCAGCATTCGCTCTCGGGCGACCACGAGGGCATTCCGGTGGCGGGCGACGAGGATTTCGCCTTCCTGCGCGGTTACCGTCCCGGCGATCCGCCGCGGCAGATCGCGTGGAAGGCGCTCGCCCGCGGCGACGACCTGCTGAGCAAGGAATTCCAGGCGACGGCCTCGGCCGAACTCTGGCTCGACTGGATCGACGCGCGGGCCCCGGATCCCGAGGCGCGGCTTTCCGTCCTCGCCCACTGGGTGATCGAGGTCGAGCGGCTCGGGCAGAGCTATGGCCTTCGACTGCCCGGCACGGCCATTTCGCCCGGGCGGGGCGAAGCGCATCGCGCGCGCTGCCTCGAGGCGCTGGCGCTGCACGGCCTGGATCTCGCGCCGTGAGCAGGGCCCTGCCCCAAACGCCGCTCGACGTGCGAAACGTCCTGTGGCTGCTGTCGTCGATGGCCTTCGTCGTCGCGCCACACGCGCTGAGACTGCCGACGTGGACGGGGCTCTTCTTCGCCCTCGTGACGGGATGGCGGGCGTGGATCGCGTGGCGAGCGGCGCGCAACCCCCCGCGCTGGCTCGTCTTCGCGCTCACCGCCGCCGCGATCGCCGCAACCTTCGTGTCCTTCGGCGGCATCACGGGCCGCGATGCCGGCACCTCGCTGCTCGTCGTGATGACCGCGCTGAAGCTGCTCGAGATGAGATCGTCCCGGGAAATCGTGCTCGCGATCCACGTCGGGTTCGTCCTCGTGATGACGAATTTCCTCTACTCGCAATCGATCCCCTTCGGCATTTACATGCTTGCCTGCGTGTGGCTCTTCGTGGCCACGCTCATCGGGCACCAGCGAGGCGTCGGGCGCACGCCGAGCATGCGCGAACGCCTCGTGCCGGCTGGCGTGCTCCTGGCGCAGGCGGTACCGCTCATGCTCGTCTTCTTCATACTGTTCCCGAGGATCCAGGGGCCCCTGTGGGCATTGCCGCAGGACGCGCGCGCGGGCGTCTCCGGGCTGTCGGATTCGATGACACCCGGCAACATCTCCAGGCTGATCCGCTCCGAGGCCACCGCGTTCCGCGTGCAGTTCGACGGCGACATCCCGCCCTACAGCACGCTCTACTGGCGCGGACCGGTGCTCTGGGCCTTCGACGGGCGGACGTGGAAGGTCCCCGAATTCAGCATCACCGGCAGCCTCGCCTACGCGAAGGCCGAGCGACCGGTGCGCTACACCGTGACGGTGGAGCCCCACGGCAAGCACTGGCTCTTCTCCCTCGACGTGCCCGGAACGCTGCCACCCGGCACGGGCCTGCGCCACGACCTGCAGATCCGCTCCGTGCGCCCGGTGGATTTGCGGCTGCGCTACGAGATGACGTCCTTTCTCGACTATCGCTACGGCGAGCGCCTGCCCGCGATGTTCCGGGCGCTGGCACTTTCCTTCGACGAGCACCGCAACCCGCGCACCGTCGCGCTGGGCCGGCAGTGGGCTGCCGAGTCCTCCTCGCCCACGGAAGTGGTCAATCGCGCCCTGCAGCTCTTCAACGCCCAGTTCACCTACACGCTCGAGCCGCCCCTGCTCGCCTCCGACGATCCCTACGACGAGTTCCTCTTCGAGGCGAAGCGCGGGTTCTGCGAGCACTACGCCGGCAGCTTCGCGCTTCTCATGCGCGCCGCGGGGATCCCCGCGCGCATCGTGACCGGCTACCAGGGCGGCGAAGTGAATCCGCTCAACCGGGAACTCCTCGTTCGCCAGGCCGATGCGCACGCGTGGGTGGAAGTCTGGCTCGAGGATCGCGGCTGGCTGCGCCTCGATCCGACCTCCGTCGTCGCGCCCAGCCGCATCGACGGCGGCATCGACGCGGCGCTCGGTCCCATCGGCATGTTTCCGTCGCTCATCGCGGCCGACCGCCTGCGCGTGCTCGCCGCCCTGCGCTTCGCCTGGGAGGCGCTCGACAGCCAGTGGAACCAGTGGGTCCTCGGCTACAACGTCGACAAGCAGCGGCAGTTTCTCTCGAGCCTCGGGCTCGAGATCGCCAACTGGAAGGACCTCGCGCTGTGGCTCGCCATCGCCTCGCTCGTGGTGGGCGGCATCGTGGGCCTGGGCCTGGTCCTTCGTGACCTCCCCGCGCGCCGCGAACCGGCCGTCGTGGCGTGGGACCGGTTCTGCGCCAAGCTTCGCGACGCGGGCATCGCGCGAGCGCCCCACGAAGGACCCCTGGATTTCCTGGGACGCGTCGAGGCACTGCTGCCGGCAGTGGCCGTGGCGGCCCGCGACATCACGGAACGCTACGTTCGGGCGCGCTACGGAAGCGGCCTTTCGCGGCGGGAGAGCCGCGACCTGCTGGACCGCGTGCGCCGCTTCCGGCCGGCTTGAGCGGCTAGGGGGCGGGAAGCAGCCGCAACGGGTCGACGGGCTTGCCCTGCCGGCGGATCTCGAAGTGGAGCTTCACCTCGTCCGCGTCGGTGGCGCCCATATCGGCGATCTTCTGCCCCCGCTTCACTTCCTGCTGCTCCTTCACCACGATGTTCTCGTTGTGGGCGTAGGCCGAGAGCCAGGTGTTGTTGTGCTTGATGATGACCAGCTTGCCGTAGCCGCGAAGGCCCTGTCCCGCGTAGACCACGCGTCCGCCGGCGGCCGCGACGACGCTCGCGCCCTTCTTGCCGGCGATATCGATTCCCTTGCTCAGGTCGGTGAACGCCGCGAGCACCTTTCCCTTGGCGGGCCAGATCCAGTCGACCGCCTCGCCCTGCGTTCCGGAGACGGGACCGGGCTCCGAAGACGGCCCGGGCGCGGTGGTTCCGGGTCCGGCGGAACCGGGCGTTGCCGCAGGCTCGCCCGCGGTGTCCAGCGCGGAGAGCTGCGCCAGCGCCCGGTCCGAATAGGGCAATCGCTGCCCTCGCGGCTCGACCTTGAGGGTCGGGGTATTGGAAAGCGGGCGCGCCTCGATCACCGACCCGGAACTCGACAGCGGCGTGGCCACGATCGCGGGCGCCGGCGCGGCCGGGGCCGGCGCCAGGCCCGGGGGCGCGGCGAGCACGAGCACCTGGCCCACGCTCACCAGGTTCGCATTGGCGATGCTGTTCCACGCCGCGAGTTCGCGGTAGTCCAGGCCGTACTGCAACGCGATGCTCACCAGCGTCTCGCCGCGCTTGATCGTGTGGGTCGGAACGGGCTTTGCCGCAGGCCTTGCGGGCGCCGCGGCGGACGGTTCGACCCGGGGCGAAGGAGGCGGCGCGCGCTCGATGACCGGCGCGGGCTGGCGTGTGGCACATCCGGCCGCAAGGGCGAGCGCCCCGGCAAGGGCGGCGGTGCGACGGATCAGGGAAAGGCGGAACATGGAATCCTTACACGATGCCCGGCAACAGGGGAACGAAGCGCACGGCGTCGCGCCTCGCGTCGGTGAATCCGTCGGCGGTACGATCGATCACGTGCAGCCACTGCTCGTCCGTGCCCACGGGGATCACCAGGCGTCCGCCGACGGCAAGTTGCTCCTTCAAGGCCGCGGGCACGTGGCTCGCCGTCGCCGCGCAAAGGATCCCGTCGTAGGGACCGCCCTCCGGATAGCCCTTGTGGCCGTCGGCGTGCTTGAAGCGCACATTGTAGACGCGAAGATCGCGCAGGTTGCGGCGCGCCTTGTCCATGAGCGGGGCGATGCGCTCGAGCGTGTAGACCTCTTTCACGAGCTTGGCGAGGATCGCCGCCTGGTAGCCGCAGCCGGTGCCGATCTCGAGCACCTTCGCCACCGGGCCCTTCTCGAGCAGCAGCTGCGTCATGAGGGCCACGATGGTCGGGCTCGAGATCGTCTGCCCGTGCCCGATGGGCAGCGGCGTGTCCTCATAGGCGCGCGAGGCGATGCCCGGCTCGACGAAGGGGTGGCGCGGAATCTCCAGCATCGCGGCGAGCACGCGCTCGTCGGTGATGCCGGACTTGCGAAGCACGTCGACCATCCGGCCGCGGGTGCGGTCGGAGGTCATGCCGATGCCCGAGGGCGCGCTCAGGACACCCGCCCCGGGACCACGCGGCCCGCGATCATGCGGCGAGCCAGAGACCGATGGCATCCACCCGGCCGGCATGGGTGAGGTCCACCTGCAGCGGCGTGACCGAGACCGCGCCGCGCTCCAGCGCGTTGAAGTCCGTGCCGGGCCCCGCCTCGCGCGCCGCGCCGGCCGGGCCGACCCAGTAGACGGTGTCGCCCCGCGGGTTGACGCTCTTCACGACCGGCTGCGCCTTGTGCCGGCGCCCGAGGCGCGTGACCTCGAGGCCGGAGAGCTCTTCGTAGGGCAGGTCGGGCACGTTCACGTTGAGCAGGACCGGGTCCGGCGGCGGAGCGCGGCGGATGCGCTCCACGAGTTCTCGCGCGACGCGTGCAGCGGTGTCGTAGTGCTTGAATTCCCGGCTCACGAGGGAGACGGCGATCGCGGGCACGCCGAGCAGGTAGCCCTCCATCGCGGCCGCGACGGTGCCCGAGTACAGCGTGTCGTCGCCCATGTTGGAGCCGGAATTGATGCCGGAGACGACGATGTCGGGCTCGATGTCGAGCAGGCCCGTCACCGCCATGTGGACGCAGTCGGTCGGCGTGCCGTTCACGTAGTAGAAGCCGTTGCCGGCGCGGTGCAGCGACAGGGGGCGGTCGAGCGTGAGGGAGTTCGAGGCGCCGCTGCGATCGCGTTCCGGCGCCACGACGGTGATCGTGCCCAGTGGCGCCAGCGCCTCGGCGAGCATGGCAAGGCCGGGGGCATAGTAGCCGTCGTCGTTCGACAGGAGAATGCGCATCGCGTTGGGCATCGCGCCCGGTGTTTTTGGCACCGAATTATACCCGAACGCACCCGGGCTCCCTCGGGCGCGTGGGCTAGAATGAAGCCTTTCCGACCGACCGCCTTCGCACCCATGAAAGGCTCGCCGATGCGCCTTGCCTTCGCCGCCAATCGTGGCGTGCGCGCGCCCGGCCGATGAGCGCCGACGGCGAAGCGCGCGAGCCCCGGGAGCGGGCGCAGGACTTCCTCGCCGCCGCCTGCGGCGCCGCGCGAGTGACGATCAGGCGCTGGCAGCGGCTCTCCGGCGGCGCCATCCAGGAAAACGTGGCGATCGACGTCGCCGTCGACGGCGGCGCCCTGTCCGGCGAGCATGCCTGGGTGCTGCGAACCGACGCGCCTTCGGCCGTCGCGGTGAGCCATTCCCGTCCCGAGGAATTCGAGATCCTGCGCGTCGCCCACGCCGCAGGCGTGCGCGTGCCGCAGCCCCTCTTCGTGTGCCGCGACGGCAACGGCCCCGACTTCTTCGTGATGCGCCGCGTGCCGGGCGTGGCGGCCGGCCATCGCCTCGCGAAGGACGACACGCTCGTTCCGGACCGCGTGGCGCTCGCCCGCGACCTCGGCGCGAACCTCGCGCGGCTGCACGCCGTGAAGCCGCCGAACACCGCGCTCGCCTTCCTCGGTCCCGCGCCCGCCGACCACGCGCGCGACACGATCGCCGCCTACCGTGCCAACCTCGATGCGCTCTCCTCGGTGCGTGGCGAGGCCTGGCCCGCCCTCGAATGGGGCCTCGCGTGGTGCTCGCGCCACGCGCCGGCGCCGCTCCCCGCCTGCCTGCTGCACCGCGACTACCGCACCGGCAATTATCTCGTGCACGAAGGGCGGCTCGCCGCGGTGCTCGACTGGGAATTCGCGGGCTGGGGCGATGCACGCGAAGACCTGGGATGGATGCTTGCTCGATGCTGGCGCTTCGCGCGCCCCGACCGGGAGGCGGGCGGCGTCGGCCGCGCGGAGGATTTCCTCGACGGCTACGCAGCCGCCGGGGGCCGCGCGGCCAGCCGGGAGGAAACGCGCTACTGGCAGGTGATGGCGCACCTTCGCTGGAGCGTGATCGCGCTGCAGCAGGCCGAGCGCCACCGCTCCGGCTCCCAGCGCTCGCTGGAACTCGCCCTCACGGCCCACCTCGTCCCGGAACTGGAACTCGAGATACTCGCCCTCACGGAGGACACGCGATGAAGGTCGAACCCTCGGCTGCCGACCTGATCGAGATCGCGCGTGCCGCGATCGTCGCCGATCTCGTGCCGGCCCTGCCCGACGAAAGGCGCTACGCGGCACTGATGGCCGCCAACGCGCTGGCCATCGCCGCTCGCGACCTGGCCGCGCCCGCGGACGATGGCGGGGAAGCGGCGAGTATCGCGATGCTCCTCGGCGTGGAGTCCGCCGGTCCCCGCGAAGGCAATGCGAGGCTCGCGGCGCGCATCCGCGAAGGCGCCTTCGACGAAGGCGAGCCACGCGCAAAGCTACTCGCTTACCTGCGCGCGGCCACGGCGGCGCGCCTCGCCGTGAGCAATCCCCGGGCGCTCAAGCGCTAGCGAAGGACGAGCGCCATGATCACCGATCCCCTCTTCGACATCCGCGGCAAGGTCGCCCTCGTCACCGGCGCCTCCAGCGGCCTGGGCGAGAGCTTCGCGAAAGCGCTTGCCGTGCGAGGCGCCGTCGTCGTCGCCGCCGCCCGGCGCGCCGAGCGCCTGGAATCGCTCGTGGCGGCGATCCGGGCAGACGGCGGCTCGGCGCACGCCGTCTCGCTCGACGTGACGGACCCCGCGAGCGTTACCGCGGCCGTGCACCGCGCCGCGGAACTCGCCGGCGGAATCGACATACTCGTGAACAACGCGGGCATCGCCGACACCAGGGTCTCGATCGAGCTCGAAGAGGCCGACTGGCGGCGCGTTCTCGACACCAACCTCGACGGCGCCTGGCGCGTGGCGCAGGCCGTGGCGAAGTCGATGATCGCCGGAAAGCGCGCAGGCTCGATCGTGAACATCGCCTCCATCCTGGGCCTGCGCCAGGCCACGCACCTGCTCGCCTACGCCGCGGCCAAGGCCGCCCTCGTCCAGGTGACCAAGGCGCTCGCCCTCGAATGGGCCCGTCACGCGATCCGCGTGAACGCCATCGCCCCGGGCTACGTGATCACGGAGATGAATCGCGATTTCTTCGAGTCCGAGCCCGGCCAGGCGATGACGCGACGCATTCCCCAGAGACGCATCGGCTCGCCGCGCGACCTGGAGGGAGCACTGCTGCTCCTCGCCTCCGACGCCGGCGCCTACATGACCGGCTCGATCGTCGTGGTCGACGGCGGCCACCTCGTCAACTCGCTCTAGGAGCCGCCATGGATTTCACGCTTGCCCCGCCCGTCGAGGACTACCGGCGGCGCTGCCGCGCCTTCGTGCGCGACCACGTCCTCGCCTACGACACCACGCCGGAATCGTTCGACGAGCACCAGAACATCCGGGCGGAACTGCTCGCGATCCTGCGTGCCCAGGCGAAGAGCGAGGGCCTCTGGGCGCCGCAGATGCCCGTCTCGCGCGGCGGCCAGGGGCTCGGCGTCGTCGGCATGGCCGCCTGCTACGAGGAGCTCAACTACTCGCTCTTCGGCCCGGTGAGCGCGAATTGCGCCGCGCCCGACGACGGCAACATGATCCTGCTCGAAAAGGTCGGCACGCCCGGGCAGAAGGAGCGATGGCTGCAGCCCATCGTCGACGGCACGGTTCGTTCCTCCTTCGCGATGACCGAGCCGCATCCCGGCAGCGGCTCGGACCCGGCCATGATGCTCACCACGGCGACGCGCCGGGGCGACCGCTGGCGGGTGCACGGGCGCAAGTGGTTCATCACGGGCGCCCAGGACGCGGAGCATTTCATCGTCGTCGCCAAGACGTCCGACGACCCGCGCAAGGGACTCACGGCGTTCCTGCACCACCGCGACGATCCCGGCTGGCGCATCGTGCGGCGCATCCCGATCCTCGGGCCCGAGGAGCACGGCGGGCACTGCGAGCTCGAGTACGACGGCCTGGAGATCGCCGACGAGAACCGCCTCATGGGCGTGGGCGACGGGCTCAAGGTGACGCAGATCCGCCTGGGCACGGCGCGTCTCACGCACTGCATGCGCTGGCTCGGCCTGTCGCGGCGCTGCCTGGACATCGCGGCCGGCTACACGCGCGAACGCCTGAGTGGCGGCCGGCCACTGGCGGACCGGGAAAGCGTACAGTCCAAGCTCGGGCATTGCGCGATGCAGGTGGAGATCGGGCGGTTGCTCACGATGAAGGCCGCCGCACGCCTCGAAACCGGCGACTTCGCGCGAAAGGAGATCTCGATGGCCAAGGTGCAGGTGGCCGACACCCTTCACCAGTGCGCCGACGCGGCGATCCAGCTCTGCGGCGCGCGCGGCTATTCGACGGACACGCCGCTGGAGTGGATCTACCGCTACGCGCGCCAGGCGCGCCTCGTCGACGGCGCGACCGAGGTCCACCAGCAGGTGCTGGCGCGGTTCTTTCTCGAGGAAAGGGGCGATTTCTGGCGATGGGCCTGATCGACCGACCGCCGACGGAGGCGGAAATCGCGGTGCTCGAGGCGCTCGCGGCGCAGGGGGAAACGGTCCTCGCCACGCCGGAATCGGGTGCGCCGGCCTTTCGCGCGCGGCTTTGCGCCGTGGACCCGTCGCGCCGCCACATCCTGCTCGACGCCGAAGCGCAGGCGCCCGCCCCCGCCGCGCTTCGCGACATGAAGCGCGTGGCGTTTCTCGTGGAATGGGGCGAATGGCGGATCGGATTCACGGCCACCAATCCCTCGCATTCCGCCGGTGACGGGATCGGTTTCATCCGGTTCGATTTTCCGGTCTCGGCATCCATCAACCGGCGGCGCATGCTCGAGCGCGCCCCCGTGCCCAGGAGCGCTCCCCTTCGCTGCGTGGCCTATGCCGGCGCCACGCCCATCCTCGAGGCCACCATCACGGACATCAGCCAGGGTGGCATCGGCATGCAGGTGGAATCGGCGCGAAAGGCGCTCGAGCCCGGCATGGTCCTGCCCGGCTGCCTGATCGAGCGCGCGGGGCGCGAGCCCGTGGTCGTGGACCTCGAGGTCCGCCACACGTCCATGAACACGCTCGACGACGGCCGCCGCGTGCTGTGCGCCGGCTGCCGGTTCCAGAATCTCTCGCCGGCGGGCATGGGCCTGGTGGCCGAGTGCTTCGCCGCGAAATTCCCGAAGCCCTAGGCTAGTCCTCCCCGGTCACGGGCGTGCAGGCGCAGAAGAGGTGGCGGTCGCCGTAGACGTTGTCCGCGCGACCCACCGGAGGCCAGTACCGGGACTCGCGCAGCGAAGCGACCGGATAGGCCGCCAGCGAGCGCGGATAGGCGTGCTTCCACTCGTCGGCCGTGACCGCCGCCGCCGTGTGCGGCGCGTGCTTCAGCGGGTTGTCCTCGCGGTCCAGGCGCCCCTCCTCCACGGCGCGGATCTCCTCGCGGATGGCGATCATCGCCTCGCAGAAGCGGTCGAGCTCGGCCTTCGATTCGCTCTCGGTGGGCTCGACCATGAGCGTTCCCGGCACGGGAAAGGACATCGTGGGCGCGTGGAATCCGTAGTCGATGAGCCGCTTGGCCACGTCATCGACGGAGATGCCCGAGGTTTCCTTGAGCGGGCGCAGGTCGAGGATGCACTCGTGCGCGACGAGCCCGCCCGGCCCGGTATACAGGACCGGAAAATGGGGCGCGAGGCGCTTGGCGACGTAGTTCGCGTTGAGGATCGCGACCTCCGTCGCGGCCGTGAGGCCCTCTCCCCCCATCATCGCCACGTACATCCACGAGATGGGAAGGATCGAGGCGCTGCCGTAGGGCGCGGCCGAAACGGCGCCGATGGCCTGCGCGGGGGATTCGAGGCAGCGATGCCCCGGCAGGAAAGGCGCGAGGTGGGAGGCGACCGCCACGGGACCCACGCCGGGCCCGCCGCCGCCGTGCGGAATGCAGAAGGTCTTGTGCAGGTTCAGGTGCGACACGTCGCCACCGAAGGCGCCGGGGGCGGCCAGGCCCACCAAAGCGTTCATGTTGGCGCCGTCCACATAGACCTGCCCGCCGTGGGCGTGCACGATCTCGCACAGCTCCGTGATCCCCGCCTCGAAGACGCCGTGGGTCGACGGATAGGTCACCATGATCGCCGCGAGGGCCTTCCCGTGCTGCCCGGCTTTCGCGCGCAGGTCCGCCAGGTCGACGTTGCCGCGCGCATCGCAGGCCACGACCACCACCTGCATCCCGGCCATCTGCGCCGAGGCGGGATTGGTGCCGTGCGCCGAGCTCGGGATGAGGCACACGTCACGGTGGCTCTCGCCGCGGCTCGCATGCCAGGCCTTGATGACCAGCAGCCCCGCGTACTCGCCCTGGGAACCGGCGTTGGGCTGCATCGACACGGCCGCGTAGCCCGTGCACTCGACGAGCATCTTCTCCAGGCTTGCCACGAGTTCCCGGTAGCCCGCCGCCTGTTCCGCCGGCGCGAACGGATGCAGGTTCGCGAACTCGGGCCAGGAGACCGGGATCATCTCGCTCGTGGCATTGAGCTTCATGGTGCAGGACCCGAGCGGGATCATGGCGCGATCGAGGGCGATGTCCCTGTCCGCGAGCCGCCGCAGGTAGCGAAGCATCTCGGTCTCGGCGTGGTAGCGGTTGAACACCGGATGCGTGAGGTAGGCGCTCGTCCGGGCGAACGCCGCGGGAACGCCCTCGCCCGCCTCGTCCAGGTCGCCCGGCGCGAACGGCGCCGCCTTGCCGGCGAACAGCGCCCAGAGCTCGGCCACGTCCTCGCGCGTCGTCGTCTCGTCGAACGAGAACCCGAGGGTGCCAGCGTCGATGCGTCGCAGGTTCACGCCCGCCTTTTCGCACTTCGCCACGATCGCGGCCGTCTTCGGGCCGGTCTTCACCGTGAGCGTGTCGAAGAACGGATGCGCCGGAATCTCGAAACCCAGCCTGACCAGGCCGGCGCGCGCGATGCCGGCGAACCGATGGACGCGCCTCGCGATTCTCGCGAGCCCGGCCGGCCCGTGGTACACCGCGTACATCGAGGCCATCACGGCCAGCAGCACCTGAGCCGTGCAGATGTTGGAGGTCGCCTTCTCGCGGCGGATGTGTTGCTCCCGGGTCTGCAGGGCGAGGCGGTAGGCAGGGTTGCCGTGGGAATCGACGGTCACGCCGACCAGCCGTCCCGGCATGCTGCGCTTGAGCGAATCGCGGGTCGCCAGGTATCCCGCATGCGGGCCGCCGTAGCCCATGGGCACGCCGAAACGCTGCGCCGAGCCGACCACGACGTCCGCACCCCATTCTCCGGGCGGCACGAGGAGCGTGAGCGCGAGAAGATCGGCCGCCGCCACGAGTAGCGCGCCCTTCGCGTGCAGCGCTTCGGCAAGCCCGCGATGGTCGCGGATCTCGCCGTCCACGCCCGGGTACTGCACGAGGACCGCGAATGCCTCCACGCCCGCCAGTTGCGCCGGATCCGCCACGCGGATCTCGATGCCGAGCGGCGCCGCCCGCGTCCGCAGCACGTCGAGGGTCTGCGGCAGCACATCGGAGGCGACGGCGAACACCGGCGAGGCATGGTTTGCCGAACGCCGGCACAGGGTCATCGCTTCGGCGGCGGCCGTGGCCTCGTCCAGCATGGAGGCGTTCGCGATCGCCATCGCCGTCAGCTCGCACACCATCGTCTGGAAATTGATCAGCGCCTCGAGCCTTCCCTGGGAAATCTCGGGCTGGTAGGGCGTGTACGCCGTGTACCACGCCGGATTCTCGAGGATGTTTCGCTGGATGACGCCCGGCGTATGCGTGCCGTAGTAGCCCTGCCCGATCCAGGAGCGGCACACGCGGTTCTTCGCGGCGATGGCCTTGAGATCCGCGAGCGCCAGGGCCTCCGGCCTGCCCTCGGGAAGCGCCATCGGCTTGCGCCTGCGGATGGCGGGCGGGACGATGGCCTCCACGAGCGATTCGCGCGAGGCGAATCCCAGCTCGGCGAGCATCGCGGCCTGGTCCGCCACCGACGGTCCGACGTGGCGGCGGAGGAAGGCGGCGCGGTCCTCGAGCTGGTCGAGCGTGGCTCGGTGGGCGGGCGGCGGCGTGGTCGTGTCGGGCATGGCGAATCCTTGTTCGGCGGCGAGCGATGGCGCGGTCGGGTCGACGGCCGCGAAGCCCTATTCGGCGGCGAGCTTCTCGTAGGCGGCAGCATCCAGGAGCTTGCCGAGATCGGCGGCGTTGTCGGGCTTCATCCGGAACAGCCAGCATCCGTAGGCGTCCGCGTTCACCATTTCCGGGGCTCCGGCGACCTCGTCATTGCCGGCCAGCACCTCGCCCGCCACCGGGGCGTAGAAATCCGAGGCGGCCTTCACCGACTCGACGACGCCCACGGCCTCGCCCGCGGCGATCTTCCTGCCCGCCTTCGGCGTTTCCACGAACACCATGTCGCCCAGCTGCTCCTGCGCATGGTCGGTGATGCCGACGCTCAGGCTGCCGTCGCTTTCCTGGCGCACCCATTCGTGCGAGTTCGTGTACTTCCGGTCCTGGGGTACGTTCATGGCATGGTCTCCGTGGAGTCTTTCGGTGAGGGACCCGGTTCGCGAACCGGACCCGGGATCAGATCAGCGGCTTGCCGTTGCGGACGAAGGGGGGCTTCACCACCGTCGCGGCGAGTTCCTTGTCGCGCACCAGGACAGGGACCACCGTGCCTGGCGCCGTGCCCCGGGGCAGCCGCGCGAGCGCGATGGAGATGCCGAGCGTGGGCGAGAAGGTGCCGCTGGTGATCTCGCCTTCGGCTTCCCCCACCTTCACCTTCTGGTGCGCGCGCATCACGCCGCCCTTGTCCTTCAGCACGAGGCCGAGGAAATCGTGGGCCTGGGGACGGTTCTCCAGCGCCTTCCTGCCGAAAAAGGGCCGCGGAGACTTGAGGTCCACGGTCCAGGCGAGGCCGGCGTCCAGGGGCGAGGTCGAGGCGTCCATGTCCTGGCCGTAGAGGTTCATGCCCGCCTCGAGCCGCAGCGTGTCGCGCGCGCCCAGCCCGCACGGGCGCGCGCCGGCCGCGACGAGGCCCTTCCAGATCGACACGACGTCCTCGTTCGGGCACATCACCTCGAAGCCGTCCTCGCCGGTGTAGCCGGTGCGCGCCACCATGATGTCGCCCATGCGCGCCGCGCTGAAGGGCGCGAGCCCTTCGCTCCCCGGCCTTGTTTCCGAAAACGCCTTCCAGAGGGTCTCGCGCGCGCTCGGCCCCTGGATGGCGACCATCGCGAGTTCCTCCCGCGCCGAGATTGCCACGCCATGGCCCGCGAGGGCGTTGAGCGAGTGCAGCCACTGGATGTCGGTTTCCGCCGTGCCGGCGTTCACCACCAGCCGGAAGAAGTCGTCACGGAAGAAATAGGCGATGAGGTCGTCCACCACGCCGCCGGAATCGTTGAGCAGGCACGAGTAGAGCGCCTTGCCCGGCGTCGTGAGCTTGCCCACGTCGTTGGCGATCGCGAAGCGCAGGAACTCCCGCGCGCCCGCGCCCTCGATGTCGACCACCCGCATGTGCGAGACATCGAAGAGACCCACGTCACGGCGCACGGCATGGTGCTCCTCGACCTGGGAACCGTAGTGGACGGGCATGTCCCAGCCGCCGAAATCCACCATGCGGGCGCCGGCCTCGCGGTGGATGGCGTTGAGTGGCGTGGCTTTCGGCATGGCGTTCGCCTCCTGGAAATGAAAAGGGGCCAGGCAAGCCCTCATCGCTTGCCTGGCCCCTCTGTCCCTTGTACCTGAGAGATTACGGCGCCGGTCTCCCGGTCCGCGAGCCCCTTCGGTGGACGGATCACCGGCGGCCCCCGGGATTCGGGGACCCCCGCCGTCGCTCTCCAGAGTCCGGGACAGCCTCGGCACCCCTGCTGCGGGGCGACGAACCCGGGTCCGGACGGTCCTTTTGCCTGAGAGTTTGCGGGCGCTACCCCTTCGGCGGCCCCGCGATCAACCGCGGCGGCGCTCTCCCGACCGGATGCCGCCGGAGGCTACGCGGCCCCTCGCAACCTGTCAAACGCCGTGCAATTGACGGGGCGCAAACCCCGCCATTGATCGAGCGCAAAGCTCGCGCGCCGCCGCGGCCTAGCATGACTGACAGTCCGCCACCGGCATTGCCCGGACAAGATTGCGGCGCTCGAGGGACGCGTGAGGTGCGCGATCCGGCGACCCGGCGGATGCTCGGAGATGATCACCATGGCTGATTCAGGCTCGACTTCCTCGACGTCCCTCAGGGGACTTTCCCTCCTGCACGATCCGGTCTGCAACAAGGGCACGGCTTTCACGGATCGCGAGCGCGATGCGCTGGGACTGCGCGGTTTGCTGCCCGCTCGCGTCCACACCCAGCCCGAGCAGGTCCAGCGCGTGCTGAGCAACCTGCGCGGCCAATCGTCGGACCTCGAGAAATACATCTTCCTCACCGCGCTCCACGACCGCAACGAGACGCTCTTCTTCCGCGTGGTGATGGAGAACGCCGAGGAGATCATGCCCCTCATCTACACGCCCACCGTCGGGCTGGGCTGCCAGCTCTACGGACGGATCTACCGCCAGGCGCGCGGGCTCTTCGTCACCGCGTCGGACACGGGACGCGTGAAGCAGCTGCTGCAGAACTGGCCGCAGAAAGCCGGGCTCATCGTGGTGACCGACGGGGAACGCATCCTCGGTCTCGGCGACCTCGGCGCGCAGGGCATGGGCATACCGGTCGGCAAGCTTTCCCTCTATACCGCGTGCGCCGGCATGGACCCTAGCCTGTGCCTTCCCGTGACCCTCGATGTAGGGACGGAGAACGAGGAACTGCTGAACGACCCGCTCTACATCGGCGCGGTGCGCCGGCGCCTTCGCGGCGCGGAATACGACGCGCTGGTCGACGAATTCGTCACGGCGGCGACCGAAGTGTTCCCCGGCGTGCTGATCCAGTTCGAGGACTTCGCCAACGCGAACGCCTTCCGCCTGCTGCACAAGTACCAGGACCGCATCTGCACCTTCAACGACGACATCCAGGGCACGGCATCGGTCGCGCTGTCCGGGCTCAAGTCCGCGATCCGCATCACCGGCAAGAGCCTCGCCGACACCCGCGTGCTGTTCCTGGGCGCCGGCGAAGCCGCCTGTGGCATCGCCGACCTCGTGACGGCCTCCCTCGTGGCGCAGGGCCTGCCGGAACCCGAGGCGCGCAAGCGCTGCTGGCTGGTGGACTCTAAGGGTCTTGTGACTGCCGCGCGGCAGGGCCTCACCGACCACAAGCGCAAATACGCCCACGAACACGCGCCGGTGGCCGATTTCGCCGCCGCGGTGAATGCGCTGAAGCCCCAGGCGATCATCGGCGTAGCCGCCGTGGGCCGCACCTTCACCAAGCCGATCATCGAGGCGATGAGCTCCTTCAACGAGCGGCCCATCGTCTTCGCGCTGTCCAATCCCACCTCGAAAGCCGAGTGCACCGCCGAGGAAGCCTACGCCTGGAGCAAGGGCCGCGCGGTCTTCGCCTGCGGCAGCCCCTTCGCGCCGGTGAACTTCGACGGCAAGACCTTCGTCCCGAGGCAGGGCAACAACTCCTACATCTTCCCCGGCGTCGGCCTGGGCGTGGTCGCCTGCAAGGCGAAGCGCGTGACCGACGAGATGTTCCTCGCCGCCGCCGATACGCTGGCCGGCATGGTGTCGAAGGAGGACCTCGACCAGGGCAGCATTTATCCGTCGCTGTCGCGCATGCGGGAAGTCTCGGCGGCGATCGCCACGTGCGTGGCCGACGTCGCCTTCGCGCGCGGGCTGGCCGGCGTGCCCAAGCCGGCCGATACGGCGAACTTCATCCGCAAGAACATGTACGAGCCGACGTATCCTTCGTACGCCTAGGGCAAGGCCCAGCCGACGACGAGGCGGACGCGACGAGGTACGTCGTTGAAACCGGCACGCCCGCCATCCCCGTCGTCGTTCACCGCTCGAGACTGCCCTACCGAAATGCGCATGAGCGCCGCGCGAGCCTGGTCCCGCGGTGCCGTGGACGCACTTCTGTCTCCCGCCCGTGCGCACGCGGATCACCGGCAGGAAGCCGAAAAGATGCGCGGGCTCCCGGCATGAATGGCGATCTCGATTCCGGCAGGGATTCTCGTTGTCGCGAATCCGACAAGTCGTGTCCCCGACATCGCACCGCATCGAGAATTCCCTACTGCCTTCGGCAATTCGCGCACGCCAGGGTGGTGTAGTATTCGCTACGAGCTCCCCCTCGTTTCGTTGGATCGTTTTGCCCAAGCGACGATACCTGCCGTCCCGGAGACGCTTGCTTGCCGGGCGAAGGAACGGGGCGCGGGGACTTACGCGCGTTCAGAGGAAGAAGCGATGCAGGCCAAGAAGATTCTGGTGACGGGCGGCGCGGGATTCATCGGGTCCCACTTGTGCTCACGGCTCCTGGCGGAGGGTCACGACGTCATCTGCGTGGACAATTTCTTTACCGGAACAAGGGGAAATGTCCTCGAATTGATGGACAACAAGCGCTTCGAACTCCTGCGCCACGACATCACTTTCCCGCTGTACGTCGAAGTCGATCAGATCTACAACCTCGCCTGCCCCGCATCGCCCGTTCACTATCAGTTCGACCCGGTGCAGACCACCAAGACATCCGTGCATGGCTCCATCAACATGCTCGGCCTCGCGAAGCGGACGCGCGCCCGCATCCTTCAGGCGTCAACGAGCGAAGTTTACGGCGATCCCGACATCCACCCGCAACCCGAAGGGTACTGCGGCCGCGTGAACTCCCTGGGGCCCCGCGCCTGCTATGACGAAGGCAAGCGCTGCGCCGAAACTCTTTTTTTCGACTATCATCGCCAGCACGGCGTCAGCATTCGGGTCGTGAGAATCTTCAATACCTACGGCTCGAATATGCATCCCAACGACGGCCGAGTCGTCTCCAACTTCATCGTTCATGCATTGCAGGACCGGGACATCACGATCTACGGCGACGGCCTGCAGACCCGCAGCTTTCAATACGTCGACGACCTCATCGAGGGCATGATCCGCATGATGAACAACGACGAGGATTTCGTGGGCCCGGTCAACATCGGGAACCCCGAGGAGCTCACGATCAAGGAACTGGCCGGCAAGGTCCTGGAACTGGTCCCGGAGAGCAAGAGCCGAATCGTGTACCTGCCGCTCCCGCAGGATGATCCAAGACAAAGGCAGCCTGACATCTCCCTCGCGCGGGAAAAGCTCGGGTGGGAGCCCAAGGTAGGTCTGGACGATGGGATACGAAGAACCGTGGAATATTTTCGCTCGATCGTCGGCACTCATCGCTGAGGCCGCGGCCAATGGAATGAAGCGCGGCCGCAATGCTGCTGACGGGCGATCCATGCCGAACCTGACTCGTCATGCGGCATTCGCCGGAATGCATTGCCCACTCGCCAAGCCCTCGACGCGGAGACGAAAGCGACCTCCGCGCAGCGTTCCGCCCGATTCACGCAGCGGCCCCGGTTATCTCCGCCACTTCCAGCTTCAGGTCGATCGCCCCGGCAACACCTCTGCCGGGCAGATCATCCTCCCGGACGATTCGAACTTCCTCTTCGCATCGACGCAAGCCGGCATCCCCGCGGGAATGAGGTCCGGCACCCGCTGGAGCATGCCTGGCTGATCCGGGTGCTCGAGGAGAACGTCCGTGGAATTCCCGACATCCAAGACTCGGCCCGCCAGGCAGTGGGTGGCCACGCTCGCGTTCCTGCTCGCCGCGATCCTCGTGATCGCGCTTGTCAGCACCGACCAGCAGGCCAGCACGGTGATGTCACTTTCATTCTGGGCTCGACTCGGGATGATCGGGTTTCCATACAAGATGACCGTCCTGGTCGTGGCCCTGACGATCGTCGCAGCGGGCACTTATTACTTCGCGCGCAAGGCGCCGGATGTCTACGCCCTGCTGATCGTCGTCGCCCTCATCGGGCTGCAGACCAACGGGATCACCATCGGCCCGGCAAGCATCATCACGATGCTTCCCTTCTTGATGATCCCGTTCCTGCTCGCCGAGTCCTTCAGGAACCCCTCGTTCCAGATCGTCCTGCCGGGCCTGATGTTCTTCGCGATCCTGCTTCTGCTGCTGGATATCCCGTACCTGGCTGCGACGCACATCTACGACCCGACCAGGTTCATCATCAATTTCATCTCGACCCTCAAGGCCGTTTTGGTCGCGTTTCTCTTCGTGAATCTTCTCCGGACGGAACGCCATCTCGCCTTCGCGATCCGGGCCTTCATGATAGTCGCGTTCATCAGCGCGTCGATAGGAGTGGTCCAGATTCTCCTGTACCGCTACGCCGGCATCACGATAAATTTCGCCTCGGAAGCGGCGGAAAGAAAACCCACGTTCCTGGGCTTTACATTGCGCGCAACGGGGTTCACGACGTGGGCGAGCTGGCTGTCGGATTTCCTGGTCCTGGCGCTGCCTTTCATGCTGTTCCGGCTCTTCAACGCCCAGTCCTTCCGGTGGCGCGCGACCTACCTGTTCGCGATACTCGTGCTGCTGACGGCGATATTCCTCACGTTTACCTATGCCGCCTACTTCGCGGTCGCCGTCATGTTCGCGATATTTCCGTTCCTGTACTGGCCTCGACGGATCGTCCACTACCTGGTGACGATTCTTTTCGTCGGCGGCCTGCTTCAGGTCGCGGGCGGAGTCGAATGGGCCTACGAGCATGGCCTGAGCAAGGTGCTTCAGTCGACGGGCGTGGTCGAGAGAAGGGTCTACCTGCAGTCGACGCTAAACGAAATCGCGCGAGATCCCTGGATCGGCTCCGGAATCTACGCCGAGGAGGAGTTCTCCGAGAATTTCTACCGGAAAAGGGCTCACAACACCGGAGTGCAGGCGTGGGCGAACCTGGGATTGGCGGGCCTGCTGGTATTCCTGGCGATGATGCTGACCACGCTCACGCAGCTCTGGCTCATGGCGTCCGCGTCGCACGGCTGGTACAGGCAGTTGTTCCAGGCGCTGGGATTGGGCGTCATCGCATCGATCGTGGAAATGTTCGCCGAGCCGAACCTGACGGCGTCAATCCTGTGGTTTCATCTCGGGCTTTGCCAGTCAGCTCTGCTCGTCTACTGCACCTGGCGCTATCCCAGGCCTTTGGCTTCCGTCGCCGGCGCCCCGCTGCGACCGGCCTGACCCGGAGGTGAATACGACAACTGGCGAGCGACTTGAATCTCGCACTCGATTTCTCGAGCTGCAGCCGCGATTGCTGTTGACACCATCGACCCGCGCAGGATAATAGCCCGTTGTTCTCGAAGGACCACGATTTCGTCATCGAAACGATCAAGTCAATGCACATGTCAATGCGGCAACCTGTCCAGCCACGCGAAGGCGAATCGCCGGCATCGTCGAGCAAGCCTGTTCCGGCCCTGTTGCTTGCCGTGGTGATCCTGGCCGGCTGCTCCACGGCACCCAGCTGGAAGACGAGCGACCAATGCAGTGCCGTTCCTGAGTATTGCTCCGGCGTTTCGGACTCGCAAGTCGCGCAGGATTTCAGGCGCCTCGCGAGCACCGCCATCCCGGCGGACGATTGGCTCGACGATGCGGCAAGCTTGCATCGGTTGAATCCGAGTCGCCCTCGCCCCGCGTATCGCATCGGGCCGCTGGACGAGCTCACGATCACCGTATGGGGCGCGAGGGAAATCTGGGCCGAGATCACCGACCAGAGCCAGCAGCCCACGCGGGTCACGTCGGTTCTCGAAGACGGGACGATCGTGCTGCCGCTCCTGAACAGCGTTCAAGTGAACGGGCTCACGGTCAGCGAGGCCCTGGCGAAGATCGCCGCCTCGTATCGGGACGTGCTTGGATCAGCCTTCCAAGTCGACGGCCAGGTGACCAAGTTTCGTTCCAAGTCCGTGCTGCTCGATGGCGCGGTAAACAGGCCGGGCGCCGTCTATCTCAGCAACGACGTGAGGACTTTGGGCGAAGCGATCCTCGTGGGCGGCGGCCTTTCGGTGATCGCGGAACCCTCGAAGGGCATCCTGGTCCGGGGTGACCGGCGATATGCGATCGACTACCGGAGCGCCCAGGCGGGCGGGAATGACCTGAGCAACTCGGAGCTTCAACCGGGAGACCGGATCTACTTTCCGTCCCGCGAATCGGGGTTCTTCTATGTCCTGGGGGAAGTTCCCGCGCCCGGGGCATTCGCCATTCCCCCCAAAGGCATCACGCTCATTCAGGGCCTCGCGCTGGCAAGAGGACCCAACATGACCAGGGGCGACATGGACTCCATCTTTCTCGTGCGCGTAGCGAAAGGCGACTCCAGGATCTACTCCCTGACGCTGCGTGACATCATGGCCAACAAGGATCAAATGCTCGTCCCGGGCGACAGGATCTTCGTGCCCCCCACCTTGCTCACGAGCTGGCAGGATACCGTGACCAGCGTCTTCCCGCTCTTGAGCGTTGGCACGCTCATTCATACGCTGACCGGCGGGAAACTGCCTTAGCATCCAAACTGGAAACTTCGAGCGCGGCGAGAGGTCGGCGCTGTCTGATCACGATGCCGCACACCGCCTTGCGCCGAAATCCGGGCCCTCATGCCGACGAGCGCCGCGGCTTGGCACGCGCTGCGGCGACCGCGGCGTTTCCGGAGAGTACGCGAACATGAGTCACGACCTGGCATACCTGGCGTACCGGTATCTCTTTCCGCGCTGGATCAAGAATCCCCTGGAACGCTCCATCGTGGAGCTCGAGCGCTTTCACAAGCCCGAAACGGTCGAGCTGCCGCCAGGCCGGAGAGTCCTGGTTCTCGCTCCCCATCCCGACGACGAATGCGTCGGTTGCGGCGGCACCGTGCGCAAGTACGTCGAATCGAACGCGAGCGTGCGGGTCGTCATCCTGACCGATGGCCGGGACGGTGATCCGGCGGTGCGCCAGCTCGCCCGCAACGATCCCGAGCGGGAGCGCCTCGAGGGCGAACTGGCAGTTCGCCGGAAAGCGGAAACCGCCGCGTCCCTGCGCATCCTGGGCGCCGAACAGGGTTACTTCCTGGATGCGGCCGACGGTCAGCTCCAGCAGCACGTTGCGCCGGTCGCAGCGCGGCTGGCAGGCATACTTTCCGAGTGGCGGCCGGACATCGTCCTTCTGCCATTCCTGACCGACCGGCACGCGGACCACTTCGCAGCCAATCGGTGCCTGATCGAGGCCGTGAGCCGGCTCGAGCCGGCTTGGGCCGAGTCCATGAACTGCCTGGGATACGAAACGTGGTCTCCGATCTATGCCAATGTCTACGTGGATATCTCGTCGACAGTGGATTGCAAGCTCCGGGCATTGAATTGCCACGAAAGCCAGCTGCCATTCGCCGATTTCCACGCTGGCGTGGAAGGCCTGAATCGATACCGGGCGGTCACGGGGATGACGGGCGGCACCCACGCCGAGGCGTTTTTCCTCGCCCCGCTGTCTACCTATCGACGCCTGTATCACAACCTGCTGCTGTAAGTGGCGAGACGTTGAGGATTCTGCAAATTTCCGACAAGACGCCCGACGGTGGCGGCGTCGGGGCATACGTTTCCGGGATGTCGGCGAGTCTCGAGGCGCGTGGCCACGAGATCGTTCACCTCCGGCTGGGAGGCGGGTCGGCAGAATTCCTCGCAACCGAGGCACGCTTGCATCGGCTGCCAACGAGCTACGGGTTCGTCCAGGGGCACATGCTGCTTCGTGCATTGCGCGGACTGCTGCTGGAGATGAAGCCTGACCTGATACATGTCCACGAGTGCTTCACGACGCTGAGCCCCGTGTTGTTGTCTGAATTGCGCCGGTTTTCCCCCCTGGTCGGGACATTGCACGATGTGCGCCCGTTCTGCTACTTGATGACGCGACGATTCACGCCAACCGGCACACTCTGTCGCCGGCAATGCGGGTTGTCTTGCTTCTCCAGCGGTTGCGTGCGACCGGTCGGACCCTCCGATCTCATCCGACTTCCGCGGCGCTGGATGATGGACCGCTTGAACCTGGAGGAATGGCGCCGGGTGGATCGCGTCGTCGTGCCCAGCAGGTACATGCACGAACTTGCCCTTCAGCACGGCATCGCCGCCCGCAACTTGCGGCTGGTTCCCCACGGCACCCGCGTTCCGCCGCTGCTTCCGTCCACGGAAAACCGATCGGCGCCTCCCCTGATCCTTTATCTGGGCGGCCTGCTCGATTACAAGGGTCCCGGCGCGCTCGTCGACGCGCTCGCCTCGATTCGTGACCTTGCCTGGCACGCGATCCTGGCGGGAGATGGACCGATGCGCGGAACCCTGGAACAGGCCGTCGATCGCCACGGCCTCAACGGGCGCATCCGTTTCGAAGGTCACGTCGGCGATCGCGACCGGATCCGCGAACTCCTGGGCCGCGCCCGGCTGCTCGCGCTGCCGTCTCTCATACCCGAGTCCTTCGCGCTCGCCGGCATCGACGCCCTGGCGATGGGAACTCCCGTCGTCTCGTTCGGGCTGGGCGGGGTTGGGGAGTGGCTGCGCGACGGGGAGAACGGGCTCATTGCCGCGGATGGGGACGCCGCGGATTTCGCCCGGCAGATGGGCCGCCTGATCGATGACCGCGCGCTGGCCGAAGAAATGGGAACACGAGGACACGAACTGGTGGCGGCGCAGTTTTCGGAAAGCGTCGCGGTGGATGGGTTGCTTGCGGTGTACCGTGAGGCGATCCACGGGGAGCAGGCGTGAATCATGGAAGCTGAAAACACTGGTCTGATCCGCCCTTACAGCGCCACGCTGGTCGAGCTCAGTCGCGGGCTGGACGCGGTCCTGATCGTCCTGAGCCTGTGGGCAATGGCGAGATGGCACGGGCAGCCGTGGACGAACCTGTACACGGTACTGTCGCTGTTGGCGGCCCTCGCGTTCATCGTCACGGCAAGCTTCAACCACCTGTACCGGTCCTGGCGTTCCGAACCCCTGCACGTGGAGTCGATTCGCATCGTCGTCTGCTGGGCGAGCGCCGCGGTCGCGACGGGAAGCGCCGCGTTCTTCATCGGAAACGTCGCCAGGTTCCCTCCGGAGCTGGCTTGGCGCTGGTTCCTGGCGGCACCGGCCATCCTGGTCGGCCTGCGCGTCTGCGTCCGGCTGGCACTGCAGCTCCTGCGCACGAGAGGGCGCAACTATCGCAGGACCGCGATCGTCGGGAGCACGCGCATTGCCGCCCAGCTCGCGGAGGCGATGAACGACGCGCCGTGGCTGGGACTGAGGCTCGTCGGGATCTACGACGACCGCGGCCCTCATGAAACGCGCGTGCACGCAACGCTCAGGGACCAGATCAAGGGCAACATCAACGACCTGATCGTGGCGGCGGAGAAAGGCGAAGTCGACTACGTATATATCGCCCTGCCGTTGCGCGCGGAACTGCGCATCAAGGACCTGATCGACCGGCTCTCGGAGCTGCCGCTGTCCGTGCTCTACGTCCCGGACTTCTTCGTGTTCAACATGCTGCATGCTCATTGGCAACGAGTCGGCAACCTTCAGATTGTCAACGTCGTGACCACGCCGTTTCTTGGCGTGAGTGGACTGTCGAAGCGGTTGGAGGACATCGTACTGTCGAGCGCTATTCTCTGCATCATCGCGATTCCCATGGCGATAATCGCCATTGCCGTCAAGATGACCTCGCCCGGCCCGGTCATATTCCATCAGAGACGATACGGCTTGAATGGCAGCGAATTCGAGATCTGGAAGTTCCGGACGATGACGGTGACCGAGGACGGCGACGACTTCGTTCAAGCCACCCGCAAGGATCCGAGAATCACGCCGCTTGGCGATTTCCTCCGCCGGACGTCGCTGGACGAGTTGCCCCAGTTCATCAACGTGCTGCAGGGACACATGTCTATCGTCGGGCCGCGTCCGCACCCCGTCGCGCTGGACGAGCAGCACCGAGAGCTGATCCCGCGCTACTACTTCAGGCACAAGATCCGCCCGGGCATCACGGGACTCGCGCAGGTGCGCGGCTTTCGCGGTCAGACGGATACCCTCGACAAGATGCAAAGACGCATCGAGCTGGACATCGAGTACATCGACAACTGGTCCCTGGCCATGGATCTGAAGATAATCGCCCTCACGGTCATCCGCGGCTTCGGCGACAAGAACGCGTATTGATCGATCAGGCGCTCCGGCATCCCGATGAAGGGCCATCCCCGATGAAGAGCGCGCGATCCGGCATCGCCCGATGGCGCGCCTTGCGCAGCCTCAGGGCCGGGGCCCGGCCGATCGTCCCGGTGACATGGCCGGCACACCGATGATCGCGTCGCTTCCCGAAGCCTGGCACGAACCACCCGTCCTGCCCACGATCCGGGAGAACGAGGTCCACGTCTGGCTCGCCGATCTCGACGTGCCGGCGTTGGCGGCCGGGCAGCTCGCCGCATCGCTCGGCGCGGAGGAGTCGATCCAGGCGAATCGGTTCCGGTTTCCCGTGCACCGGAAGCGCTTCATCGCGCGCCGCGGAGTGCTCAGGCTCGTCCTGGGGCGATACCTCGGGATCGAGCCTGCGGCGCTGGAATTTCGACGCTCGACCTACGGCAAGCCCTTCCTCGGCGACCGTCACGGCCCCGAGCTGCGCTTCAATTGCTCGCATTCCGGGAACCTGGCCCTCCTCGCCGTCACCCGTGGGCGGGAAGTGGGTGTCGATATCGAGCGCGTCAAGCCGGATTTTTCCGATGACGAGATCCCGGAGCGGTTCTTCGCGCCGCGCGAGGCCGCCATGCTGCGCGCTTTGCCGGCGCGGCAGCAGCGGGAAGCGTTCTTCGAGCTCTGGGTCCGCAAGGAGGCCTACGTCAAGGCCCGGGGGATGGGGCTGTCCCTTGCGCTGGACAGCTTCGAAGTCCCGCTTGGCGATGACGAGCCCGTCGTTTCGCTTCGTGCCGGACAGGACAGCGGAGAGGACGGTCGATGGACGATGACGGCGCTTCGCCCGGCGCCATCGCATCCGGCCGCGCTAGTCGTGGAGGGGATGGCGTGCACGCTGCGCCGCTGGAAGTGGTCGCTCGACTGAGGACCTCGCAACACCTCCCGGGACGCCATCCCGGGACGGGTCAGTATTGACCCAGCGTGCCGGTGACACGCGTGCGCCGCACCGCAAGCGCGAACGCCAGCCACGACAGTGGCGTCAACACCACGGCAAACGTGCCGAGCACGAGGAAGTAACGGCCGAGCCCCTCGATGCTCACGCCGGACTGGATCGCTTGCCGCATGCCTTCCAGCGCGTGGGTGAACGGCAGGCACTGGGCCAGGATCTGCATCCATTCCGGCATCGAAGACACCGGGAACAGGACGCCTCCGAAGAACAGCGACGCCCCGGAGATCAGCGTATTCACCCCCTCGCCGCGCTTGATCAGCATGATGATCGCCGCGGTGAATATGCCGAAAGGAATGAAGCTGAGGATCGAGATTGCCAGAATCAGGGCCGCTCCCAGGAAGTTCGCGTTCCCGAGATCGAGCTTGAACATCGCGCCGACGACGAGGTAGAGAACGAACCTGATCGAGGTGAACAGGTAGAACCACAGCGATGAATAGAGCAGCACCTCGATGAGCGACGTCTTCGAGAGCAGAACGATCTCGAGCGTGCCGGTGAGCTGGCTCTCGCGAAGGCTGCTGCCGAAGCTGCTCAGGCTCACGGCGAGGAAGTCCAGCAGGGCGACCCCGATGAGGAGAAACCCGAAGTAGCTGCCGCCATAGCGCTCCAGCGACTTGAGGTTCGCGCCCTCGACCATCGTCCCCATGAAGAAGAACAGCGGAACCGCAACGAAGATGCTGGCGATCTGTATCACGAACGCCGTTCGGTAGCTGGTCGCGATCTTGAAATCGCGCCAGACGAAAGCCTGGGCAACTCGCGCGTGCATTGTCATCCACCCCCTTCGGAATCGACTTCGCTGGCCTCGACCACGGCGTGAAACGCCTCCTCGAACGTGGTCGAC
>DAORTX010000003.1:0-30114 GCA_035432885.1 Usitatibacteraceae bacterium
GCGAGATGCGGTTCATCTTGTTGATCGTCTCGATCATGTGCACCGGGATGCGGATCGTGCGCGCCTGGTCGGCGATGGAGCGCGTGATCGCCTGCCGGATCCACCACGTGGCGTAGGTGGAAAACTTGTAGCCGCGGCGGTACTCGAACTTGTCCACCGCCTTCATGAGGCCGATGTTGCCCTCCTGGATCAGGTCCAGGAACTGCAGGCCGCGGTTGGTGTACTTCTTGGCGATCGAGATCACCAGGCGCAGGTTGGCCTCGATCATCTCGCGCTTGGCGCGGCGGGCCTTGGCCTCGCCCGTGGACATCTGGCGGGCGATCTCCTTCAGGTCCTTGATCGGGATGCCCACTTCCTTCTGCAGGCCGATCAGCGACTCCTGCTGCTCCATGATCGCCGGCTTGAAGCGGTCGAGCGCCTTGGAGAAGGCCTTTCCCGAGGCGATCTCCTCGGACACCCACTTGAGGTTGGTCTCGTTGCCCGGGAAGACCTTGATGAAGTGCTGGCGCGGCATGCCGGCGTTGCGCGTGCAGAGCTCCATGATCTCGCGCTCGTTGCCGCGCACGCGCTCGACCAGCTGGCGCAGCCCGCCGCACAGGTGCTCGACCTGCTTCGCCGTGAACCGGATCATGAGGAGTTCCCCGGAGATCGACTCCTGGAGATCCTTGTAGGCGCGCGAGCGGTAGCCCTTCTCCGCGAGGATCTTGCGCATCTTCTTGTAGAGGCGCCGGATCTTGTTGAAGTGCACCAGGGAATCGTTCTTCAGCTGCTCGAGGTCGGCGCTCGCCATGTCGGCGTCTTCCTCGCCCTCGTCGTCCTCGATCTCCTCGAGTTCCTCCTCCTCGCTCATCTCCTCGCCGACGATGTCCTCGCCGTCGGCGTCCACCAGCCCGTCGACCAGCTCGTCGATGCGCATCTCGTCCTTCTCGACCAGGTCCGAGAGGCGCAGGATCTCCTCGATGGTCGTCGGGCAGGACGAGATGGCCTGGATCATGTGCTTCAGGCCGTCCTCGATGCGCTTGGCGATCTCGATCTCGCCCTCGCGCGTGAGCAGCTCCACCGACCCCATCTCGCGCATGTACATGCGCACCGGGTCGGTCGTGCGGCCGAACTCCGAGTCGAGGGTGAGCGAGAGGGCCTCCTCGGCCTCCTCGACCACGTCCTCCTCGGCGACGGGGTTGGTCGCCGCCTCCGTGAGGAGGAGCGTCTCGGCATCCGGCGCCACGTCGTACACGGCGATGCCCATGTCGGCGAGCATCGTGACCACGCCCTCGATCTGCTCGGCGTCGGTCATCTCGTCGGGCAGGTGGTCGTTGATCTCGGCGTACGTGAGGTAGCCGCGCTCCTTGCCCAGGACGATGAGGTTCTTCAGGCGCTTCTTCTGCGCCTCGACCTCCGCGAGCTTCACTTCGGCCTTGTCGGCCTTGTGCTGGTCCTTGCTGGCGTTCTTGTGGTCTTTGCTGGAGGATTTCACGAGCGGCTCCGGAATAGGCAAAGCGGGTGGGAAAAACCGCTTATTTTATCACCGTTTAGGCGGCTTTTCGAGCGGGGAGTTCACTCCCTTGGCAGCCGCCTGCCGGGCGGTGAGCGCGGCGAGTTCCGCCTGCTCGGCATCGGTCAGGGGCCCGTCCTGGGCACGGACCTCGAGTTCGGCCTTGCGCCGCTCGGAGCGCTGCAGGCCGAGCCTGTCCTGGAGTCCGGCGAGTTCCGCTGCGAGATCGAGTTCCAGGTCCGCCACCTCGTCCAGGACGCTGCCTCCCCCGATGGCGGCATCGAGCGTCCGGGCATGCTCCGATTCCTCGAAGTGGGCAATCACCTGCCCCAGCGTGAGCCCCGGCTCCGCCTCCCGGGCAAAGGCGAGTACCGCGTGCAGGGCCCGGCCTTCCGTGGACCCCTCCGGAACGAGGTCCGGGTCGACCGATCGGGCCAGGTCGGGCTGACGAAGGACGCGCTGCAGGATCTGCGACTCGACGGAGTGGGCCTGGCGAACGACTCTCGCCGCCGGGGCGGGGCGCGCTTTCCCCTGCGACCGGGGGGGACTGTAGCCAGGGATCTCTCCCGGGTCCAGGCCGGCCATTTCGGCCAGGCGCTTGCGGATCATGGCGCCCAGGGCCGGCGCCTCGATCTGCGAGACCAGCGGCTTCGCCAGCGCGAGAAAACGGGCCCGGCCCTCCTCGGAGCGCATGTCGGCCTTCGAGGCGATCTCCGACACCAGGAATTGCGACAGCGGTTTCGCCTCCCCGAGCGCGGCGAGAAACCCGTCCTTGCCGGCCCGGCGCACGAACGTGTCCGGATCGTCCTCGGCCGGCAGGAAAAGGAAGGCGACGGACTTGCCGTCGGCCAGCACCGGAAGAGACACCTCGAGAGCCTTCCACGCCGCCTTTCGCCCGGGGTTGTCGCCGTCGAAGCAGAACACGACGCTGTCGACCAGCCGCAGGAGCTTCGCCACGTGCATGGGCGTCGTGGCCGTGCCGAGAGTCGCCACGGCGTTCTCCACGCCGTGCTGCGCCAGCGCCACCACGTCCATGTAGCCCTCGACCACGATCGCCAGGTTGGCGTCGCGGATCGCGCGCCTCGCCTGCCAGAGGCCGTAGAGTTCACGGCCCTTCTCGAAGAGCGGCGTCTCCGGGGAATTCAGGTATTTCGGCTCGCCTTCCCCGATGACCCGCCCGCCGAACCCGATCACGTTGCCGCGGGAATCGAGGATCGGAAACATGACGCGTCCGCGGAAGCGATCGTAGCGCCGGCCCTTCTTCGCGGGCTCGCCGTCGGACGACTCGCCGGATTCGGCGTCGACGACGAGGCCGGTGTCCTTCATCGCGGGCGACTCGTAGTCGGCGAAGACGCCCTTGAGCGACTGCCAGGCGTCGGGCGCGAACCCGAGCCCGTAGCGCGCCGCGATTTCGCCCGACAGCCCGCGATGCTTGAGGTAGTCGATCGCCGCGGGGGTCTTCTTCAACTCGCCGCGATAGTAACTGAGCGCTTCCATCATCCGGTCGACCAGGCCCCGGGCCTGGGCGGCGTCGGGCCGTCCCGACGTGGCGCCGCGGACCTCGGGCACTTCCATGCCGACCTGCTGCGCGAGTTCCCGGATGGCATCGGGGTACGTGAGCCCGGAGTACTCCATCACGAAGCCGATGGCGTTGCCGTGCACGCCGCAGCCGAAGCAGTGGTAGAACTGCTTGGTCGGGCTCACGTTGAACGACGGGGTTTTCTCGTTGTGGAACGGGCAGCACGCCTTGAAATTCGCGCCCGCCTTCTTCAACCGCACGTGGCGGTCGATCACGTCGACGATGTCGACGCGCCCGAGCAGCGCCTGGATGAAGTCCTGCGGGATCATGCGGGCGGTCTTCCCGGTCCCCGTGTGGATTGTCCTCCCGCGGGCGGGCGGGAGCGCCGGCCAACCGGCCCTCAGCCGGACAGCTTCGCCTTGATGAGCGCCGAGACGCGGCCGATGTCCGCGCGGCCCGCGACTTTCGGCTTCACGATCGCCATGACCTTTCCCATGTCCGCGGGCGACGCGGCACCCGCGGCGGCAAGCGCCTCGGCGACGATCGCGGCGATCTCGGGCTCGGAGAGCTGCTGCGGGAGGTAGCCCTGCAGGACGGCCATCTCGCGCTTTTCCACGTCCGCGAGATCGTGACGGGCTGCCTTTTCGTACTGGGAAACGGAATCGCGGCGCTGCTTGAGCATCTTCTCGATGACCGCGATGACGCCGGCGTCGTCCAGCACGATCCGCTCGTCGACTTCGCGCTGCTTCATTGCCGCCGTGAGCAGCCGCAGGGTCCCGAGACGCTCGGCTTCGCGCGCCTTCATGGCCACCTTCACGTCTTCGTTCACGCGATCGCGCAGAAGCATGGCACGCCTTTTCCGGAAACGACCGCGGCGAGCGGGGCGCTCGGCCCGGCTCGCCGCGAAGGGTCTGCTGGGGCCGCTAGTAGAGCTTCGGCGGAAGCATCTGCGAACGCATGCGCTTGTAGCGACGCTTCACGGCGGCCGCGTGCTTGCGCTTGCGTTCGGCGGTGGGCTTCTCGTAGAACTCGCGGGCGCGCAGTTCGGTGAGAAGTCCCGTTTTCTCGACGGCGCGCTTGAAGCGGCGCAGGGCCACGTCGAACGGCTCGTTTTCCTTGAGTCGGATGGTCGGCATGTCGGGTTCCGAAAGAGTGAGTCAGCGCTGAAAACCCTGCATAATATCAAAGTTTTGCACCCCTGAACAGGCGCAATTGGCGCCCACTCCCGCGTGCTCACCCTCGGCATCGAAACCTCCTGCGACGAAACCGGCGTGGCGCTCTACGACAGCGCGCGCGGCGTGCTGGGCGACGCCCTGCACTCGCAGGTCGACCTGCACGCCCTGTACGGGGGCGTCGTGCCGGAACTCGCCTCGCGCGACCATATCCGCCGCATCGTGCCGCTCGCGCGCGAGGCGCTCGACCAGGCCGGGTGCAGCCTGGGCCACGTCGATCTCATCGCCTACACCGAAGGGCCGGGCCTCGCCGGGGCGCTCCTCGTGGGGGCCTCCGTGGCCTCGGGTCTGGGCATCGCGCTCGATCGTCCCGTGGTCGGCATCCACCATCTCGAGGGTCACCTGCTGTCGCCGCTCCTCGCCGATCCGCGGCCGGATTTTCCGTTCGTGGCGCTGCTGGTTTCCGGCGGCCATACCCAGTTGATGGCGGTCGAAGGCGTGGGCCGCTACGCCCTGCTCGGCGAAACCGTGGACGACGCGGCCGGCGAGGCCTTCGACAAGACGGCGACGCTCCTGGGCCTTTCCTACCCGGGCGGCCCGGCGCTCGCGGCCATGGCACGCGAAGGCGATGCCGCGCGGTTCGCGTTTCCGCGGCCGATGAAGGACAGCGACAACCTGGACTTCAGTTTCAGCGGATTGAAGACCTCGGCCCTGCACTGCATCCGCAAGCACGGACTCGACGACGGACTGCGGGCCGACATCGCCGCCTCGTTCCAGGCCGCGGTCATCGACGTCCTGTCCGCCAAATGCCTTCGCGCCCTGGAATCGACCGGCATGGACCGTCTCGTCGTCGCGGGCGGCGTGGGCGCCAATACGGCGCTTCGCGACCGGCTTGCCCGCGAGACCGGGCGCGTAGGCGCAACCGCGTATTTCCCCCCCCCGCGCCTTTGCACCGACAACGGCGCGATGATCGCGTTCGCCGCGAGCCTTCGGCACGGGCAATCGCCGGCGGGCCAGGAGGGATTCACCGTCCGTCCCCGTTGGGCGCTCGACGCCCTCGGCGGCCGCTAGTCGGTGCCGCGGCGAAAGGCGCGCTCGGCAAGCGCCAGCGCCTCCTCGGCCTTGGCGAGATCGTCCTCCAGCTTTTTCTGGCGCTCGTAGTAGGCGTCCGCCGGCACGCGGCTCGGGCAATTGAGCGAGGCCGCTCCGCTTGGGGCGGTCGAGGCGAAGCAGTTGGGGTTGCGCGCTTGCTCCCCGGACTTGAGCGGCGCGCCGTGGCGCTGGATGGTCTGCAGCTCATCCGGGAGGGGTTCACCGCCCTCCGACTTCGCCTTCCGGGCGGCCTCGACGCGATCCTGTGCGGCGCGCAGCTTCTGCTCGAGTTCCTCCCGGTTCCGGCGGCGCTCTTCCGACCAGGCGGACACGCCGCCGGCGCGCGGCGGGGCAGCGCCCGCCTTGGCGGAAGGGACGATGTTGGCAGCGGCATCGGTCTCGATCCGGACCACCGTTCCGTCGAAATCCTTCGGCTCGCGATCGGAATAGGTGACGCGCCCCTGGCGATCGATCAGCTTGTAGAGGAACTGCGCCGCGGCGGGAAGCGACACGGCCGCCGCCAGCGCGAGCAGGCACGCACCCGCCAGTCGTCGATCAATCAATGGCGGCCATCCGCGCGGCCTTGCGCGCGCTCTCGAACTGTTCCTCGGCGACCTTCAGGGCCTCGTCAAGGCTCTTGATGCGCGCGTGGTAGGCCTCGGTCGGCTCCGGGCGCGCGCCACCACCCTTCTTGCCCAGCCATCGCGTCTCCTCGGGCGTGGGATCCTTGCCGTCCTCGCGCGCCTTCTTCGCCGCCTCGAGGTTCTCCCTCGCGCGCGCAAGCTCGGCCTCCGCCCTCACGCGCTTCATTTCCGGCGCCGTGAGGGGCAGCAGCACCGGCTGCGACGTCTCGCCGAGATTCACGAGCCTTGCCCGGTTTGCCGTGAGGTCGACCTCGATGCGCGTGACCTTGCCGTCGAAGTCCTTGCCCGGCGCCTTGTCGACGTAGGTCACCTTGCCCTTCTTGTCGACCAGCTTCCAGACGACCTGCTTGTCCAGCTCGGCGCTGGCGAGGGAAGCAGCGAGGAGCGAGGGCGCGAGGATCGCCAGGACACGAAAGGTATTCTTCATCGGGAGTCTCTCCTAGGCGGCGACCGAGCAGGGTCCGCCGCACACGGCGCAATGCGGATCGCGGGTGAGTCGGACTTCGTGCCAGCGCACCGCCCGCGCGTCGAAAAGCAGGAGCCGGCCCGCCAGCGTTTCGCCCACGCCCGCGAGGAGCTTGATCGCCTCCATCGCCTGCAGGGTGCCGATCACGCCGACCAATGGCGCGAACACGCCCATCGTCGCGCAGCGTTCCTCCTCGCCGCGTGCATCGGCGGGAAAGAGGCAGTGGTAGCACGCGGAGTCCGGCGAGCGGTGGTCGAAGACGGCGACCTGGCCGTCGAAGCGGATGCCGGCGCCGGAGACGAGCGGGACCTTCGCGCGAACGCAGGCCTCGCTGATCGCGTGGCGCGTGGCGAAGTTGTCGGAGCAATCGAGGACCACGTCGCAGTCGCGCGCCAGGGCGCGCAGGCGCTCGGGAGAAAGGCGCTCCTGGAGCGCTTCCACGACGATTTCCGGGTTGATGGTCGCCAGCGTGGCGGCGGCGGAGACGGCCTTGTTCACGCCCACGGCGCCGACACGATGCACGATCTGGCGCTGCAGGTTCGTGAGGTCGACCACGTCGCCATCGGCCACCGTGATCCGGCCGACGCCGCTCGAGGCAAGGTACAGGAGGGCGGAGGAACCCAGGCCGCCCGCGCCGACCACGAGTGCCCGCGACTCGAGCAGTCTCTCCTGGGATGGCTCGCCGAAACCGTCGAGCAGCAGGTGGCGGCTGTACCGCAGCCGCTGGCTGTCGTCCACGGCTCGCCTTCGGTCTGCCCCGCCCTACTTCGTCGCGGCTGCCGCGGTGATCGGCAGGCCCTTCAGGAACTTCATCGCGGCGACGAGCTGGACGTCTTCCTTCTTGCCGCCTTCCGCGTCGGCTTTCGCATCGGCTTTGGCATCGGCTTTGGCATCGGCCTTCGCGGGCGCCTTCGATTCGGCCGACGGCTTCGCCGCGGCCGACTTCCCGGCGGGCGCCGCGGAGCCCGGCTTGCCCTTCTCGCCGTCGCCCTCGAGGTGGTGTTGCAGGTCGGATTCCCTCGTGAACAGCCGCGAGTCGGTCACCGTATCCTCGACCACGATGTCGGGCGCGATGCCCTTGGCCTGGATGGACCTCCCGTTGGGCGTGTAGTAGCGCGCCGTGGTGAGCTTCACGGCCTGGTTGTTGGGCAGCGGCAGGATCGTCTGGACCGATCCCTTGCCGAAAGTCTGCGTCCCGATGAGGGTGGCGCGCTTGTGGTCCTGGAGCGCGCCCGCCACGATCTCCGAGGCCGACGCCGAGGCGCCGTTCACGAGGACCACGATCGGAACGGTCTTCGCGGCCGCCGGCAGCTTGGCGAGGTAGTCGTCCCGGAAGGCGCCACGGACATAGTTCTCCTTGTTCGCGGTGAGTCGCATCTTGGCGTCCTCCGTCCGGCCGTCGGTGTAGACGACGAGGGCGTTCTTCGGCAGGAAAGCCGCCGACACCGCGACCGCGGCGTTGAGCAACCCGCCGGGATTCATGCGCAAGTCCACCACGAGGCCCTTCACGTCCCCGTTCGACTGCTTGTAGAGATCGTTGATCGCCTGGACGAGGTTCTCGCCGGTGTGCTCCTGGAACTGGGTGACGCGAAGCATCCCGTAGCCGGGCTCGATGATCCGCGCCTTCACGCTCTTCACCCGGATCACGTCGCGGCGGAGCTTGATGTCGACCGGCGCGGGCTGGCCCTTCCTCATGATGGTGAGCATCACCTCGGTGTGCGGCTTGCCGCGCATCTTCTTCACGGCATCGTTCAGGCTCATGCCCTTGAGGCTCACGCCATCGAGCTTGATGATGAGGTCGCCCGCCTGGACGCCCGCGCGGTGGGCCGGGGTGTCCTCGATCGGCGCGACCACCTTCACGAATCCGTCCTCGCTGCCCACCTCGATGCCGAGGCCGCCGAATTCGCCCTGCGTGCCGACCTGGAGATCCTTGTAGGCGTCCTGGTCGAGGAAGGCCGAATGCGGGTCGAGCCCGGTGAGCATCCCGTTGATCGCCTCCTTCAGGAGCTTCTTGTCCTCGACCGGTTCGACGTAGTCGTTCTTGATGCGCCCGAACACTTCCGAGAAAAGCCGAAGGTCGTCGACGGGAAGCTGCACCGTGGAGGCCTGGCGGTCGGCGATCGCGGAGAAATGCAGGCTTGCGGCGACGCCGAGGGCGGCCCCGAGGACCACCAAGCCGACCTGCTGCAATTTGCTGCTCATGTTCGCCACCTCGCCGATTGTCAGGACGATGCCGCCGCCGGGTCGCGCGCCGGACCCCTTGGCCGATGTTTCAACGCGAAACCCAGCGCAAGGGATCGAACGGTTTCCCGTCGAGCCTCAGTTCGAAGTATAAACCCGATTCCTCGGCACCCCCCGAGGCCCCCACCTGCGCCACGACGTCGCCGCTGCGCACGCCTTCGCCCACCTGCCGAAGCAGTCCCTCGTTGTAGCCGTAGAGGCTCATGTAGCCCCCGCCGTGGTCGAGGATCAGGAGGTTGCCGAAGCCCCGCAGCCAGTCGGCGTAGACGACGCGGCCGTCCGCCACGGCCCGGACCACCTCGCCCACCGCCGCCCGGATGAACAGCCCGCGCCACGTGGTGCCGCCCTCCTCCCGTGGACTGCCGTAGCGGTTCATGAGGTCCCCGGGCACCGGCAGCCTGAGGCGTCCCTTGAGGCTCGAAAACGCCCGGGCCGAGAGCGAAGCGTCCGCCACCTGGTCGACGGTGGTGCCTGGCTTGCGCTCCGGCGTCTCCTTGCCGGCGTCGCGTTCCTTCGCCCGGGCGGCTTCACGCGCCTGCCCCGCCTCGCGCGATTGCCGGGCTTCGCGCGATTTCTGCGCTTCGCGCGCCGCGAGCGCCCGCGCGATTTCCTGGACGAGGCGGGTGAGCCTTTCCTCGTCGCGCCTGAGGCGCCCGATTTCGCGCTTCCCCTGGGCCACCCGGCCGGCGAGGCGCTTGTGGGCCGCGGCCCGGGCGGATCGCTCCTTTTCCAGGCGCCGGGATTCGCGCGCCTGCGCCGCCTGGTTCTCCGCGATCGCCGCGCGCTTTTCCCGGGCCTGCGATTCGAGCGCCGCGACTTCCTCGGCGCCGCGCCTGAGCTCGACGAGCGATTCGGCGCGCGCGCGCTGGATGTAGCCGAAGTAGGCGAGGTGGCGGGCGACGGCCGCGAGGTCGCGTCCCTCGAGGATGAGACGCAGGCGATCCTGCCCGCCCTGCTCGTATTGCAGTCGCAGGAGCCTTTCCGCCAGGGCCTGCTGGCCCTCGATTTCCTTCCTCGCGCGATCGCTTTTCTCGCCGAGGGCCGAGAGCTGCGCCGAAAGGGCCTCGTTCGCGTTGGAGAGCTCGAAGAGCGCGCGGTTGGCTTCGCTCACGGCCTTCTCCGAGGCCTTCAGGGCGTCGGCCGCCTCGCCGCGCGATTCCTCCGCCTGGGCGAGATCCTTCTCCAGGCGTTCGATGCGCGCCCGCAACTGCCGCAGGTCCTCTTCCGAGGCCGGCGGCGGCGCGGGCTTCGCACCGGTCCTGGGCGCCGCGGATGCGGGGCACACCGCCAACCCGGCGCAGGCGAGCAGGGCGGCCGCGATTGCCCGCGCCCGCATCCGCTATCGGGCCTTGCCCTGGCTCGCGACGGCCGCCGCCGCCTTCGCCACCGCCTCCGGATCGCCAAGGTAATAGTGGCGCAGGGGATTGAGCCCGTCGTCGAGTTCGTAGACGAGCGGAATCGCCGTGGGGATGTTGAGCGAGACGATGTCGGCATCGGACACGCCGTCCAGGAATTTCACCAGCCCGCGAAGACTGTTGCCGTGCGCCGCGACCAGCACCCGCTCTCCCGCGGCCACCCGCGGCGCGATGGACTCCCGCCAGTAGGGAACCACCCGCGCCACGGTGTCCTTCAGGCATTCCGTGCGCGGAACCCGCGCGCCGAGCCCGGCGTAGCGCCGGTCGAGCGCACTGTCGCGCTCGTCGCCCTCGGGCAGCGACGGCGGCGGCGTGTCGTAGCTGCGCCGCCAGGCAAGCACCTGTTCCTCGCCGAACTTGCCCGCGGTTTCGGCCTTGTTCAGGCCCTGCAGCGCGCCGTAGTGGCGCTCGTTCAGCCGCCAGTCCTTTTCCACCGGAAGCCAGAGGCGATCCATTTCCTCGAGCGCCAGGTTCAACGTGCGCACCGCGCGCTTGAGCACGGAGGTGAACGCGACGTCGAAGTCGTAGCCCTGCGCGGCGAGAAGGCGGCCGGCGGCGCGCGCTTCCTCCACGCCCCGGTCGGAGAGATCGACGTCCGTCCAGCCGGTGAAGCGGTTCTCCTTGTTCCACACGCTTTCGCCGTGGCGGATGAGGACGAGCTTTTTCATGGTTTTCGTGGCAGGATCGCGAGCTTCCCATGTTACCAAACGCTCGTCGCGAATTTCTCGCGGGTTGCCGCGACATGGCGCCGGTCCTCGTCGGAACCATTCCTTTCGGCTTCGTGGCGGGCGTGGCCGCCGTGGGCGCGGGCATGTCGCCCCTGCAGGCGATCGCGCTCTCGATCTTCGCCTTCTCCGGCATCGCCCAGCTCGTGGTCGCGCAACTGGTGGCCGCCCAGTCGCCCGCGCTGGTGACGCTCGCCGCCGCGCTCGTCGTGAGCCTGCGATTCCTCATGTACAGCGCAGCCCTGTCGCCGCACCTCGCGCACCTGCCGCGCCGCTGGCGGGTGCCGCTTGCCTATCTCATGACCGACCAGGGATTCGCGATGGGGGTGCATCACTACGGCCTGCCCGGCGACCGCAGTCCGCGTCACTACCGTTTTCTCGGCTCCGGCCTCACGCTCTACGCCGCCTGGCAGGCGTCGGTGGTCGCCGGCGCCCTTGCCGGCGCCCAGGTTCCGCAATCGTGGTCGCTCGATTTCGTGGTCACGCTCTCGTTTCTCTCGATACTGGTCCCCGCGCTGAAGACGCGCGCCAACCTCGCCGCGGCGGTCGTGGCCGGCGCCGTCGCGATGGTGGGCGCCGGGCTGCCGTACAAGCTCTCGCTCGTGGTGGCCTCGATCGCCGGCATCGGCGCCGGGATATTCTTCGAATGGGGCCGCCGCCGGTGAGCGAGTGGCTCGTGATCGTCGGCGCCGGCGTCGTGACCTTCCTCACGAGGGCGTCGTTCATCGTGTTCGCCGACCCGAAGAAGTTTCCGCACGCCTTTCGCGCGGCGCTCGCCTTCGTGCCCGCCGCGGTCCTCGCCGCCATCGTCCTGCCGGGCCTCGCGATGCCCTTCGGGACGCTGGAGCTTTCCGCGTCCAATCCGCGCCTGCTGGCGGGGGCCGTCGCCTTCGGGGTGGCCGTCAAGGTGAGCAATCCCCTTGCCTGCATCGTGGCGGGGATGGCCACGCTCTGGGCACTGCAGGCGCTTGCCGGCTAGCGCAGTTCGGCGAGAGGTCGATCGGGCTGCTAAAATGCGCGTTTCCCCGCGAACCCCGATTCCCATGGGCGATTTCCTGCTGAACAATCTGGCGCTCGTCGCGCTTTTCCTCGCGAGCGGCGCGCTCCTGCTGTGGCCCGACATCAGCCGCTTCGGCGGCGGCGCCAATGCCGTGGGCACGCTGGAGGCCACGCGACTCATGAACCAGCCGGGCACGCTCGTGCTGGACGTGCGACAGGGTCCCGAGTTCGCCGCCGGCCACCTGCCGCGCGCCCGCCACATCCCGCTCGGGGAGCTTGCGGCGCGGGTGGGCGAAATCGCGAAATTCAAGGACAAGCCGGTGATCGTCACCTGCCGAAGCGGGGCGCGTGCCGGATCGGCCTGCCGCGCGCTGAAGAAGGCCGGGTTCGCGAGCGTGTACAACCTCAAGGGAGGCGTCCCGGCCTGGGAGCAGGCGAGCCTTCCGGTGGAGCGCTAGGCCGGTGGCGAGGATCGTCATGTATTCGACCGGCGCGTGCCCCTTCTGCGTCATGGCCGAGAAGCTGCTGCGCGCCAGGGGCGTTTCCGACATCGAGAAGGTCCGCATCGACCTCGACCCCGCGCGACGGGACGAAATGATGCAGCGCACCGGGCGGCGAAGCGTGCCGCAGATCTACATCGGGGATCGCCACGTCGGCGGCTACGACGATCTCGCCCAGCTCGACAGCGAAGGCGAACTCGACACCCTGCTCGCCGCCTGACGGCCGCGCGCCCTCCCACACCCAACCGAAGGAAGCACCATGAGCGACGCCCAGAACCAGCCCGTTTTCTCGATCGAGAAGCTCTACGTGAAGGACATCTCGCTCGAGATTCCCAACGCCCCGCAGGCGTTCCTCGAGCGCGAAGCCCCGCAGGTCGACGTGCAGCTGCACCACGAGTCGAAGCCGATCGAGGACGGCGTCTACCAGACGCTCCTCACGGTGACCGTCACCGCCAAGGCGAAGGACAAGACGCTCTTCCTCGCCGAGGTGGGGCAGGCCGGCATCTTCGTCATCCGCAACATCCCCGAAGCCGACATGGAGCCGGTGCTCGGCATCGCGTGCCCGAACATCCTCTTCCCGTACCTGCGGGAAGTCATCTCCGACGTGGTGACCCGCGCGGGCTTTCCGCCCGTCGTGCTCACGCCGGTCAACTTCGAGGCGCTCTACCAGGCGCAGAAGCAGGCCCAGGCGGGCGAGCAGGCGGGCGAGCCGGCGAGCCCCATCATCCAGGCCACCCACTGATCGCGTCGATGCGCGCCGCCCTGGCCATTCTCGCGGGACTCGCGGCGCTTCCCGCCGCAGCCGCGGAATTTCGCACCATCGGCGAGCACGCCGCCATTCTCTACGATGCCCCGTCGGTCAAGGCGGACCGGATATTCGTCGCGAGCCGGGGTTACCCCTTCGAGGTGCTGGTGAGCCTCGACCTCTGGACCAAGGTCCGCGACAGCGGCGGCGAGGTCGGCTGGGTGGAGAACCGAAGCCTCGGCGAGCGCCGCCATGCGCTCGTGAACGTGCCCGTGGCGGACGTCCGCGCCGGCGCGGACGCGAAGTCACCGCTCGTCTTCGAGGCCTACAAGCAGGTCCTGCTCGAGGTGCTCGAGCCGCCGGCCGACGGCTGGGTGAAGGTGCGCCACCGCGACGGGCAGTCGGGATTCGCTCGAACGGCGCACCTCTGGGGCGTCTAGGGCGGCGATGAGGATCGCGATCCTCGGCGCGGGAGCGTGGGGATCGGCGCTCGCGGTCTCGTTCTCCTGCCTGCACCAGGTCACCCTGTGGTCGCGGCGCCCGGAGGCCTGCGCTGCGCTCGCGCGGTCGCGCTCGAGCCCATACCTGCCCGGAGTGACGTTTCCGGAAATGCTGCGGCTGGAGCCCGATCTCCCCGCGGCCGTGGCCGATTGCGACCTGGCGATCGTCGCCACGGCCACGTCGGGTCTGCGCGAAGTCGCCGGCGCGGTTGCGCGGATCCGCCCGCGGTGCGACCTCCTCTGGGCGTGCAAGGGATTCGAGGCCGCCTCCCGGAAGCTTCCCCACGAAGTCGTCGGGGAGGCCTTCTCCCAGGCCGGCCGCTGCGGTGCGCTTTCGGGCCCGAGCTTCGCCGTCGAGGTGGCCCGCGGGCAACCCACGGCCCTCGTGCTGGCATCCCGCGACGCCGGCTTCGCCGCGCGAACCGCATCGGGACTGAACGACACGAAACTGCGGATCTACTCGAGCACGGACCTCATCGGCGTCGAGCTGGGCGGCGCCGTGAAGAACGTGATCGCGATCGCCGCCGGCATCGCCGACGGCCTGGAGCTCGGCCGCAACGCCCGCGCCGCGCTGGTCACGCGGGGCCTGGCCGAAATCGTCCGCCTGGGCGTGGCGATGGGCGGGCAGGCCGAGACCTTCATGGGTCTCGCGGGATTGGGCGACCTCGTGCTCACGTGCACCGGCGACCTCTCGCGCAATCGCGAAGTCGGCCTGAGGCTCGCGCGCGGGCAGGCTCTCGAGTCCATCCTCGGGGAACTCGGCCACGTCGCCGAGGGCGTGCAGTCGGCCACCTCCGTGCGCGATCTTGCACGCGACGCCCGGGTGGACATGCCCATCACCGACGCCGTGTGCTCCGTCCTCTTCGAGTCCCGTCCGCCGGCTGACGCCGTTCGCCAGCTCCTCGCCCGGGACCCGAAACCGGAGTAGCCCCGCGTCGGCTCGGGTCCCGCCTCGGTGCCCGCCTTCGGGCTGCGAATTCAGTCCGGGCCGCGCCTGACGACCGGGATCGCGAGGCGAGTGACCTCTCGAACCGTCACCTCGGTCCGCGTCCGGGCGCGCTCCCCGGTCTCCCAGGGCAAGGGCAGCGTCTCGTTCAGCACGGTGATCACGCGCGGCCCCGGCGCCACGAAGGCGAACTCGAATCGTCCCTGGGCGTCCGTGCGGGTCGCGTAACGGCCGTCGAGATAGACCGTCACGCCCGCCGCGCCGATCTCGCCGGCTTCCTGGGAGCCGTTTCGATTGCCGTCGAGAAACACGACACCCGCGATGCTGCCGCCACCGCTTTGCGGGGTGCCCCCCAACGGGACCGAGCGGCTGCCCGCGCGATCCTCGTAGCGAAGCAGCAGGAAGACCGACTTCGAGTCGCTCGTGCTGGTGAAGCGCTCCGGCAGCGGCGCCAGCGGATCGATCGGCAGCAACTGGCTCTGGCGCCCCTGCGAATAGAAGAAATTGCCCTCCAGCGCCCAGTTTCGCGTGAGCCGCCAGACCAGGCTCAGGTTGGCCCCCGTGGCCCGGTTGCCGTCGTCGCGGCGTTCGGTGTTGGCGTTTCCCGTCAGGGTCGCGTCGGACGTGAGGGGCGCGGTGAACGACATCGCCGCCCCCCAGACGGTGCTGGCGGATCCCGCCACGGTGTCGCGTCCCGCGAGGACGCTGGTGCTGAGCGTCCAGTCCTGGGGAAGCCGCCAGCCATGATCGAACGTGAGCCGCCGGGTTCGCTCGCCGGCGCCGCGGTTGTTGAAGTCCGCCCGCAATCCGCTGCTGCCCCAGTCGTGCTGCCAGCGCGCGTCGGCAAAGGTGCTGCTCGCGTTCCCGCTGTAGCGCCGGGCCGTCCCGCCCATCCCCACGCTCAGCGTCCGGCTGAAGCGCCACTGACCGCTCGCGTTGGCGAGCACACCCGTATCGGCAAGGCCGGTCACCGAGCGAAGGGCGTCGACGCTGCCCTGGGCGGTCCACTGGCGCGCGTGCCACGAGCCGCGCAGGTAGGCGCCCTCGATGTCGCTTGCCATCGGCTGGCCCGACCAGCTGAGGTTCGGATCCAGTCGGAACAGGCCAGCGCCATAGGAAGCGTTTCCGCGCTTGAGTTCCGCATCCACCCAGGCCCCGTATCGCGTGCGGGATTCATTCTTCGTGCTCGTTCGGATCACGTTGCCCTGGATGCTTTGCGACGGCGATTCCCGGCGCACGGACAGGTGCGTGGACTCGCTCGTCACGTAGTCCGAGGGCAGCACGGGCGAGTCGAGCAGCGAGACCGCATCGGCGTGCGACTGGCGAAGCGCCACGGCCCAGCCGTCGAAGGAGCCCTGCGCGGCCACCATCGAGACGCTCCCCGACAGCGGCAGGAATCCGGAGATCGGGTATCCCTGCAGGCGCCCAAGGTCGCCGCTGCTCGCCATGAACTGGGTCTGGGTGCCCTCGTTGAACCATTCCGTGCTGGCGCCGCGCGTCAGCACGGAGGGCACGAAGACGCGGGCCGGCAGGCGCATGAGGCCCGGGGCGAGCGCGTTGCCGACACCGATCTCGTTGTTCACGAGCCAGCCGCCATCGACCGGCAGGCCCCGCTGGCGAAGCGTGATCGCACTTCGACCTTCCCTCGGCGCGAAGGTGGCGTCCACCGAAACGACACCGTGATTGGGCGTGTCGATGGCCGCCGCCGCGCTCAGGCCCGCCTCGATCCTGTTGTCGTTGAAGGGCAGCGTGCCGAGCCTCGTCTCGAGGCGCAGGTAACGCGGCCAGCCGCCGCGGTTGTACTCGGCCTCCTCCGCTTCCTCCTCCATCGGCGCGAGGCCTTCGATGACGCGGTCCTCGTAGGCGGGTGCAGCCGGGGCCACGCCGTTGCCGGACCTGGCCTGCGAGAGCCGAACCTGGGCATCGACCGGCGACACGAATCCCAGCAGGACCGAAGCCGCAACGGCTCGGATCAGGGCGCGAAGCGCAGTTCCACGGATTCGCGGTTCTTGCCCCATTCCAGGGTGCCCTTCACCGTCAGCGGATATTGAATCGCGGGCAGCTTGCCGCTGCCGTCGCCGATTTGCCGCAAGACGATCGAGCGCGTCTTGCCGGGCAGGATGGGGGAGTCGTCGGGGGCCATCTCGAACTCCCTGCCCGAGGCGTCCTTGCCCGTGAGGAAACCCTCCAGGCGACCATGGGAACTGCCGGAGTTGCTGACGTCGAGAACCGGCAATCGCTCGTCGTCGCGAAGCTGGACACTGGACCCGGCGACGGCGAGCTTCGGCGAGACATCGCCCACTTCAACGTACACGATGACGGCCAGCCGCCCGCCCACCGGGAAGCTGAACCCGCCCTGCTCGACCTTCGCCGTTTCCGCGCCCTCGACCATGATGGCGAACCGGCACTCCCGGGGCGGCGTGCCGGGCGGCGGCGTCACCTCGAAACGGAAGCGGTACTTCGCGTTCGGCGCGAGGCTCAGTTCGCGACGCTCCAGCGCCACCCAGGGACGGCAACTGTCCGGCGTCAGCTCGTCGCTGAACTTGAGCGCGTTGTCCTTCTGGAATTCCCAGTCGTTGGTGTAGATGCGGTAACGGCCTGTCAGCCGGCCGACGTGCTGGATGTCCAGCACGTGTCGCTTCGTCTCTCCCGCCGCGCCCTTCACCTCGAACCGCGCCGGCGAAACGTAGGCGGCCAGGCCCTGGGCGCTTGCACCTCCCGCACCGCACGCAAGGGCGCCGAGAACGATCGCCGCGCGGAGTATCCGGGAGGACGTGCAGGTCATGGCGCTAAGGGGTATCCAGTTCGAAATGGAAGGCGATTCGATTGACGCTGTCCCGGGCGAGTCGCGTGTCCGTGGTCAGGCGAACGCGCATCGAGTCTTCCAGCCAGGGGCCCGGGACGATGCCGGAGAATACCAGCGCGCGCTCGCCGGAGACCAGCCTGCCGCCCAGCAGGCGGCCTTGCGTCTCCCACTCGGCGGTCACGGGCGCGCCGGCGTCCGGCGGCAACACCATGTAGACGCGCGCCGGTTTTCCGGCCCAGCTTCTCGTATCGATGCGCACGTTCACGCGGATGTGCATGTGCAGCTTCGTGCTGCCGCTGCGCACGGAGCCCGGCTCCCACGCCCAGTCCGCGACGGGCGGGAATACCTGGCTCAGGGAATCGTCGAGGCGGTGCGTTTCCGCGCGGGCAAAGGTCGCGAGCGCCAGCAGGCAGGCCGCGATCGCGACGGCAGGCCGCGATGGGGCGGGTCCGGCGCGCAGCGCCTTCACGGCGAGGTCAGCGTGTAGGTGACGCTGCCGTTGTAGGTGCCCGAGGCCCGAAGCGCGGTGTTGGCGAACGAGAAGGTGTGGCAGTTGTCCCGAAGGGTCCCCTGGGTGACCGTGACCAGCGTCTGCGTGCCGCCTCCCGCGGGAAACGACCCCGCCGGAATCGAGCCCGGATTGGCATCGCCGGCGGGTCCCGACACCGTCCAGCTGATCTCGCTGAAGGGAATGGTGTCGCCGCCCGCGCTCGTCAAGTTCGCCGGCGACGTGACCTGGAGCGTCGCGCTGGCGGACTCCGAGTTGAGCCGGCGCTGGTACAGGGCCCCGAAATAGATCTGCGCGGGCGGATTGCACATCGCGAAGTTGTCGTAGGTGCTGTTCGCCTGGGTGCTGTTGCTGGTCATCGCCTGCGGCGCGCCGCTGCCGATCTGCGCGACCGGGACGCTCACGCTGACCAGGTTGACGGTGGCGTTGTCCGCCAGCTGGGATCCATTGCCGACGGTGAGGAACAAGCGGCGGGGATTGTTGTTGCCGACGGTGAGGATCCACGCCTGCGCCGTGACCGGGAGGCAGAGCGCCAGCGCGATGAAGCCCCGGATGACGCGGTCCCGAACGGGACTTCTAGGCGGGAGAAAGGCGGCCGGGTTCATGTCGGGACTCTAGTGCAATGGGGCCGATCCCACCAGTCTCGGGACCGCTCCGCGAAGACGCCGCGAACCGGACGAGGTCCCGGTTCGCGGTGTTGTCGGGCACAGGGAGCTTCGGGCGCTAGGGCATCGACGCCGTGTAGGTCACGCGGCCGTTATTCGCCACCGTGTCACCGTACGTGCCGGCCGGCACGATCGCCGCGTTGGAGTAGCTGAAGGTCCAGGTCGTCGTCTTATCGGTTATCTTCCCCGCGCTGACCGGAACCGGGACAGACGAGCTCGCGCCGTCCACGAAGACCGGGTGGGCAAAGGGCTGCGCTCCCCCCGCCGCGGCGGTGATCGTCGTGAACGAAATCGTGTCGCCCGCTCCGTTGGACATGGCGCCCGCGGTCGTCGCGGACAGGGTGATGCCCCCGTTGTTGCCGCGCAGCCGCGCCGTGATGCTCGCCGGCGACGTCTGGGCAATGGGGGCGCCGGAGCCGAGGCTCGCGAGCGGCACGTTGAACTCGACCATGTCGATATTGCCCAGGTCATCGGCCATGAACGTGCCGGTGCCGACCTGGAGGAACAGGAACTTCGGGATGATCACGCGGAAATCGAGGTTGCCGGTGGCGGTGATCGCCCCCGCGCCGCCGGTGGTGATGTCGGAAGTGGCGGACGCGAACAGCGGGGTGGCCAGCGCAAGGGCAAGGGCCAGTTTGGTGAGTTTGGACGATTTCATGGACTTCTCCTTTGGGCTTTCTTGCGGCGATTCGTGAGGATTCGTGGGGTGGTTAGTTGGTTTCGAAGGGACTTTTTGGGCCGCTCGCTTCATTTCGACCCGGCAATGTCCCTTTCCATGGCCCCCATTTGACCCCCGGACGCCTGGTTTTTCTGTGACCTCAATCACAGCGGGCCCCTGATTTTTCAGCATTTTCCGGCAAAAAACATTACAGCGGTAAGCTGCGGGCCGCTTTGGCCGGATTGTGTGACGCACCACACAATTCTCAGCCCTCACCCCGGTACCCCGCCTGACGCCAGGCTTCGAATACCGCCACGGCGACCGCATTGGACAGGTTGAGGCTGCGGTTTCCCGGCACCATGGGCAGGCGCAGCCGGCACTGCGCCGGGAATTCCGCCAGCAAGGACGCCGGCAGGCCCGCCGTCTCCGCGCCGAAGACCAGCACGTCGCTCGTCTGATAGGCAATGGCATCGAACCGGACGCCCGCCCGCGTGGAAAAGGCGAAGCGCCGCCGCTCGCCCAGCGCCGACCGGCAAGCCGGCCAATCGTCGTGGATCCGCAGGTTCGCGAGTTCGTGGTAGTCGAGCCCCGCCCTCCGGAGAAGCCGGTCCTCCATCGAGAACCCGAGCGGCCGCACCAGGTGCAGCGCCACGCCCGTATTGGCGCACAGGCGGATCACGTTGCCGGTGTTGGGCGGGATCTCGGGGCACACGAGCACGACGTCCACGACGACTACCCTTGCCGCGGCGGTTCCGGCGTCCGGGCCACCATCCAGCCCGTCACCCGGGCCGCGCCCGCGGCCTTGAGCGCCCCGGCCACGGCCGCCAGCGTGGAGCCGGTGGTGATCACGTCGTCCACGACGGCGACCTTCAGGCCGTCGAGCCGGCGAGTCACGAGAAACGCGCCCTGCACGTTCCGGCGCCTGGCCGCCGCATCCAGTCCCGTTTGCGGCGGCGTGTGCCGGGCCTTGGCGAGACAGCGCGCGTCCAGGGCGAGCGCCTGGCGCGACGAGACCCGCCGGGCCAGCAGCAAGGCGGGGTTGAACCCGCGCACGCGAAGCCGTTCGGCCGATATCGGCGAGGCGACGACCAGGTCGGGGCGCGGACCCCCGGTCACCGCTCGCCCGAGAACGTCCCCGAGATAGGCGCCGACCGCCAGATCGGCGGAGAACTTGTAGCGCTGCACGAGGCGATCGAGGGGGAAGCGATAGTCGAAGGCGGTCATCACGTCATCGTAGGCGGGCGGTGCCCGAAGGCAGTTCCCGCACCAGCCCTCGGTCGGCAGGGGAACTGCACATCGGCGGCAAGCCGGTCCGGATCTCGCAAGCAAGTGCTCACAATTTTGACACAGGCCGACCCCCTGGATGGCTTCGAGACAGAGAAAGCAGTCCGACCGCCGGAATCGGGAAAGGGCGCCTTCGCTGCTCAAATTTTGGGCAACCGTCCGGATTTTCCCGAGCCAATCCCGGACAGGCCTGATATTGTCTCGAATCATCATGAGCTTGCGCGACACCAGGGACCTCCCATGAACAAGATCTCGCATCGGGCGGCTCCGCCGCCCTCCCGGGCCCGCTCCCTGCGGGACGAGGCCCGGGCACTCCTCGACCTTCCCTTCAACGATCTGGTCTTCAAGGCGCAGACAGTCCACCGGGAAAACTTCGACCCCAACCGCGTCCAGCGCTCCACGCTGCTGTCGATCAAGACCGGCGGCTGTCCCGAGGATTGCGGGTACTGCCCGCAATCGGCGCGGCACGCCGCGAGCGTGGAAAGCCAGGCGATGCTGCCGGTGGAGGAGGTCGTGCACGCGGCAAGGGCCGCCCGGGACAACGGCGCGACGCGTTTCTGCATGGGCGCGGCCTGGCGCGGCCCGAAGGCCCGCGATCTCGAGCCGGTACTCGAGATGGTCCGCGAAGTGAAGAAACTCGGGCTCGAAACCTGCTGCACGCTGGGGATGCTGAAGGACGGGCAAGCGGAGCAGCTTCGCGAAGCCGGCCTCGACTACTACAACCACAACCTCGACACCTCGCCGGAGTTCTATGGCGAGGTGATCACCACGCGCGACTACCGCGACCGCCTCGACACCCTCGAGCGCGTGCGCAAGGCGGGCCTCCACGTCTGCTGCGGCGGCATCGTGGGCATGGGCGAATCGCGGGACGCGCGCGCCGGCCTGCTCGCGCAGCTGGCGAGCCTCGATCCGCAGCCCGAGTCCGTGCCGATCAACCAGCTCGTGCAGGTCGAAGGCACGCCGCTCGCGGGCACGCAGGAACTCCCGTGGACCGAATTCGTGCGCACGGTCGCCGCCGCGCGCATCCTCATGCCGCGCAGTTTCGTGCGGCTCTCGGCGGGTCGCGAGCGGATGCACGAGGCCGTGCAGGCGCTTTGCTTTCTCGCGGGCGCCAACTCCATCTTCTACGGCGAGAAGCTCCTCACCACCGGAAACCCGGATGTCGAGCGCGACGATGCGCTCTTCGACGCCCTCGGCCTCGCGGCCGTCTGAGACCGGCGTGAACCCCGCCGGACTCGCCGCGCTCGAACGCGGCCTGGAGGACCGCGAGCGCGACGGGCTCAGGCGCGAGCGCCGCGTGCTCGACACTCCCCAGGGATCGATGGTCCTCGAAGGCGGCGCCACGCTCGTGAACTTCGCCTCCAACGACTACCTCGGCCTCGCCAATCATCCGCGCATCCGCGAGGCCGCCCACGCCGCCATCGACCGGTTCGGCTTCGGCGCCGGTTCGTCGCCGATCGTCGTCGGCCATTGCCGGCTCCACGAGGAAGCCGAAGCGGCCTTCGCGCGCTTCACCGGCCTGCCGCGCGCACTCCTCTTCCCCTGCGGCTACAGCGCGAACCTCGGCATTCTCACGGCGCTCGCGGATCGCTCCGCGGAAATCTTCGCCGATCGCCTCGATCACGCCTGCCTCAACGATGGCGCGCTCCTGTCCCGCGCCGCCTTCCGCCGCTTCCCGCACCGCGATCTCGATCGCCTCGGGGCGATGCTGGCCGCCTCGAAGGCGGCCACCCGCGTGATCGCGACGGACACGGTCTTCAGCATGGACGGCGACATCGCGCCGGTGGCCGACCTGCTCGCGCTCGCCGAACGCCACGACGCCTGGCTGGTCCTGGACGACGCGCACGGCATCGGCGTGCTCGGCGGCGGCCGCGGCGCGATCGCCCATTTCGGCGTCGCGTCGCCGCGAATCGTCTACATGGCCACCCTGGGCAAGGCGCTTGGCGGCTACGGGGCGTTCGTCGCGGGCCATCCCGCCATGATCGAATGGCTGATGCAGCACGCGCGGCCCTACGTATTTTCCACGGCCTTGCCTCCCGTGGCCGCGGCCGTCGCGACCGCATCGCTCGCGCTCCTGGCCGAAGACGACTGCCTCGTGCGCGCGTTGCACGGTCGGATCGCGGACTTTCGCGATGCCGCCGCGCGGCACGGCCTGCAAACGGCTTCCATCACCTCGATCCAGCCGGTCATCGTGGGCGAGGCCGGGAGCGCGGTCAGGCTTTCCGCGCGCCTTCGGGAACGCGGCCATCTCGTCCCCGCGATCCGGCCGCCCACCGTTCCGCGGGGAAGCGCGCGCCTGCGCGTTTCGCTCTCGGCGACCCACACGCGCGAACAGGTGGACGCGCTGGCCAAGGCGCTGGGCGAGGCGCTCGGGCATGGCGCTGCACGTTGAACGGCTCGGCGCCGGCCCCGACCTCGTCATGCTGCACGGCTGGGGACTGCACGGCGGCGTCTGGCATTCGCTCGCGCCGCGGCTGTCGGGCTCCTTTCGCCTGCACCTCGTGGACCTGCCGGGTCACGGACACTCGCGCGACGTTCCCTTTGGGGAACTCGACGCGGTGGTCGACGCCGTGGCCGCGGTCGCGCCGGAAGGATCCGCCGTCTGCGGATGGTCGCTCGGCGGACTGCTCGCGCTTCGACTGGCCACGCGCCACCCGGCACGGGCCGCGGCGCTCGCCCTCGTGAGCGCCACGCCCTGCTTCGTGGAGCGCCCCGGCTGGCCCCACGCGATGGCCCGCGAAACGCTACGGGACTTCGCCGCGGCGCTCGCCGCCGATCCCGGGACGACGATCGGGCGCTTCGTGAATCTCAATGCCCTGGGGGGACCGCAGGCACGTGACCGGATGCGCGAACTGGCCGCGCTGGTGGTCGATCGCGGCACGCCCTCGCGCGCCGCGCTCGCCGCCAGTCTCGCCTTGCTGGAAGGCACGGACCTTCGCGAGGAAATCGCGTCGATCGAGCGCCCGGCGACCGTGATCCACGGCGGCCGCGACGCGCTGGCGCCGGTGGAGGCGGGACGCTGGCTCGCGAAGCGCCTGCCGTCCGCCCGATACCGGGAGATCGCGGACGCGGCGCACCTTCCCTTCGTGAGCCACGCCGAAGTCGTGGCCAGCGCCCTCGAGGCCCTGCATGGATGAAGCCATGCTCCCGGTGAAGCGCGACGTTCGGCGCGCCTTCGATCGCGCTGCCCGAACCTATGACGAGGCGGCGGTCCTTCAGCGCGAGGTCTGCGCCCGCCTGCTCGACCACCTGGACCCGATGCGTCTCGAGCCGCGCCGCGCCGTCGACCTCGGCTGCGGCACGGGACACGCCTTCGACCGGCTCGCCGCGCGCTTTCCCGGCGCCTGCCTCGTGGGGCTCGATATCGCCCCCGCCATGCTTGCCCGGGCTCGCGAGCGATCCCCGTGGTGGCGACGCCTCCTCGGGTCGCGCCGCCCCGCGCTGGTCTGCGCGGACGCCGAACGCCTGCCGCTTGCAAGCGGCTGCCTCGATCTCGTCTTCTCGAACCTGGCGCTGCAGTGGTGCGATCCGGAACGCGCCTTCGCGGAATCCGCGCGCGTGCTGGGGACCGAAGGACTCCTTCTCTTCTCCACGTTCGGGCCGGATACGCTCAAGGAACTGCGGGCCGCCTTCGCCGAAGCCGACGGCAGCCCGCACGTGAACCACTTCGCCGACATGCACGACCTCGGCGACGCGCTGGTCCACGCGGGCTTCGCGGACCCCGTGATGGAAATGGAGCGGATCACGCTCGAGTACGACACCGCGCTCGCGGTCGCCCGCGACCTGAAGGCGATCGGGGCGGTGAACTCCCTTCCGTCGCGCGCCCGCGGCCTTCCCGGGCGCGAGCGCTGGCGCCGCATGAGCGCGGCCTACGAGCGCTTTCGGCGAAACGGCCTGCTTCCGGCGACCTGGGAAGTGGTCTACGGGCACGCCTGGAAGGTGCCTTCGAGGAAGCGCGCGGACGGCCGGCACGTCGTCGACTTCGCGCCGCGAAGCCCGCGATGAAGCGCGGCGTGTTCGTCACCGGCACCGATACCGGCGTGGGCAAGACGGTCGTCTGCTGCGCGATCGTGGTCGCCTTGCGCGCCCGGGGCCTTCGCGTCGCGCCGATGAAGCCCGTGGCGGCCGGTGCCGTCTCGCGCGACGGCACGTGGGCGAACGAGGACACGATCGCCCTCGCCGAGGCGGCCGGACCGGATGCGCCACCCCTCGACGCCATCACGCCATTGCTGTTTCGCGAGCCCGTGGCTCCCCACATCGCCGCCGTCCGCGAAGGTCGCGAGATCGAACTCGGGCCCCTCGTGGAAGCCTGGCGGCGACTCGCCGCGAAGGCCGATTTCACGGTCGTCGAGGGCATCGGCGGGTTCCGCGTCCCGCTGGCCGCGGCCCTCGACTCGGCCGATCTCGCCGCCGCGCTCGGGCTTCCCGTCATCCTCGTGGTCGGCCTGCGCCTCGGTTGCCTCAACCACGCGCTTCTCACCGCGCAGGCGGTCGAACTCGCCGGGCTGCGCCTGGGCGGCTGGGTCGCGAACGCGCTCGATCCGGCGATGGCCGCGCAGGAAGAAAACGTCGCCGCCTTGGCCGAGCGCCTGCCCGCGCCGCTCCTGGGCCATCTTCGGTTCGCCCCGGGCAGCTCGTCGCGGGACATCGCGGGACAACTCGACCTGGCGCCGCTGCTCGCCGCGGCCGAATGAGCGGGTAGCGCCGACCGTTTTTCGTTCCCACGTCCCTGCCGATCCCGGGCCGGGAGTCGCGACCGCTTTGCCTTTCCGCTTCGCGGCTGACATGATGGCCGGGTTACGCACCGGCCACGACGCACGGGTTCGCGCCGTGCCGGACACCCACCAGGAACCGGGCGGAGAAGTCGATGGAAGCGTTCTCGAACTACGTCGCCGTGCAGTGGCTCTTCCCGGCCGCCGTCATCTTTCTCCTGGTCGGTGCCGCGTTCGCCTTCGTGGTCGGGGCGGGCCTGGTGATTCGAAGCAGCGCCATGATCGGCTTCTTCGCGACGATGAACCGGTGGGTTTCCACGCGGAAGATGATGAAATCGGCCGACACGGCGCACGACCTCGACACGATCCTGCGCCGGCAGGCCGGCGCGCTGGGAGCGGCGATCCTGGTGGGCGCGGGACTCACCCTTGTCGTGCTCCTGCTCGACTTCGACGTGGACGCCGTGGTCGACATCTTTCGCCACCAGTTCGCGCCCGTGCTCGTCGAGCTGGTGGCGCGTTCGGCGAAATGGATCCTGGTGGTCGGCCTTCTGGCGGCGATCGCGCTCGGAATCGCCCTGATCTTCTTTCCCGCGGCACTGGCGGCGCTGGAGGCCCGTGCCAACCGGCGCTACTCCTTCCGGGCGCGCGGCCGCGACCTGGACTTGATGCACCTGAGCATCGACCATTGGGTTGCGAGCTATCCGCGCGCGTTCGGGTTTCTCATCCTTTCGCTCGCCCTCTTCATCATGGTGAGCCTCGGAGCGACCTTCCTTGGCCGCGCCTAGGCCGGGCGGCGAACCGCGGCCGCCCGAAACGAGCCGTCGGCCATGAACTCGCCCGGACACGGGGTGATCCCATGACGCGGCCCGCGAAGGTGCGGCTCGGGGAGGTTCTCGTCGAGCAGGGGCTGATCACCCTGGAACAGCTCGACTCGGCGCTTGCGGAACAAAAGCGCAGCGCCCGCAAGCTCGGTCGCATCATCGTGGAGCGCGGGCTGGTCCCCGAGGACGGCATTTCCCGGGCGCTGGGCAAGCAGCTGGGCATTGCCTTCGTGGACCTGAAGCACTTCGTCACCGTTCGCGAAGTCGTCCAGCGGCTGACCGAGACCCAGGCCCGGCGGCTTCGCGCGCTCGTCCTCGAGGACCGGGGTGCCGTCGTGCGGGTCGGGGTCGCCGATCCGACCAACCCCGCCACGTACGACGAGCTGTCGCGAATCCTCGGCAAGGACGTCGAGCTTTCCGTGGTCACGGAAACGGAACTGCTCGCGACCATCGAGCGCATCTACCAGCGAACCCAGGAGATCTCCACGCTCGCCAAGGAGCTCACCGAGGAGGTGGGCGACTTCTCGATCGACTTCGGCGGCCTCCTGGATACGACTCTTCGCGTGGAGGACGCGCCCGTCGTTCGCCTGCTGCAGACCATCTTCGAGGATGCCGTGCGCGTTCGCGCCTCCGACATCCACATCGAGCCGCAGGAAAAGGCGCTGAACATCCGTTTCCGGATCGACGGCGTGCTGCACCTGCAGATCGAGTCGGACATGAAGATCGCCGCCGCCCTGGCGCAGCGCCTGAAGCTCATGTCGGGGCTCGACATTTCCGAGCGCCGCCTGCCGCAGGACGGCCGGTTCCACGTGAAGGTCCGGAACAACCCCGTCGACGTGCGCATCTCCACGATGCCGACGCAGTGGGGCGAGTCGGTGGTGATGCGACTGCTGACCCAGTCGGGCGGGGTGCTCGGGCTAGACCGCCTCGGCATGCCGCCGCGCCTGCTCGACCGGCTGCGGCAGGTCATCCACCGCACCGGCGGCATGGTGCTGGTCACGGGGCCGACGGGCAGCGGAAAGACGACCACGCTCTACGCGATGCTCTCGGAGATCAACCACCCGGACAAGAAGATCATCACGGTGGAGGATCCGGTGGAATACCGCCTGCCCGGCATCAACCAGGTCCAGGTCCACGAGCGGATCGACCTGAGCTTCGAGCGCGTGCTCCGCTCGGCGCTGCGACAGGACCCGGACGTGATCATGGTGGGCGAGATCCGCGATCGCATCACCGCGGAAACAGGCTTGCGCGCGGCCATCACCGGCCACATGGTGTTTTCGACCCTGCACACGAACGACGCCACGGGAACGCCGATTCGCCTCCTCGACATGGGGGTGCCCCGCTACATGGTGGCGATGTCGCTGCAGCTGGTGGTCGCGCAACGGCTCGTTCGCCTCAATTGCGACACCTGCGCCGGGGATTACGAGCCCGATGCCGCGGAAATGGCCTGGCTGGGCGAGCGCGAGTTCGACGTGATGGCAAGCCCCGTCTTCAAGAAGGGCCGCGGTTGCTCCCACTGCAACGGCACCGGGTTCCGGTCGCGCACCGGCATCTTCGAGATGCTCGAGATGACCCGGCCGGTCGTGGAGGCGGCCAACCAGGAGGACCCGGCGGTCTTCCTGCGCGTCGCCCGCGAACAGATGGGACAGCAGACCCTGCGGCACGACGCGGCGCGGCTGGTGCACGCCGGCAGGACCACGGCGCGCGAGGCCATGCGCGTCGACAGCGAGCTCGAGGACTAGGCCGGGTGCCGCACTTCGCCTACAAGGGACGCAATGCCCGCGGCGAGGCGATGGATGGCGTGCTGGAAAGCGCGAGCGCGGCCGCCGTGGCGGACCAGCTCATCGCGAGTGGCGTGACGCCGGTGGAGATCATGCCCGGCCTGCCGAAGGAGGAGCGCGGCGACCCCGTGGAGCGCTTCTTCAGGCCCGGCATCGATCCCACGGACGTGCTGCTCTTCAGCCGCCACCTCTACTCCCTCCTCAAGGCGGGCGTGCCGATCCTGAGCGCGCTGGCCGGCCTTCGCGATTCGGCCACCAATGCCGCATTCCGCGAACTGCTCGCCGACGTCCGGGGAAGCCTCGAGGCTGGCCGCGAGCTCTCGGCGGCGCTCAGCCGGCATCCGAAGGCGTTCACGCCGTTCTACCTCGCCATGGTGCGCGTGGGCGAGATGACCGGGATGCTCCACGAGATATTCCTGCGGCTTTTCGACTACCTGGACTTCGAGCGCCTGATGCGCGGCCAGGTGAAGGCGGCGCTGCGCTACCCGACGTTCGTCGTGATCACGATGGGGGTCGCGATCATCGTCGTGAATGTCTTCGTCATCCCGCCGTTCGCCCGGGTCTACGAGGGCTTCAACGCCAAGCTGCCCCTGATGACGGAACTGCTGATCGGGTTCTCCAACTTCCTCGTCGGTTCCTGGCCGCTGCTGCTCGGCGCGGCGGCTGCGCTGATACTCGGCTTCCGCGGCTGGACCGCCACGATCGCCGGCCGCCATGCGTGGGACGCGGTCAAGCTGAGACTGCCCATTTCCGGCCGTATCCTACGAAAGGCGGCACTCGCGCGCTTCGCCAGGAGCTTTTCCCTGTCGGCGCGAAGCGGCGTGCCGATCGTGCAGGCCATGGGACTGGTGGCCGCCACGATCGGCAATTCCTACATGGCCGGCCGCGTGGAGCGGATGTGCGAAGGGATCGAGCGCGGCGAGAGCGTGCTTCGCACCGCGGCCGCTTCCGGGATCTTCACGCCGGTCGTGCTGCAGATGATCGCGGTGGGCGAGGAGTCCGGGGCGCTCGACGACCTGATGGAAGAAGTCGCCGACATGTACCAGCGCGAGGTCGAATACGACCTGAAGAACCTGAGCGCGCAGATCGAGCCCGTGCTCATCATCTTCCTGGGCGTCCTGGTCCTGGTGCTCGCGCTGGGCGTCTTCCTGCCGATCTGGGACCTCGGGCGGGCGGCGATGGGCCGCCCCGGCTGATGGGATTCGCGCCGGCCGCCTCGCACCGGCGACGGCAGGGCGGCAGCGGCTGGCTCGAGTTCGCCGTCTCCGCCGTGGTGATCGCGGTGCTGGCGGCGGTGCTGCTGCCGGCCCTGCTCGCCTATCAGGCGCTCGCCGAAAAGACCGCGGTGGACCTCACCATCATGAACCTGCGGACCGGCCTGCGATTGCGGATCGCCGAACTGATCCTCGCCGGGCGCGAACGCGAGGTCGCGGGCCTGGCAGGCGCCAATCCGGTCCGGTGGCTCGAGCACCCTCCAGAGCGCTACCTGGGCGAGATCGACGCGCCGGAGGGCCTCGGCCGAATTGCGCGTGGCGCCTGGTTCTTCGACCGCCGGCGTCTCGAACTGGTCTATCGCGTCAACCACGAGAGCTGGTTCGCGCCGGCGCCCGGCGAAGCCGCCGCGGTGAGGCTCCGGGTGGCGGCCGAAGGCGTGCCGACCGGAAACGGGGCTCTGTCCGGCGTGGCCCTCAGGGTGACCAGGGACTACAATGGGCGGTGAACATACCCCCGCTGGCATCCTAGTTGCTTGACCCATTGACGAATTCGAGAATGCGCAACCGCCAGGGCTTTACCCTGATGGAACTGGTGATCGTGATCACGATCATCGGCATCCTGGCCGCCGTGGCCTTGCCGCGCTTCGTGAACATGCAGAGCGACGCGCGGGTGGCCAAGGCGCAGGCGATCTACGGCGCCGCCAAGTCGGCGGCGATGCTGGCCAAGGCGCGCTGCGAGCTCGACCTCGGGCAGTTGGTGGCCGGCGGCTTCTGCACGCAGAGCGCCGGGACGGTGAACATGGACGGTGCGCTGGTGGACATGGTGAATCGCTACCCCGCCGCCACGTCCACGGGAATTGACCGCGCGGCGCAGGTGTCCGCGGCGGAAGGCGTGATCATCGGCGGCGCCGCGCCGCGCCGCACGTACGATGTCATGGGCGCGGGCGATGGCGCCGCGTGCCGGGTAACCTACAACGAAGCGGCGCTGGGCGCCGCGGCCGAAGTGACGGTGGTGACGAGCGGGTGCTAGCGGCTCCGCCCGAACGGATTTTCCTTTCAATCGGACCAGGAGGTTCAGGTGGACAAGTCGACTCGACAACAGGGCTTCACGCTGATCGAACTCGTGGTGGTGATCATCATTCTCGGCATCCTGGCCGCGGTGGCGCTGCCCAAGTTCATCGATCTGTCCGCGGACGCGCGCAACGCCGC
>DAORTX010000004.1:0-29299 GCA_035432885.1 Usitatibacteraceae bacterium
TCCTCGCGCGTGGCGCCGGCCTCCTGGATCTGCTGCGCGTACTGCTCGGCGTGGGTGGCGGCTTCCTGCTCCCGGATGCGCAGCTCGGTGATGCGCTCGCGAAGCGGCGCCAGGGTCTGCTCGGCCGTGAGGCGTCCTTCCTCGAGCGAGCGCAGCTCCTCGGTGAGGTGCTCGAGCCCGGCCCGCGCCTCGCCCAGCGCGCGCTCGCGCAGGGCCTTCTCGGCGAGCGCATCCTGGAGGCGGCTTCGCACCGTGCCCTCCTCGAGCTTGCCCAGTTCCGCGGCCACGCTTTCGCGGTTGCCCGCGAGTGCCGCCATCCGCTCGCCCAGCGAGACGGCGAGCAGGCCCTGGGACTCGACCTTCTCGCGGCAGCTTCGCTCGTGGAACCGCGCCTCCTGCACCGATCGCTCGGCGGCGGCGATCGCGGCACGGGCCGCGCCCTGCGCCTCCCCGGCTTCGCGGGCCGAGGCCTCGAGAGCCTGCAGCCGCTGGACCACTTCCTCGATCTTCTGCGAGCCCGCCTGGAGGGCGTGCTGCGCCTCCTGCATCTCGAGGCGCTCCTTTTCCTCCTCGCGCTCGATGTCGGCGAGCTCCGCCCGGATCGCCTCGCGGCGCATCGTCGCCTGCTCGGTGCTCTGCGAGAGCTTCACGTGCTCGACCTCGAGGTCGTGGCCCGCCTGGCGCGACCGGGACAGCTCGTCGCGCAGGCGCCGGCCCTCGTCGCCCGACTGCTTCAACGTGCGCTCGAGCTCGCGAACCCGCTCCTCCACGGCCGCGCGCGAGGCGACCGCGCCGGGCTTCCTCGCCTGGAGGCTCTCGATCTCGCGCTGGCGCTGGAGCACGCCGTGGAGTTCCGACTGGGGGCCGTGGAAGACCACGCCCTGGCGGCTGAAGAGATGACCGGCCTTCGACACGAGGAGCCCGCCGGGCGGCAGCACGCGCGCGAGCGCGAGGCCGTCCTCGCCCTCGGGCAGGATGAAGACGCCGGCGAGCGCGTCGCGCAGATAGGACGCCACGCCCGGCCGCGCGCTCGACACGATCGAGGCGAGCGGCGCGAGGTGGGACGGCGCCGCGGCCGCCTCCGGCGCGCCGCGCTCGACGAACACCGCGAAGTTGCCCGGCGGCGCGTCGCGAAGCAATCCCGCGAGCCCGCCCTCGTCGGACAATCGCGCGGCGTTAAGGCGCACGCCCAGGGCCGCCTCCACCGCGTCGTCCCAGCCCGCCTCCACGCGGATCGCCTGCCAGAGCCGCTCGGCGCGGTCCAGCGCGTGGGTCCTGGTCCAGTCGGCCAGGCGCGAATTGTTGTCGAGCTTCGCCTGCTGCGCCTCGAGCGCCGCGAGCGCGGCCTCGATCTGCGCCAGCTCCCGGGTGCGCTCCTGCAATGCCTCCTGGGACAGCCGGCGCTCCTCCTCGAGGGCGGGCAGCTTCGCCTCGAGCGCGCGCTGCTCCTCCTCGAGCGTGGCGAGCGCGGCGCCCAGCGTCTCGCGCTGCGCCGCGAGCGCGGCGAGCTTCTCGGGTTCGGGGAAGACGAGCGCCATGTTCTCCTGCTTGAGGCGGCTCTTCCGGGCCTCGAGCTGCGCGAGGATCTTCAGCGCGTGGGATTCCCGCGTCTCCTCCACGCCCTGCGCCTGCTCGGCCACGGACATCTCGGACTCGGCCGCGCGAACGTCGCCGGCCGCCTTCTGCTGGGCGGACTCGGCCGCCGGCAGCTGCGTCCTCGCGCGCTCGAACTGCGCCTCGCGCTCCACGATGGCGGCGAGCGCGCTCTCGATCTCGCCCTCCCAGCGGCCGCGGTCGGACTGCGCCTCGGCGACGCGCCGCTCGACTTCCGCGATCTCGGCGGCGAGCCCTTCGAGCTGCGCGCCCATGCGGCGCCGGTTCTCCCCGAGGAAGGCGATCTCCTGCTCGAGGGACTGCACCTCGCCGTTCGCGGCGTAGAGCGCGCCCTGCAGCGACGAGAGGTGATCGGTCTCCTCGTAGTGGCGGCTGCGCAGCTCCTCGAGCGCGCGCTCGGCATCGCGCAGCTTCGCGGTCTCGGCTTCCAGGCTCACCTGCACCTTCTGGATCTCGTTTGCGTGCCGGCTCTTCGCCTGCTCCGCCTCGCGAAGGCGGGTGAAGGCGAGGAGGTTGTGGTTCAGCGCGAGCTGGGATTGCAGGTCCTGGTAGCGCGCCGCCACCTCCGCCTGCTGCGCGAGGTGCTCGAGCTGCGTGCCCAGCTCGGCACGGATGTCGCCCACGCGGTCCAGGTTCTCGCGCGTGTCCTCGAGGCGAAGCTCGGTCTCGCGGCGGCGCTCCCGGTACTTGGACACGCCCGCGGCCTCCTCCAGGAAGACGCGAAGCTCTTCCGGCTTGGAGGTGATCACGCGCGAGATCATGCCCTGCTCGATGATCGAGTAGGCGCGCGGGCCCAGGCCCGTGCCGAGGAAGATGTCCTGGACGTCGCGGCGGCGGACATGGGTGCCGTTGATGTAGTAGCTCGAGTCGCCGTCGCGGGAGAGCACGCGCTTCACGCTGATCTCGGCGTACTGCGACCAGGCGCCGCCCACGCGGCCCAGGCTGTTGTCGAAGACCAGCTCCACCGAGGCGCGGCCCACGGGCTTCCTGTCGGCCGAGCCGTTGAAGATCACGTCGTGCATGTGCTCGCCGCGCAGCTGCTTCGCGCTCGACTCGCCGAGCACCCAGCGCACCGCGTCGATCACGTTGGACTTGCCGCAGCCGTTGGGACCGACCACGCCCACCAATTGGCCGGGCACGGCGATCTGGGTCGGGTCGACGAAGGACTTGAAGCCGGAGAGCTTGACGGAGTTGAGTCGCAAGATATTGTTTCTTATGATAAAACCCCACCAGGCCGGGCGGCCGGTGGGGCTTGGGGTTCGCGTACAATCCGGATTTTACCGCGATCGTCCCGCCGCCCCAATGCCTTCGAAAAAGCCGAGCAAAAAGAACCTTGCCGCCAACCTCCGCGGCCGCGCCGAAGCGGCGACCCCGGGGACGCGAGCCTTCGTCGCGGGAAAGGGCCGGCGTGAGCGCGCCTCGATGCTCGAGGCCTTTCCGAACCCGAATGCGCGGCGCGACTACGTGATCCGCATGGAGATCCCGGAATTCACCTGCCTGTGCCCGAAGACGGGCCAGCCCGACTTCGCCACGCTGCACCTCGAATACGTTCCCGACGAGAGGTGCATCGAGCTGAAGAGCCTCAAGCTCTACGTCTGGTCCTTCCGCGACGAGGGGAAATTCCACGAGGCGGTGACGAACGAGATCCTGGACGATCTCGTCGCCGCCGCGCGGCCGCGCTACCTGCGCCTGACCGCCGAGTTCTACGTGCGCGGCGGCATCTACACCACGGTGGAAGCCGATTACCGGCGCAAGGGCTGGAAGGTGCCGGAGCGCATCGACCTCGGCTCGCCCCGGGAAGACTAGCGAACGCGCCTACCCGTCCTTGCGCAAGCCGCTCGCGAGGCTCGCCAGCACGATCAGCGAGCCGCCGATCCAGTCCTGCAGGCGCAGGATCTCGCCGGCGAGGTAGTAGGAAGCCACGGCGGCCACGACCAGCTCGAACAGCAGCACGACGATCGCGCGGTTGGCCGGCACGCGCGTCAGCCCGTACTGGAGCGCCAGGCTCATCGCGAGCAGCGCGATCCCCACCGGCGCCCACAGGCTCCACGTCGCCGCGGCGATGCGCAGGGCCGCCTCGCCCGTCGTGGGCGAGACGGGCAGGTAGAGCACGGCCGCGACCACCACGCCCGCCCAGATGGCCAGCGACTTGGTGGTGTCGCGGATGTCGGCGAGCTTTCGCACCAGCACGTTTCCCAGCGCGAAGAGAAACCCCGCGCCCACGCCCAGCCAGTCGGCGCGGGACGCGGGCCAGGGCGCGCCGAACTCCGGATGCCAGAGCATCACCGCCGCACCCGAGAGCGCGATCGCCATCACGGCGGCGCCGCGCAGGTCCAGGCGCTCCCCCAGCAAACCGTGGGCGAGCGGCACGGTCCACAGCGGCGCGAGATAGAAGAGCAGGAGGACCCGCATCACCTCGCCCTCGAGCACGCCGATCACGTAGGCCAGGTTGCTCCAGCCGATGGCGAGCCCCATCAGGAGGCAGGCCCAGGGCGCGCGCATCACGTCGCGCCAGTGGCCGAAGAACAGGACGGTGCCGACGGCGAGCGCCACGCCGTAGGTGAAGACCAGCGACCACGCGCCATCCATCCCGGCGTGGTCGAGCACCCGATAGGGATACCAGACGACGCCCCAGAGGGAGGCGCCGACGAGCAGGGCGACGACGGGAAGGGAGGGAATGCGCGGCACTTTCGGGCATCATTCTACCGTTCCTACCGCCCCTTTCCCGATGAGCGCAGCCGCGATCCTGCACGTGACGAGCCTCTTCGGCGGCGGCGTCGACCGGCACGTGCGCGACATCGTGCGAACCGTCGCGAGGCCGCACTTCGTCTGGCACGCGGGCGACGGCGTCGACGTGATCGAGGACGCGCGCGAAGGGCGATTTCACCGGCTCGCCGACGGCGCCACGGCAGGTCGCGCGGACCCCCTCGCGCGGTGGCTGCTCGCGAAGGGCGTGGGACTGGTTCACCTTCACCAGCTCACGCGGGCGCCGCGCGAGCGAAGCGACTGGGCCTGCCGCACCCTCGGCGTGCCGCGGATCGCGACCCTGCACGACATCCTCTTTCTGCATCCCGAAGCCTTCGCCGCCGCCGATCCCCTCTCCCCGGACCCCGCCTGGCTCGCCGGGACTTCCGCGGCGCTGCGCGCCTCGAGCGCCGTCCTGGCCCCGTCGCGCTGGCTCGCCGATCTCGCCATGAAGCACGTGCCGGGACTTCCGGTCGAGGTCGTCGCGAACGGCAGCGATTCGGCCGCGCCGCTCGCCGCCGTCGCGCCGCGCGCGCAATTCTCGGCTCACCGGCCCGCCCGCGTCGTCGCGCTCCTGGGCGCCCTCGGCCCGCACAAGGGCTCGGAACTCGTCGAGGAGATCGCCGCGCGCCTCGAAGGCAGCGACATCGCGCTGGTCGTCATCGGCTACCTCGACCGGCAGCTGCACCCGGGCTGGCGCATTCCCGGCCGGCTCTTCGTCCACGGCGCGTTCGCCGAAGGCGACGCCGCGGGACTGCTGGCGGGCTACGGCGCGAGCCTGGCGCTCCTGCCCAACGCCGTGCCCGAGAGTTTCAGCTACGCGCTCTCCGATGCCTGGGCGGCGGGCGTGCCGGTGCTTGCCGCCCCGCGCGGCGCACTGGCCGAGCGGATCGCCGCGCACGGCGGCGGATGGCTGCTTCCCGAAGCGTTCGACGCCGGGCTCGTGGCCCGCGAGATCCGCGCGCTCGCGGGCGGCGACCGGGAGGACGATAGGGCGCGGGTACAATTGCGGCTCGCGCAACCCGACCCGGCGCGCATCCCGCCCCTCGCCGCCATGACCCGCTCCCTCGACGCCTTCTACGCGCGCTTCGGCATCGATCCGGGCGCGCCGGAGACGGCGGGCGACGCGGGCCTCGAATCGCTCGTGGCGAAGAACCTCGACGCCCGCCTGTTCCGCGTGGAACTGGTGCGGCTGTGCGACGAGCTCGCCCAGACCCTCGCCGCGCTCGAGGACACGAAGCAGCGCGCGCAGGCCTTCGAGACCGAGGCGCGCGGCTGGATCGGCAAGCTCGAAGCCGACGTGCGCGCGGTGCAGGAAGCGCTTCGCCACGCCACCGAGGCGCGAGACGAGCTGGCCCGCGAAGCCGACCTCCTGCGCCTGAACCGGGAAGCGCTGGAACGACTGCCATCGCCCTTGAGGCGCCTGCTCCTCAAGCTCGCCTTCAATGCGCGACGTTGACCTGAGCGTCGTCACCTACCGCCCCGAGCCCGAGCTCCTCGCCTCCCTCTTCGCGAGCCTCGCGGAGGCCTGCGCATCGCTTCGCCTGCATCTCCTCGTCTGCGACAACAGCCCCGAGCCGGACGCCGCGGCGGCCATCGCCGCCATGCCGCAACTGGCCGGCGGCGCTTTCGCGACGGTCGACGTGCAGCGCTCCGCCACCAACGTGGGCTTCGGCCGCGGCCACAACGCGAACGCGAAGCGCGGGAACTCGCCCTGGCTGCTGGTCGTGAACCAGGACTGCATCGTCGAGCCCGGGGCGCTCGAGCGCCTGGTCTCGACCGCCGCCGCCGACGAAGCGCGCGTGGCGGCCTGGGAAATGCGCCAGATCCCGTACGAGCACCCGAAGGCCTACGACCCGGCGACGCTCGATTCCCCCTGGGTGAGCGGCGCGGCGACGCTCTTTCGCCGCGAGGCCTTCGAGCAGGCCGGCGGCTTCGACGACGCCATCTTCATGTACGGCGAGGACGTGGACCTCTCGTGGCGCCTGCGCGCCAAGGGGTGGCGCCTCACCTACCAGCCCGGGTGCGCCATCGTGCACCGCACCTACCGCGTGGCGGCCGAAGTGAAGCCCTTGCAGGTGTTCGGCGGCGTGCGAACCAACCTGGGGCTGCGTTTCCGGTTCGGCAGCCTCGCGCGCATCGCCCAGGGCTTCACCATGCTCGCCGCGGAGATCCTCACGCCGCGATCCTTTCCGGGCCGCCGGCGCGGGCTCGCCGTGGCCGGGCTGAAGGCCATCGCCCGCGCGCCCCACTTCCTCTTCTCGCGCGTCGCGGCCACGAAGGAGTTCCACCCGCAATTCTCGGGGTGGGGCTACGAGACGCGGCGCGACGGCGCGTTCCACCCGTTCCGTTCGCGGCGCGAGCAGCCGGAAGCCGAACCGCCCAAGGTCTCGGTCCTCATCCGGACGGTGAATCGCCCCGCGTGGCTGCGCCAGGCCCTCGCCTCCTGCGCGAACCAGACCCACGGGAACCTCGAAGTGATCGTGGTCGAGGACGGCGCCGACGATTCGCGTGCGATCGTCGATGAATTCCGCGGCCGCCTCGACCTGCGCTACGAGGCCATGGGCCGGAAGGCGGGCCGCGCCCGCGCCGGCAACCGCGCGCTGGCGCTCGCCACCGGCGAATGGATGAATTTCCTCGACGACGACGACGTCTTCTTCGCCGACCACGTGGAGGTGCTGCTCGGCGCGGCGATCGCGGCCGCGTCGAAGGGCGCCTACGGCTACGCGTGGGAGACGAAGACGCAGGTTCACGACCGCGACCGCGCCGAGTACGATGAGACGATGCACGCCACGGTCCACCGCCAGCCCTTCGACCGCCTGACGCTCTGGCACCACAACTTCCTGCCGATCCAGGCGGTGCTCTTCCACCGCTCGCTCTTCGAGCGCCACGGCGGCTTCGCCGAGGACATGGACCAGCTGGAAGACTGGAACCTGTGGACGCGCTACACCCTCGAGGACGATTTCGTGCTGGTGCCGAAGACCACGTCCAAGTACCGGGTGCCCGCCGATACGCGCGGCGCCGCGGACCGCCAGGCGCTGCTCGACCGCGCCTACGAGGATGCCCGCGCGAGGCAGGATGCGCTGCGCGTGACGATGAGCCCGCGCGCGATTTCCGAGATGGCCGAGCGCTACGCGCGCACCCAGGCGCTGATGCTCGTCACGCGCGAGGACGTGCGCCGCTTCGTGGGCTCGTCGGGAACCCTCTCGCGGCTGGCGGCGTGGCGGCGGCCGGTCGTCGAACGCCTGCGGCGGCGGGGGTGGATCCGGTGAGCGGCACGCTGGAATTCACCGGCGAGCGCTTCGTCCCCGGCGTGCGCGGCGAGATCTGGGTCGAGCACTGGCATCGATACCATTTCGCGGCGCGCTTCGCCGCCGGCAAGCGCGTGGTGGACGCGGCCTGCGGCGAGGGCTACGGATCGGCGCTCCTCGCGAGGACGGCGGCGAGCGTCACCGGCGCCGACATCTCCCCGGCGGCGATCGCCCACGCGCGCGCGGCCTACGCGGGTGTCGTGAACCTCGCCTTCGTCGAGGCGCCCTGCGCGAAGCTGCCGCTGGAGGACGGCTCGGCGGACCTCTTCGTCTCCTTCGAGACCGTGGAGCACATCGCGGAGCAGGAGGACTTCGTGGCCGAGATCGCCCGCGTGCTCGCCCCCGACGGGCTGCTGCTGCTCTCCTGCCCCAACAAGCGCGAGTACAGCGACCGGCGCGGCTTCGAGAACGAATTCCACGTGAAGGAGCTCTACCGCGAGGAATTGGAGGCGCTCGTCTCCCGGCGCTTCAAGTACCTGCGCTGGCACGGCCAGCGGCCCAGCTTCTTCTCGGTGATCGCGCCGGAGCCGCGCGCCGAGACCGGCCACCTCGTGGAAGTGTCGGAGGCCATGCCGGCCCAGGCCGCGCCCGCGCTCGCGGAGCCGCTCTATTTCCTCGTCGCCGCGAGCCGCTCGGCCGCGACGCTGGGCATGCTCCCGGCGATGCTCTCGGTGCTCTCGGACCGCGACGACTGGGCGCACCGCGACTACGAGAAGGTCATGGGCGATCTCGGCGTGGCCGGGGGACAGCTGGAAACCCTCGCGAAACAAGCGGTCGAGCTGGCGGCCGCTCGCGAAGAGGCCATGAAGTCGCGCGACGAAGCGCTCGCGTGGGCGGGGCAACTGGAGAGCCGGCTCGCTCAGGCCGAGCGCACGGTCTCGGAGCAGTCGCGCGCGATCGCGGAGCGCGACGGGGAGATCGCGCGCCGCGGCGGCCTCTCGTGGTGGCTGCGCCTGCCGTTCAGGCGGCTCTTCGGGCGATAATCGCCCGATGAACCCGCGCCTCGAGCTTCTCAAGCCCTACCCCTTCGAAAAACTGCGCGCGCTGCTCGCCGGCGTCACGCCGCCGCCCGGGCTCGCACCGGTGAACCTCTCCATCGGCGAGCCGCGCCACCCCACGCCCGGGCTTCTCACCCGGGCGCTCGCGGAGAACTTCGCCGGGCTCTCGCGCTACCCGCTCACCCGGGGTCTCCCCGAGTTGCGCTCCGCCATCGCCGCCTGGCTCGCGCGCCGGCACGGGCTGTCCGCGATCGACGCCGAGACCCAGGTGCTCCCCACCCAGGGCAGCCGCGAGGCGCTCTTCGCCATCGCCCAGACGCTGCTCGATCCGGGCGAGCACGATGCGCTCGTCGTGTGTCCCAATCCGTTCTACCAGATCTACGAGGGCGCGGCCCTGCTCGGCGGGGCGCGGCCGTTCTTCGCCAACGCCACGGCGGCCAACGGCTTCGCTCCCGACTGGCACGCGGTCCCCGAGCACGTCTGGAAGCGCACGCGCCTGCTGTACGCCTGCTCGCCCGGCAACCCCACCGGCCGGGTGATGCCGCTTGCGGAGTGGGAACTGCTCTTCTCGCGCGCGGACCGGCACGGCTTCACCATCGTCTCCGACGAGTGCTACAGCGAGATCTACTTCGACGAGTCCGCCCCGCCGCTGGGGGCGCTCGCCGCCGCGCGGCAACTGGGAAGGACGGGATTCGAGCGCCTCGTGGTGATGGGTTCCCTCTCCAAGCGCTCGAACGCGCCGGGACTGCGCTCGGGTTTCGCCGCGGGGGATGCGGGCGTGCTGAAGGCTTTCGCGCTCTACCGCACCTACCACGGCTCGGCGATGTCCGAGACGGTCCAGCTCGCCTCGGCCGCCGCCTGGAGCGACGAGGCGCACGTCGTGGAAAACCGGCGCCTCTACCGCGAGAAGTTCGCCGCGTTCTTCGACCTGGTCGATCCCGCGCTCCGTCTCGTCCGTCCCGAGGCGGCCTTCTACTACTGGGCCGGCGTCCCGGGCGACGACGAGGCCTTCGCGCGCGAGCTCTTCGCGGCCGCCAACGTCACCGTGCTTCCCGGAAGCTACGTCTCGCGCGAGGCTCACGGGACGAACCCCGGCCGCGGCCATGTCCGGATCGCCCTGGTGTCGACGGTGGAAGAAGCGGCCGAGGCCGGCCGCAGGATCCGCGACTTCGCGCGGTCCCGGGCACCCGCCCCCTCGTCGCGCGCGTAGCGCCACGACGGCGCACGACCCGCCCGGCCGAAGGCCGGCGCGCGCGCGGCGCAGTCGACCCGGCGGCCGCGATGCGGCATCCTTACGGGCACTTCCCCATCGACACCCCCCGAGAACCATGGAAAAGCTGGAACCCCTGATCGAACAGGCCTTCGACGACCGCGCCGGCCTCACCCCGAAATCCGCGCCCCGCGAGGTTCGCGAGGCGGTGGACGCCGTCCTGGCCGAGCTGGACGCGGGCCGCCTTCGCGTGGCCGAGAAGCGAGGCGGCGAATGGTTCACGCACCAGTGGCTGAAGAAGGCGGTGCTGCTCTCCTTTCGCCTGCGCGACAACGGGATCATGCAGGGCGGCTTCACGCACTACTTCGACAAGGTCGATTCGAAGTTCGCGAATTTCTCCCAGGCCGACTTCGCCGCGGGCGGCTACCGGGTGGTGCCGCCGGCCACCGTCCGCCACGGCGCGCACATCGCGAAGAACGTGGTGCTGATGCCCTCCTACGTGAACATCGGCGCCTACGTGGACGAAGGCGCGATGGTGGACACCTGGGCCACGGTGGGCTCCTGCGCGCAGATCGGCCGCAACGTGCACCTCTCCGGCGGCGTGGGCATCGGCGGCGTGCTCGAGCCGGTGCAGGCGAACCCCACGATCATCGAGGACGACTGCTTCATCGGCGCGCGAAGCGAAGTCGTCGAGGGCGTGATCGTCGGCGAAGGCTCCGTGATCTCGATGGGCGTCTATCTCGGGCAATCGACCAAGATCTACAACCGGGCCACGGGGGAGGTTTCCTACGGGAGGATCCCGCCGGGATCCGTGGTCGTGTCCGGCAACTTGCCCGGCCATGACGGCCGGTATAGTCTCTACTGCGCCGTGATCATCAAGCAGGTCGACGCGAAGACGCGCGCGAAAACGGGCATCAACGAATTGCTGCGGGGCGACTAGGGCGCCGCGCGCGAGCCGCCGGGGGCGAGTCGCCCTCCCGACAGACCTCCCGGAAACCGGAGACGTCCATGTTCATCGAGAAACTCCTGCAGCTCATGGCCGAGAAGAAGGCCTCGGACATCTTCTTCTCCGCCGGCTCCCCGATCATGATCAAGATCCAGGGCGTCATGATGCCGGTGAACCCCCAGGTGATGGACGCCGAGCAGACGAAGAAGGTGATCTACGAGATGCTCACGCCCGCGCATATCGCCACCCTCGAGAAGGACCTGGAGCTGAACCTCTCCAAGCCCATGCCGGGGCTGGGCAACTTCCGCGTGAACGTGTTCTGGCAGAAGGGCTCGATCGCCTGCGTGATCCGCTTCATCACCTCCGAGATTCCCAAGCTCGAGGACCTGAACCTGCCCCCGGTGCTGCTGCAGCTCGTGATGGAAAAGCGCGGCCTGGTCCTCGTGGTGGGCGCCACGGGCTCGGGCAAGTCCACCACCCTCGCCTCGATGCTCGACTTCAGGAACCAGATGGTCGCCAACCACATCCTCACCATCGAGGACCCGGTCGAGTACGTGTTCACGCCGAAGAAGTGCGTGTTCAACCAGCGCGAGGTCGGCAACGACACGCACGCCTTCCACGACGCGCTGCGAAACGCCATGCGCCAGGCGCCCGACTGCATCCTGATCGGCGAGATCCGCGACCAGGAGACGATGCGCATGGCGCTCACCTACGCGCTCTCGGGCCACCTCTGCCTGGCGACGCTGCACGCCAACAACTCCTACCAGGCGATGAACCGCGTGATCAGCTTCTTCCCGCTGGAAGTGCGCCCCATGCTGCTGCAGGATCTCGCGGTGTCGTTGAAGGCCATCGTCTCCCAACGCCTGGTGCGAACGGTCGACGGCAAGCGCACCCCGGCGGTCGAAGTGCTCCTGAATACCCGCAACGTCCAGGAAGCGATCGAGAAGGGCGAGGTGGGCGAGGTGAAGGAGATGATGGAAAAGAGCATGTCGCCCGGCTCGCAGACCTTCGAGCAGGATCTCTTCCGGCTCGTGCGCCAGGGCAGGATCTCCACGGACGATGCGCTCGCCAACGCCGACTCGGCGACGAACCTGGGCCTGCTGCTCGGCAACTCCGGGATCATGCCGGCGATGGCGGAGCGGGCGAAGAACCCGGCGCCGGGGCTGGGCAAGGGCCCGGGCGGCCCGTCGTTCAGCGAATTCAAGATTTCAGAGGAACCCTCGGAACCGCGTTTCTCCTAGGCGTCCGCGCGTCCTTTCCGGCCACTGCCGGCTTCCGGCGCCTCGCGGCGGCGGCGCCGGCCGGGCCGTGCGATAAAATGCGCTTTCGCGAAACGCTCCTGAATCGGAAATGATGAGAACGCTCGAGGAAACCCTCGTGCAGTACGCGGCCTGCCACCGCGACCGGCGCAACATCGCGACCCATTTCCTCGGCATCCCGCTCGCCGTCTTCTCGATCGTGCTGGCCCTTGCCCTGGTGGACTTCCCGGCGGGCGGCGTGACCGTCACCCTCGCCGCGATCGCCTCGGTCGGCGCCAGCGCGTACTACGTGAAGCTCGACCCCGCCTTCGGCGCCTTCATCGCGACCGCGCTTTTCCTGATGTGCGCCCTCGCGAGCGAGGTCGTCGCGCGCGCCCCCGCCCCTGCCACCCTCGCCGGCGCGGTCGCCCTCTTCGCCGCCGGCTGGGCCCTCCAGGCCTGGGGGCACCGTCTCGAGGGGTTCACGCCCGCCTTCAGGGTCGATGCGGCGCAACGCCTCGCCGGACCGCTCTTCCTGTGCGCGCAGGTCTTCTTCTTCTTCGGCGCGAAGCCTGAACTGCACCGCAGGATCGTGCAGCAGGCCGGGCCGACGGTCGCCCGCCGCGGCGGCGCGAACATGACCGGGGCGAGATGAGCACCGAGACGCTCGACCTCGCGCGGGCGCTTCTCGCGCGGCCATCGGTCACGCCCGCCGACGAGGGCTGCCAGCAGTTGATCGTCGACCGCCTGGCCCCGCTGGGCTTCGTCGCCGAGGCTTTCCGCTGCGGCGAAGTGAGCAACGTCTGGCTGCGGCGCGGGACGGGGGCGCCGCTGGTGGTGTTCGCGGGCCACACGGACGTCGTGCCGCCCGGCCCGCTCGGCGAGTGGCACACCGATCCCTTCGTCCCCACGGTGAAGGACGGCCGGCTCCACGCGCGCGGCGCCGCCGACATGAAGACCTCGATCGCGGCCTTCGTGGTCGCGGCCGAGCGGCTCGTGGCCGCGCATCCCGCGCACCCCGGGTCCCTCGCGCTGCTGCTCACGTCCGACGAGGAAGGTCCGTCGGTGGACGGCACGGTGCGCGTGGTCGAGGCGCTGAAGGCGAGAGGCCTGCGGATCGACTACTGCATCGTCGGCGAACCCACCTCGGCCGAGCGCTTCGGCGACACGATCAAGAACGGAAGGCGCGGCACGCTCACCGGCCGGCTCGTCGTGAAGGGCATCCAGGGGCACGTGGCCTACCCGCATCTCGCGAGGAACCCGGTCCACGGCCTCGCCCCGGTCATCGCGGAACTCGCCGCGACCGCCTGGGACGAGGGCAACGAGCATTTCCCGCCGACCACGTGGCAGGTGTCCAACCTCCACGCCGGCACGGGCGCGATGAACATCATTCCCGGGGAGGCCAGGCTCGATTTCAACTTCCGCTTCTCGACGGCGAGCACCGTGGACGGCCTCAAGGCGCGCGTGCATGCCGCCCTCGACCGCCACGGCCTCGATTACCGGATCGAGTGGATTCTCGGCGGGCGGCCCTTCCTCACACCGCGGGGCCGCCTCGTGGAGACGCTCGCGCGCGTGGTGAAACAGGTATCGGGAGCGGCGCCGGAGATCTCCACGACGGGCGGCACCTCAGACGGTCGCTTCATCGCCGAGATCTGCCCGGAGGTGGTCGAGTTCGGGCCCGTGAACCGCTCGATCCACCAGGTGAACGAATCCGTCGCGATCGCCGAGATGGAGCCGCTTGCCGAGATCTATCGCCTCGCCTGCGAGGATCTCCTGGGCGTGAAGTAGCCCGCGGTGGCGCGAACCGTTCCCGGCAAGGGCTTGAACGTGAGGAGCCTCGTCCTCGACGCCGCGGGCCGCCTCGAGCGCGCCGGCGTCTCCTTCGGCCACGGCACGACCAACGCGATCGACGAGGCCGCGTGGCTGGTGCTGCATTCCCTGGGCCTGCCGGTGAGCGAACTGGGGCCCCACCTCGACCTCGCCGTCGACGACGCCCACGCGAAGCTCGCCAATGCCCTGGTGGCGAAGCGGATCCGCACGCGAAAGCCCGCCGCCTACCTCCTGAAGGAGGCGTGGCTCGGGCCGCACCGCTTCCACGTGGACGAGAACGTGATCGTGCCGCGCTCCTTCATCGCGGAACTGCTCCGCGCGCGGCTCGTGCCGTGGATCGCGAAGCCGGCGCGCGTGGGGTCCGTGCTCGACCTGTGCACGGGTTCGGGCTGCCTCGCGATCGTGGCCGCCCTCGCCTTCCCGAAGGCGTCGGTCGATGCCGCCGAGCTTTCTCCCCGGGCGCTGTCGGTGGCAAGGAAGAACGTCGCGGCCTACGGGATGGGCGGGCGCGTTCGCCTCGTCCGGTCCGACCTCTTCGCGGCGCTCGCGGGACGCACCTACGACCTGATCGTCTCCAACCCGCCGTACGTGAAGGCCGCCGCGATGCGGCGCCTGCCCGAGGAATACCGGCGGGAACCGGAGATGGCGCTCGCGAGTGGAGCCGACGGACTCGCGCATACCCGGGCGATCCTCGCGCAAGCGAGGCAACACCTGAATCCCGGCGGGCTGCTCGTGGTGGAAATAGGCCACAACCGCAGGGCCCTCGAGCGCGCGTTTCCGCACGCGCCCTTCCAGTGGCCGGATCTCTCCGCCGGGCCCGGCTACGTGATCGTGCTGGGCCGGGACGATCCCGGTTTTCCCTGACCTGGTCCCTCGGTCCGCCACCGCCCGGGATGCTCATCGAGCCGGCGGTGCCTGTCGCGAGTTCGCGCGCTGTCCTCGAGCGACCCGGCCAGCCTGCGCCCCATTTCCGTCGCAGGCCACGATCGGCGCCGCGGGACCGACCGTCAAGGCATCGCAATGGCTTGATCTCGATAAGGTATATTGTTGTCTGCTTCCAAATGCGAACGACTGTTAAAGCACGGGTTCGTAGCCGTGACGTTCGGCAATCCGTCCCAAATGCGAATGGAGGCCGACAGTGACGCGCACCCGCAGCAGGCTGGTTCGGGCAAGTGCCATCGTCACGATGGTCATGTCCTTCCTCGGTCTCGTTTACCTGGCCATGGCGCTCTGGTCTCCCGCGCCCGCGCCCGTCGTCGAGACGCTGGGCCTCGCGCTGCCCAATGCGATTTCGTCGAGTTCGTGGACGAAGCACGGGTGATCGGCTTCTTCCGGATGATGCTCAGCCGGTCGCCGCCGGGGTCGGGCTCCAGGTGAGCAAGCCGGTCAAGGTCCTGATCGTCGAGGACTCCGAAGACGACGCGACGCTCGAGCTTCACGCCCTGCGCCGCGGCGGGTTCGCACCCGCCTCCCGGCGCGTGCAGACCGCTTCCGAACTGAAGGCCGCGCTGGCCGAGGAGCGATGGGACGCGGTCCTCTCCGATTTCAACATGCCGGGCTTCACCGGCCTCGAAGCGCTGCGGATTGTCCGCGCCGCCGGGCTCGACATCCCCTTCATCCTCGTTTCCGCCACCATCGGCGAGGACATCGCCGTGGCGGCGATGAAGGCCGGCGCCAGCGACTACGTGATGAAGCAGAGCCTGGCGCGGCTTGCGCCCGCGCTCGAACGCGAGCTGCAGGAGGCGCAAACGCGCGCGTCCCACCGCCGGTACCAGCTCGACATCATGAAGAGCGAGCAGCGCATGCGGGCCATCATCGAGACGGGGCCCGCGTGCGTGAAGGTGGTGAGCCCGGAGGGCCTGCTGCTCGAGATGAATGCGGCCGGCCAGGCCATGCTGGAGGCCGGGTCCCTCGCCGAAGTGCAGTCGCGGCCCCTGCTCGACTACATCGCACCCGAGTATCGCGCGCCTTTCGCCGCCCTGCACAAGCGCGTGATGAACGGCGAGCGCGGCACGCTGGAGTACGAGATCATCGGGTCCCGGGGCAGGCGACGCTGGCTCGAAACCCATGCCGCCCCGCTGCACCGCGCGCAAGGCGAGGCGCCGAACCTGCTCGGCATCACCCTCGACATCACCGAGCGCAAGCGCGCCGAGCAGGAGCTGCGCGAGAACGAATCGCGCTTCCGCGCCCTGACCGAGCTCTCGTCCGACTGGTACTGGGAGCAGGACGCGGACTTTCGCTTCACGCTCATGTCGGGCGAGGTCGTGAACAAGGGCGGCTTCTCGGTGAGCAACACCCTGGGCAAGACCCGCTGGGAGCTGCCCATCGAGCTTGGCGCGAGCGAATGGGCGGCGCACCGGGCGAGGCTCGAGGCCCACGAGCCCTTCAGCGACTTCGAGTACAGGATCGTCGTCGATGACGGCAGCACGCGCCATTTCAGCGCCCGCGGCGAACCGATCTTCGACGACTCGGGGACCTTCCGGGGTTATCGCGGAACCGCGAACGACATCTCCGACCGGAAGTTCGCGGAAGCCCGGGTCGCGTACCTGAACCGCGTGAACGCCATGCTGAGCGCCATCAACACGCTGATCGTGCGGGTGGGCAACCGCGGCGAACTGTACCGGAACGCCTGCCGCATCGCGCTCGAGGCGGGCGGGTTCCACATGGCCCTGATCGGCCTCGTCGACCCGCACTCGCGACAAGTCAGGGTGGCCGCCGCCGACGGCGTGGACGAGAAGCTGGTCGCCGCCATCGAGAATCGCCTGTACCCGGCCGACGGATCGTCGGGCTCCATGATCGCCCGGGCGATCGAGGGGAAGGTTCCCGTCGTCTCCAACGATTCGCTGAACGACACCAGGCTGGTGCTCGGCGCGATGTACGCCGAGGCCGGCATCCGCTCCCTGGCGCTCTTCCCCCTGGTGGTCTCGGGAGAGGCGGTGGGCATCTTCGCACTCTACGCAAGCGAGCCCGAGTTCTTCCATGAGGAGGAGTTGAGGGCGCTGAAGGAGCTGGCCGGCGACGTCGCCTTCGCGATCGACCACCTCGACAAGCAGGAGCGTCTCGATTACCTCGCCTACTACGATGTGCTCACCGGCCTCGCGAACCGCAATCTCTTTCTCGACCGCGTGGCACAGCACGTTCGCGGCGCGGCCGCCACCGGCCGCCAGCTGGCCGTGCTCGTGATCGACGTGGAGCGGTTCCGGAACATCAACGACAGTCTCGGCCGGGCGGCCGGCGACGCCTTGCTGAAGCAGCTCGTGGACTGGCTGACCCGCCACGCGGGCGACGCCAGCCAGCTCGCGCGGCTGGGGTCGGACCAGTTCGCCCTGGTGCTTCCGAGGATGGCCCTGGAAGGCGACGTGGCGCGGCTCGTCGAGAAGACGATGGGCGCGCTCCAGGGCCATTCGTTTCCGGTGGAGGACGCCATGCTGCGGATCGCCGTCAAGATCGGCGTGGCGCAGTTCCCCAATGACGGCAGCGACGCGGAAGCCCTGCTCCGGAGCGCCGAGACGGCGCTGAAGAAGTCCAAGGCAAGCGGCGAGCGATACCTCTTCTACGCGCAGGGGACGACCGAGGCGGTGGCCGGCATGCTCGCCATGGAAAACCACCTGCGCCAGGCGCTGGACAAGGGCGAGTTCGTGCTCCACTACCAGCCCAAGGTGAGCTTCTCGAGCGGAAAGCTCACCGGCGTGGAGGCGCTGATCCGGTGGAACGATCCGCGAACGGGCCTGGTGCCGCCGGGCCGGTTCATCCCGATCCTGGAGGAGACCGGCCTCATCAACGATGTCGGGCACTGGGCCCTGGGCCAGGCGCTCGACGACTACCGGCGCTGGCGCGCCGCGGGCCTCACCGCCGTGCGCGTCGCGGTGAACGTGTCGCCGCTCCAGCTGCGCAACCGCGGCTTCGTGGCCGAGATCGAGCAGGCGATCGGCGGCGCCGACCTGGCGGCGGTCGGACTGGAGCTGGAGATCACCGAAAGCCTGATCATGGCGGACGTGAAGCACAGTATCGCGACCCTGGAGAGCATTCGCGCCCTCGGCGTGACCGTCGCCATCGACGACTTCGGCACCGGCTTCTCCTCGCTCAGCTACCTCGCGAGGCTCCCGGTGGACACGCTGAAGATCGACCGTTCGTTCGTCGTCGACATGACGGCCGGGCCGGAAGGGCTATCGCTCGTCTCCACCATCGTGAATCTCGCGCACTCGCTCAAGTTGAACGTGGTGGCCGAGGGCGTGGAGACCGAGGAGCAATCCCGCCTGCTCCGGTTGGTGAACTGCGACGAAATGCAGGGCTTCCTGTTCAGCAAGCCGGTGCCGGCCGGGACCTTCGAGGCGGCCTTCCTGGCCCCGCCTCCCGCCGGGAGCGCGGAGCCGTCCGACAACCCGCGAAGCGCGCGACCGGGGGCAAGGCAATTTCCGCGATAATGGCGACAGTTCCGATGGATTCCGTTCGCCTTCTGCCTTCGAGCCCGCCATGAAAATCGCCGACCTTCGCAACGACTACGCTCTCCGGCGGCTCGACGAAACCGACGTCGATGCCGACCCCTTCAAGCAGTTCCACGCTTGGCTCGCGGAGGCGATCGAGGCGCAGGTGCCCGAGCCCACGGCGATGACGCTCGCCACGGTGGACGCCCCCGGACGTCCGTCGGCGCGCATCATGCTGCTCAAGGCCCTCGACGAGCGCGGCTTCGTCTTCTACACCAATTTCGAGAGCCGCAAGGGCGCGGCGCTCGCCTCGCGCCCGCTGGCCGCGCTCACCTTCTTCTGGAAGGAGCTCGAGCGCCAGGTGCGCATCGAGGGCGCCGTCGAGAAGGTGAGCGCCGCCGAGGCCGACGAATACTTCGCGAGCCGCCCCCTCGGCTCGCGGATCGGCGCCTGGGCCAGCACGCAGAGCGCGACGATCGAGAGCCGCGCGTGGCTGGAGGCCCGCGTGAAGGCCGCCGAGGTGCAGTACGGCGACCGCCCGCCGCGGCCGCCGCACTGGGGCGGCTACCGCGTGATCCCCGCGTGGCTCGAGTTCTGGCAGGGGCGCCAGAGCCGCCTGCACGATCGCATCGCCTACGCGAAGTCGGACGACGGCTGGAAGATCACGCGCCTGTCGCCCTAGGCATGCGCAGTTCCCCCGGTTGCCACGACCCCGCGAGGCTCGAAGCCGAGAGGCTGTCGGCGGAGTCCCTGGATCGATCCCTCGACACGGTGCTGGCGGGCCGGGACGCGCGCGCTCCCCTGTGGATCTTCGGCTACGGCTCGCTCATGTGGAACCCGGGGCTCGCCTTCGTCGCCAAGCGGGTCGGCACGATCTACGGCTTCCATCGCAACTTCTGCCTCTGGTCGCGCATCAACCGCGGCACGCCGGAGCGCCCCGGGCTCGTGCTCACGCTCGAGCGCGGGGGAAGCTGCCGCGGGCTCGCGTACCGGCTCACCGGCTCGACTTCGCGGGACGAATTGCGCGAGCTCTGGCGGCGCGAGATGTCCCTGGGCTCCTACCACCCGCGCTGGCTCGACTGCCATGCCGGGGCCGAGCGCCTGCCCGTGCTCACCTTCATCGTGAACCGCGCGTGCTCGGGCTACGCCGGAAAGCTTCCCCTGGAAGCCATGGTCCAGGCGATCGCCACCGCGCGCGGGAAATACGGCTCCAGCGCGGAGTACCTCTTCCAGACCCAGGCCACGCTCGAATCCCACGGCATCCTCGACCCCCGGGTGAAACGGCTCGCCGAGCGCGTGAAGCTGCACCTCGCGCGGGCGGCCATGCCGGCTTGCGCCGGGCCCTTCCCGGGCCTCACCAGGTGAACGCAGGCAGCCGGTAGTCGGGCCGCGCGACGCATCGACGCGCGAATTCGTCCCACGTCGCCGCATCGGGCCCGCCCCTCGCCGCGCCGAGTTCCTCCGCGTGGATGCCGCCCGCGATGAAGGCGCCCGGAAGTCCCGCCCGTGACGCGCCGAGGATGTCGTGCTCGATGGAATCGCCCACCGCGACCACGCGCCCCGGGGCGCAATCCGCGAGCGCGGCGAGACACGAGGCGTAGATCGCCGGCCACGGCTTGCCGTGGTGGAAGACCTCCCCGCCCAGCGCCTCGTAGCGGCGCGCGAGCACCCCGGTCGCATCGACCAGGCGGCCGCCGGAAAATCGCGAGATGTCGGGATTGGCGCAGATCATCGGCAGGCCCCGCGCGCGCGCTTCGCGAAGTTCCGCCTCGTAGTCCGCGAGGCTGCGTTCCGGCGAGTCGATGCCGATCGCGGCAAGGAAGTCGGCCTGCGCCACCGATCCCGCGAAGCGAAGGCCGATCCCCTCCAGGATCGAGCGGTCGCCCGCGCGCGTGAATGCGTAGCAGCGCGGCCCGAGCCTCGCGTGAAAGGGCGTCGCCTTCGCGACGATCGCCTCGCGCGCGTCCTCGCCCGCGGACACCAGGCGATCGAAGAGGCGGGCGGGAAAGCCCATCTCCTCCATCAGCCTCACGTTCGCGTCTTCCCGCCGTCCCGAGTTGGAGAGCACGACGACGTGCTTGCCCGCCTCGCGCAGGCGCTCCAGGCACTCGCGAGCGCCCGCATAGGGACGGGCGCCGTCGTGCAGCACGCCCCACTGGTCGACGATGAAGCCGTCGAAGCGCCCGGCGAGCGCCGCCACGCCCGGGAGCGCGACGGTGCCCGGTTCAGGAGATGCGCCCACGGATCCAAGCCGACACGGCCTCGCTCGCGATGACCACCGCGAGGATCGCGAGCAGCACGACGAGCACCTGCTGCCAGGCGAACTGGTTGATCGAGGCGTAGAGGTGGAGCCCGATGCCGCCGGCGCCGACGAAACCCAGCACGCTCGACTCGCGCACGTTGATGTCCCAGCGGTAGACGGTGGTGCCGATCAGCACCGGCATCACCTGGGGGAGGATCCCGATCAGGTAGACCTGCGCCGTGCTGGCGCCCGTGGCCTCGATCGCCTCGATCGGCCCGCGCTCGGCCTCCTCGATCGCCTCGGCCACGAGCTTCGCGAGGAAGCCGACGGAGCGCGCGGCCACGGCGGCGATCCCGGCGACCGGGCCCGGGCCGAAGATCGCCACGAAGAGCAGCCCCCAGATGACGGTGTTCACCGATCGCGAGGCCACGAGGAGCCCGCGGCCGATGGCCCAGGTGAAGCCGTTGGCCGTGGTGTTGCGCGCGGCGAGGAAGGCGAGCGGAACGGAGAACACCACGGCGATCGCCGTGCCCAGCGTGGCGATGTGGATCGTCTCGACGAGCGGCGCCACGATCGTCGGCAGGTAGGACCACCGGGGCGGCCACATGCGCTGCGCGAGGTCCGCCGCCTGGACGTGGGCGTCCCGGAAGAAGATCCACTCGATGTCGAGCGCCGACACCGACCACGCGGCCGCGAATGCGACCGCCGCCACCCACAGCCACCGGATCACGGTCTCGCGCGGCGAGTGCTTTCGCCAGACGTCGGGATGGCGGCTCGCCGCGCCGGCAGTCAACGCATCTTCCCGCGCACCCAGTCGCTGAACCACTCGCCCAGCGCCACGAGCGCGATGATGGAGAGCAGGATCGCGGCGGCGAAATCGTAGTCGTAGCGCGAGAACGAGGCCGACAGGGACTGGCCGATGCCGCCCGCGCCCACGATGCCCACGATCGTGGAGTGGCGAAGGTTCGCGTCGAGGCGGTAGATGGCGGTGCCCACCGAGCGCGTGAGCACCTGCGGCACCACCGCGTAGGCGACGACCTGGCCGAAGCCGGCGCCGGTCGCGCGCACCGCCTCGATGGGCCCGACGCGCACGTTCTCGATGTCCTCGGCGAGCATCTTGGCGAGGAAGATCGTCGACGACAGCGAGAGCGTGAGCAGCCCCGCCACCGGGCCGAAGCCGAAGAGCTTCACGAAGAAGATGGCGATGATCACCTCGTGGAAGCTGCGGCCGACCACGATGAGGCCGCGCGCGGCGAGATAGACGGGCCGCGGCGCGAGGTTTTTCGCGGCGGCAATCCCCAGCGGCACGCTCGCGACCACGCCCGCGAGCGTGGCGGCGAGCGCCATCTGCAGGCTCTCCGTCATGCCGCGCACGAGCAGTTCCCAGCGCGAGAAGTCGGGCGGGAACATGCGCACGAAGAGATCCGCCGCCCGCCCGAACCCGGCCAGCGCGCGGTTCGCGTCGATGTCCAGCGTGGAGACCGACCAGGCGAGGTAGGCGACGGCGGCGGCGAGCGCCAGGTTCTGGCGCCGGCGCGTGCCGAGGAAGGGCGGCGGGCGCCACGAGGCCGCGGCCGTGGCGTTCACGCGCCGGCCTCGTCCTCGTCGGCCCTGCGGATCGTGCGGCTCCAGTCCTCGGCGCCGTAGATCTCGGTCAGCACGTCCGGCGTGAGCGCGGCGCTCGGCCCGTCGAAGACCAGCTTGCCGGCCTTCAGCCCGATCACGCGGTCGGCGAAACCCTGGGCGAGCGCCACGTCGTGGATGTTCACGAGCGCCGGCGTGGCGCGTTCCTGGGCGAGCGAGCCGATGAGCCGCATGATCTGGCGGGCGGTCTTGGGGTCCAGGCTCGCCGTGGGCTCGTCGACCAGCAGGACGTCGGGGTTCTGCATGAGCGCGCGGCCGATGCCCACGCGCTGGCGCTGGCCGCCCGAGAGCGCGTCCGCCCGCGAATCGTGCAGCCCCGAAAGGCCGACCCGCTCGAGCATCGCGAAGGCGTTCGCGACGTCCGCCGGCGGGTAGCGGCGCAGCCAGGACGCGAAAAATCCCACGGAGCCCAGGCGCCCGGACAGGAGGTTTTCCATCACCGTGAGCCGGTCCACGAGGTTGAACTCCTGGAAGATCATCCCGATGCGCCGGCGCGCCTGGCGAAGCTCGCCCGAGCCGAGGCCGACGATGTCCGTGCCGCCCAGGAGAATCCTCCCGGCGGTGGGCTCCACCAGCCGGTTGATGCAGCGGATGAGCGTGCTCTTGCCTGCGCCGGAGGTGCCGATGATCGCGATGACTTCGGGCCGCGTGACCTCGAAGCTCACGCCGTCGAGCGCCCGGGCGCCGCCGCGGTAGGTTTTCGCGAGCGCCTCGACCGCGAGCAGCGGCCGCGCGCCGCCGATTGGCGGCGCCTCCTCCCGCGCGAGCGCCATGGCGCTATTCCGCCTTGGTGCCCAGCTTCGAGAGCGACTCCTGCGTGTAGGTCACGCCGCTCGCCTTCTGGATCGTGCGCACGTCGCGCCAGTCCTTCTCGTAGCTGATCGAGGCGAAGCGCTCGGTGTCCTTGAACTCGGTGGCGAGTTTCGATTTCTTGAAGTCGAAGCCGAGGAAGGCCTCGCGGATCTTCGCCTTCAGCGCCGGCGCGAGGTTGTGGGCGACGCCGAAGGCCGTGCGCGGGAAAGGCGCCGACTCGTAGACCACGCGCAGGGCGTCGGGCTTGAACATGCCGCGAGCCTGCATGCGCTCGACCACGGTCGAGGCCACCGGGGCCGCGTCGTAGTCCTTGTTCACCACGCCCATGATCGAGTTGTCGTGCTTGCCCGAGAAGAGCACCTCGTAGTCCTTGCCGGGCACCACGCCCATGGACGAGAAGAGCGCGCGCGGCGCGGCGTCGCCGGAGTTGGACGACGGCGAGACGTGGGCCACGCGCTTGCCCTTCAGGTCGGCCACGGACTTGATCGGGCTGTCCTTGGGCGTGATGAGCTGCAGCGTGTAGCCGATGCTGCCGCTGGCGCGCTGCATGCTCGCCACGGGCTCGAAGCCCGCGAGATTGACCGCGTACGGGGTGGGGCCCGTGGCCACGCCGGCGATATGCAGGCGTCCGGAGCGCATCGCCTCGACCTGCGCCGCGTAGGATTCCGCCGGATACCAGCGCACCCGCTTGCCCGTCACTTTCGCCAGGTGCTGCATGAAGTCGTCGAAGACGTTTTCGTAGACCGCGGGATCTTCCACCGGCGTGTAGGAGAACACGAGCGTCGCCGGGTCCTGCCAGGCCTTCGGGTCCTTCGGCTGGTCGGCCACCAGGTCACCGTTCTCGTCGCAATAGCGCGCGTCGAGGAGCCCGCGGTTGGCGCAGGCCGCCTGCGCGAGGGCCCCCGGGGCCCAGGATCCCGCCAGCAGCGCCAGCGCCGCGGCGATCATCACCCTGCCAGTTGTTGCCATCTTCGGTGTCCTCCGGAACATTCGCGTCTTCCGCCGGGTGGCGTGACAGTCGAATGCTATCACCGGCGTCGCGCGGACCGCGCCCGCTCCCGCCCGCGCTCCGGAATCAGTTCTCCCCGGAAGGCTCGCCCTTGCCGCCGGCAGGCGCCGGTGCCCCGCCGCCGGCGCCGCGATTGCGGTTGCGATGGCGGCTTCTGCGATTGCGGCCCGGCTTGCCCGCCGCGCCGGCCGCGGGTCCCTGCCCGGGGACGTTACCCTGGCCCTGCGGCGCCGGCTGGCCCTGGGCGGCCTGCGCGTTCGCCTGCCCGCCGGCCTTGTTCGAACCCTGCCCGTGGTGCCCCTTGCCGCGCGTGCGCTTGCGGCCCTGGCCCTGGCCTTGACCCTGGCCTTGGCCCTGGCCCTGCCCGCGACCACTTCCATGCCCCGGCCCATGGGCCTTCCCGATTCCGTTGCCCTGGAACGGACCCTGGCCCGCCGCCGCGCCGGCCTTGCCGCCACGACGCTTGCCGCGACGCTTCTTCTGGTTCGGATCCGCCGGTCCCTGGCCCGGTCCGCGGGAAGGGTGATGCCCGCGGTGGCCGGCCGGCAGGCCCATGGAGCCCGTCGCGCGATTGAACCCGGGGAGGCGCTCGAAGTCGGGCTGGCGCTCGTCGTCGTCGTCGACCTCGGGGATCGGCTCGTCGACGGGCCGGTAGCCTTCCATGAGGTGGGCGGGCTGCAACTCGTCCTCCACCGCTTCCTCGTCGTCGTATTCCTCGGGCGCCTCGACGCGGTTCTCGTCGGTGATCACGTTGCCGGAAGAAGCCTCCTCCTCGTCTTCCTCGCTCTCCGGCTGGCCCGCGCCTTCGTCCATGCCCGCGAACTCGATCAGCTTCACCACCTCGGCCTCGGGCAGGTCGCGCACCATGCCGCGCTTCAGGAAGCTCGGCAGCTCCACCGGCCCGTAGCGCACGCGCATGAGGCGGCTCACCATGAGGCCCATCGCCTCGAACATGCGGCGCACCTCGCGGTTCTTCCCCTCCGTGAGGACCACGTGGTACCAGTGGTTGGAGCCCTCGCCCCCGCGGTCGACGAGTCGCACGAACTTGCACTTCTCGCCATCGATGTCCACGCCCTCGCCGGTGAGGAGCTGCACCTGCTCGGACGTCAGCTCGCCCATCAGGCGCACCGCGTATTCGCGCTCGATCTCGTAGCGCGGGTGCATGAGGCGGTTGGCGAGATCGCCGTTGGTCGTGAAGATGAGAAGGCCGCTCGTGTTGAAGTCCAGGCGCCCGATCGACACCCAGCGCGCGTTGTTCACCTTCGGCAGCTTCGCGAACACCGTGGGGCGGCCCTCGGGATCGTCCCTCGTGCAGATCTCGCCCTCGGGCTTGTGATAGAGGATGACGCGCGGCAGCGCCGAGCCGAAGCGCAGCTGGATCAGCTTCCCGTCGACCTTCACGCGATCGCCGGGTCCGACGGCGTCGCCCAGCTTCGCGACCTGCCCGTTGATCGAGATGTGGCCCTGCGCGATGAGGATCTCGATGTTGCGCCGCGAGCCGTGGCCCGACTGCGCCATCACCTTCTGCAGGCGCTCGCGCTTGCCGTCGTCCTTGCCGCGCGCGCCCTTGGCGCCCTTGCCGCGGCGCTGCGCGCCCGCGGGCACCTTGGCCCACTCGGGAACGATGCCGCCGGGCCAGTCGAGTTTTGGTGCGCGAGGGGTACGAAAGGGTCTATCCCGCATGGTCTGGGTACTCCGTGTCTTGCGAGGGCGCGTTCGCCTCGTCTTCGGGGGTGGGCGTTGCGACGTCGGCTTCTTCCTCAGGCGCGCCGAGGAGCGCCTCCTGCGCCGGGAACGCCGGCGTGGTGTCGAGGGACGCGTCGAGGGCGCTTTGCAGCTCCTCGAGCGCGGGCAGCTCCTCGAGCGACCTCAGGTTCAGGTCGTCGAGGAATTTCCGGGTGGTGGCGAAGAGCGCCGGGCGGCCGGGGGTCTCGCGGTGGCCGACCACGTCGATCCAGCCGCGCTCCTCCAGGGCCTTCAGGGTGGGCGGGGACACCGCGACGCCGCGGATGTCCTCGATGTCGCCCCGCGTCACCGGCTGGCGGTAGGCGATGATGGCCAGCGTCTCCAGGACCGCGCGCGAATAGCGCGGCGGCTTCTCGCTGGAGATGCGGTCCAGGTAGCGCTGGTATTCGGGCTGGACGCGGAATCGCCAGCCGCTCGCCACGGCGGTGAGCTCCACGGCGCGCTCGGCCCATTCCGCCTTGAGTTCGTCCAGGATCCTCCTGAGGCTCTCCACGTCCAGCTCGCCCGCGAAGAGGCGCCTCAGCTGCTGCAGCGTGAGCGGCTCGGCGGCGGACAGGAGTGCGGCTTCCAGGACGCGCTTGACGAGGGTGAGGTCGAGGGGCTCGCGCCCGGCCTCGGGCGAGGGCGTCTCGACGGCGGCAACGGTTTCTTCGGTCATGGTCATGTGATCGTGAGCGCGGCGCGCTCGCTCTTCAGGCGCACGTAGATGGGTTCGAAGGCGGTCTGCTGCGTGATCTCGATCAGGGATTCGCGGGCGAGCTCGAGCAGGGCGAGGAAGCTCACCACCAGGACGGGAACGCCGTGCTCCGGCTCGAAGAGCGCCGAGAACTCGGTGAAGGCGCCGCCCGAGAGCGTGCGCAGGATCCGGCTCATGTGCGAGCGGACCGAGAGCTGCTCGCGCGTGATCTTGTGGTGGCGGATCATCTTGGCGCGGGCGAGGATCGATCGCCAGGCTTCCGAGAGGTCGGCCACCGCGATCCCGGGCACGCGCTCGGCGAGCGCCTGCTCGACGTAGACCTCCACCAGCGAGAAGTCGCGGCCGGCGACCGGCGCCTCGCCCAGCGCCATCGCGGCCTTCTTCATGTGCTCGTATTCGAGGAGGCGGCGCACGAGCTCGGCGCGCGGGTCCTCGGGCTCGGCCTCGCTGTCGCGCCGGGGCCGCGGCAGCAGCATGCGCGACTTGATCTCGATCAGGAGTGCGGCCATCAGCAGGTACTCGGCCGCGAGCTCGAGCTGCTGCGTGCGCATCATCTCCACGTATTCCATGTACTGGCGCGTCAACTCCGCCATCGGGATGTCGAGGATGTCGAGCGAGTGCTTGCGGATCAGGTAGAGCAGGAGATCCATCGGGCCCTCGAACGCGTCGAGGAAGACCGACAGCGCCTCCGGCGGGATGTAGAGGTCCGAGGGCATCTCGGTCATCGGCTCGCCGCGGATCCTCGCGATCGGCAGCGCGAGGTCCAGTCCCGTCTGGGCGCCGGCGGCGACCGGGTCGTTGGCGGCCTGCGTGCTCACTTGCCCTTGCCCCACACGGTGTCGGCCGCGGCGCGCGACATCTTGGCGCCTTCGTGGCCCACCCCGGGCACGTAGGAAAGTTCCCAGCCCAGCTTCACGCCGAGGACGGCGGCCGCGCCGGAGGCCGCGCCGAAGAAGCTTTCCCCGCGCTCCACGCGGTTCGCGCCCTGCATCATCGCGCCTTCGCTGCGGTCGAGGTTCGGATCGTCGGTCTTCGTGTCGGCTTCGCCCAGCAGCACGTAGACCTTGCGGCCGAGGGCCGCGCGAAGCTCGGCCTCGCCCACGGGAGACTCGACGAACGAATGCGGGAACCTGGCTTTCACCTTGTCGGCGCGCCACTCCGGCAGCATGTACCAGCCGGCGTTGGCCACGATCGCCGCCGAGGCGCGGTTGCCCGGCAGCAGGAAGAGCATCCGGTGCACGAACTGCGCGCCGGCGGAATGCCCGAAGATGCGGTAGTCCTTCTGCCCGTCGCGCATCTCGTCGAAGAGGTGCTCGATCACCGAGTAGGACCACTTCTCGCGGTTGGCGTTGTCGGCCACGTCGCCGAGGTTGTAGGACGCCGCCTTCGGCCACGCCCGGTCCGAGAACTCCGGCGCGATGACGAGGAAGCCGTGCCGGTCGGCGGCGAGTTCCCAGTAGTCGCGGTAGTCGGAGGCGTTTCGCTTCATGCCATGCAGCACGAAGAGGATCGGGCAGGTGGAATCGCACTGCCGCGGCCGGTACGTGTACACGCGCACCGGCCTGTCCTCCTGGCCGCGCGTGTCCTTGAAGACGAAGCTCCACTTTCCGGAAGGCACCGGCGTGGCGGCCTGCGCCGGCAGCATCGCGCCGCCGGCCAGGACCGCGGCGGCCAGCAACCGCCCCGCCCATCTGCGTCCATCCAGGTTCATCCGCTGCTCCTTGTCGTTGGTCATCATCGCGATCAGCTGTAGTCGAGCCCCATCGCTTCGCGCACGTCGCGCATCGTCTCGTCGGCGAGATCGGAGGCCTTCTCGCAACCGTCCTGGATGATCGAACGCACCTGCGTCGGATCCTCCTCGTAGGCGGCCGCGCGCTCCCGGATGGGCTTCAGCTCCGCGTTCACCGCGTCGATCACCGGCTGCTTGCACTCCAGGCAGCCGATGCCCGCGCTGGTGCAGCCCTGCCTCACCCAGTCGCGCGTGTCCTCCCCGGAATAGACCAGGTGCAGGTTCCACACCGGGCACTTCTCGGGCGTGCCCGGGTCGGTGCGGCGGACCCGCGCCGGGTCCGTGGGCATCTTTCGCACCTTGCCCGTGACCACGTCGGGCGTGTCGCGAAGCAGGATCGCGTTGCCGTAGCTCTTGCTCATCTTCTGGCCGTCGAGCCCCAGGAGCTTCGGCGTCGCGGTGAGGAGCGCCTCGGGCTCGGAGAGGATCATCCGCCCGCCGCCCTCGATGAATCCGAAGAGCCGCTCCTTGTCGCCCAGGGCGAGGTTCTGCACGTCGCCGACCAGCTCGCGCGCCTGCTCGAGCGCCTCCTCGTCGCCCTTCTCCTGGAATCGCGCGCGCAGTTCGCGGTAGAGCTTCGCCTTCTTCGGTCCCATCTTCTTCACCGCGGCTTCCGCCTTCTGCTCGAAGCCCTTCTCGCGGCCGAAAAGGTGGTTGAAGCGCCGCGCGATCTCGCGGGTGAGCTCCACGTGCGAGACCTGGTCCTCGCCCACGGGCACGCCGGTCGCCCGGTAGATGAGGATGTCGGCGGCCTGCATGAGCGGATAGCCGAGGAAGCCGTAGGTGGTGAGGTCGCGCCCGTGCTCGGCATGGCGCTCGACCGAGTCCTTGTAGGTGGGAACGCGCTCCAGCCAGGACAGCGGCGTGAAGAACGACATGAGCAGCGTGAGTTCGGCGTGCTGCGGCACGCGCGACTGCACGAAGAGCGTGGCCCGCGACGGGTCGATGCCCGAGGCGAGCCAGTCGATGAACATGTCCCACACCGTCTCCTCGATCACCGACGGGTCCTCGTAGTGCGAGGTGAGCGCGTGCCAGTCCGCGGC
>DAORTX010000005.1:0-27334 GCA_035432885.1 Usitatibacteraceae bacterium
AGCCCTTCGAGCCGTTCACCTACGAGGGCTTCGACCTGCCGGACCCGTTCAAGCCCCGCAAGATCAACTCCAAAGAGGGCGGCGCCGGCGGCATCGCGCCCGACCTCAACCGGCGCAAGGAACCGCTCGAGGCGTACCCGCTCGAGCAACTGAAGATGGTTGGGACCCTGGAACAGGGCAAGGAAATGTTCGCAATCGTGCGGGCCGACAAGACGCTGTATCGCGTGAAGAAGGGCAATTACATGGGGCAGAACTTCGGCCTCATCACCGACGTCACGGATGCAGACATCAAGCTCAAGGAAATCGTCCAGGACAGCGCCGGCGACTGGGCAGAGCGGCAAAGTGTCCTGCCGCTTCTCGAAGAGACCGGCAAAGGGGATAGAAAGTGACTTCCAACTTCTTCCGCATCCGAACCTCCGGCGCGCATTCGGCCGCCCTGACGGCGCTCGTGCTCGCGCTCGCCGCCCCGTTGACCTGGGCGCAGGGCGCGGCCAAGAATGTGGTCGAATCGATCAGCTTCTCCTCGATCCAGGGCGGCAAGATCCTGGTCAAGGTCGGCATGAAAGACCCGCTCGCGGCCCTTCCCCAGAGCTTCGCGGTAACCAATCCCGCCCGCATCGCGATCGATCTTCCCGACACCACCAGCGGCCTCGCGAAGACGCAGGTCGAGGCGGGTGAAGGCGACCTGAAGAGCGTCTCGGTCGTCCAGACGGCCAATCGCACGCGGCTCGTGATGAACCTCGCTCGCAGCCTCACGTACACGGCGACGCTCGACGGCAAGCTCCTCGTGGTCACCATCGACGGCTCGCAAGTCCCTGTTTCCTCGACATCTCCCGCGGCCGCAGCGGTTTCCGGCACCACGGCCACCGTGTTCGCCGAAGCCTTGCCGGGCGCGGTACGACAGAACATCCGTGATGTCGACTTCCGCCGCGGCAACGCCGGCGAGGGCCGGGTCATCGTGGACCTCTCCTCGGCCAACACGGGTATCGACATCCGCCAGCAGGGCCGCTCGATCCTCATCGACTTCATCAACAGCTCTGTGCCGAAGAACCTCGTGCGCCGCCTCGATGTGGGCGACTTCGGGACGCCGGTTCGCTACGTCGACACCTTCGAGCAGGGCGGCAACGCCCGCATGGTGATCGAGCCCCGCGGGATCTGGGAATACTCGGCCTACCAGACGGACACCCAATTCATCCTCGAGGTGAAGCCCGTCAAGGAAGACCCGAACAAGCTGGTGCAGAGCTCGACGCCGGGGTACGCGGGCGAAAAGCTCTCGCTCAACTTCCAGAACGTCGAGGTTCGCGCGGTCCTTCAGGTCATCGCCGATTTCACGGGCCTGAACATCATCACCAGCGACACCGTCGGCGGGAACCTCACGCTGCGCCTGAAGGACGTGCCGTGGGACCAGGCGCTCGACATCATCCTGCAGTCCAAGGGGCTCTCCAAGCGCAAGAACGGCAACGTGGTGCTCATCGCGCCGACCGACGAGCTCGCGGCGAAGGAGAAGCTCGCGCTCGAGGCCAACGCGCAGATTTCGGACCTCGAGCCCGTGCGCACCGAGTCCTTCGCGCTGTCCTATGCCAAGGCCGAGGATCTCAAGAAGCTCCTGTCCGACAAGGACCAGAAAATCCTGTCCAAGCGGGGCAGCGCCTCGGTCGACGAACGCACCAACACCCTCTTCGTCCAGGATTCCGGCGCGAGGCTCGAGGAAGCCCGCAGGCTCATCCAGCAACTCGACGTTCCCGTTCGCCAGGTGATGATCGAGGCGAGGATCGTGATCGCCGACGACAAGTGGGGCCGCCAGCTCGGCGCGCGCTTCGGGACGCAGTCGGCCTTCGGATCCGGCAACCGCAACTACGGCGTGTCCGGCAGTCTCACGGACACCGTGCAGCCGCTCTCGAACAACCCGCTTTCGCGCGGCGCGACGTCCCTCACTTCCCCGGGCGCCACACAGACCTTCGATCGCGGCCCGCAGGGCAACATTCCGTCCGGGTCCCAGCCGGAGCAGCTGAACGTGAACCTGCCGGTTGTCGGCGCCGCCGGCTCGCTGGCGCTCTCGATCCTGAACCTCGGCAGCGGAAACCTCGTGAACATCGAGCTCTCCGCGCTCGAAGCCGACAACCGCGGCAAGGTCGTGTCGAGCCCGCGCGTGATCACGGCGGACAAGAAGAGGGCAGTCATCTCCCAAGGCACGGAAATCCCGTACCAAACGGCAGCGGCGAGCGGCGCGACGACGATCGCGTTCAAGCCGGCAGTGCTTGAGCTTTCCGTGACCCCGCGGATCACGCCGGACGACCGGATCATCATGGACCTCGAGGTCAAGAAGGACTCGGTCGGCCAGATTTTCAGGGACGTACCCTCGATCGAAACCAAGAGGATCACCACCCAGGTCTTGTGCGACAACGGGGATACCATCGTTCTCGGCGGCATTTTCGAACAGACGACGCGGACGACGATTGAAAAGGTTCCCTTCCTGGGTGATCTCCCCGTGCTCGGCAATCTCTTCAAGAAGACCGTCAAGCAGGACGACAAGACGGAAATGCTGATTTTCGTCACGCCAAAGATCATCAAGGACTCGCTCACCGTCCGGTGACACAGCCGCAGTCCACGAAAAGCCCCGGCCTGGCCGGGGCTTTTCTTTTCTGCGCTATCCTTTCGGGGTGGGCGATCGAATGGAACCGGACAACATCTTCCTCGTCGGCATGATGGGCGCCGGCAAGAGCACCGTGGGCAAGGCGCTTGCGCGCCGCCTCGGCCGGGACTTCGTCGACTGCGACCGCGAGATCGTCCAGCGAACCGGCGTCCCGATCGCCACGATATTCGAGATCGAGGGCGAACCGGGGTTTCGAGCCCGGGAATCGGCGGTGCTCGCCGAGCTCGCCGCGCGCAAAGGCATCGTCGTCGCCACCGGCGGCGGCGCCGTGCTGGCGGAGGAAAACCGCCGCTTGATGCGCGAGTGCGGGATCGTCGTCTACCTGCACGCCGCCCTGGATCACCTGCACGAGCGCACTCGTCGGGATGGCGCGCGGCCCCTGCTCGGAAAGAGTGACCGCCGCGCGACGCTGGCTTCGATCCTCGAGGCGAGAGATGCCCTTTATCGGGAGGTCGCGCACGTCGTTGTCGAAAGCGGCGTTCCCAGCGCGGGTTCGCTCGCGGGCCGTATCGCCGAGGAGCTCGAGGCTCGCCAGAGGACCGCGGAACCGGCTCCGCGATGAGCATGCGCACGCTTACCGTCGGACTTGGCGAGCGCAGCTATCCCATCCATATCGGCCCGGGGCTCATCGGTCAGCACGCTCTCCTCGCCCCGCATCTGGCTTCGGGGCGCACCGTCGTCATCACGAACGAGACCGTCGCATCACTCTATGCGGAATCGGTGGAGCGCTCGCTCGCATTGGCCGGCGCAACGAACTTGCGGGTGGTGATTGCCGATGGCGAGTCGCAGAAGCGCTGGGAGACATTGGACGCGGTCTTCGGCGAGCTGCTTCGTGCCCAGGTCGATCGCCGCACGGTCGTGGTGGCGCTCGGCGGAGGCGTCGTCGGCGATCTCGCCGGGTTCGTCGCCGCGACCTACCAGCGTGGCATCCCGTTCATCCAGGTTCCGACAACGCTTCTCGCCCAGGTCGATTCGTCCGTGGGAGGCAAGACGGGAATCAATCACGCGCTCGGCAAGAACATGGTCGGCGCTTTCCACCAGCCGCTAGCCGTGATTGCAGACACGAGCACGCTCGACACGCTTCCCGACCGGGAGCTGGCCGCCGGATTGGCCGAGGTGATCAAGTACGGGGCAATACGGGACGCGGCCTTCTTCGCGTGGCTCGAAACCAACGTCGATCGGCTGCGGGAGCGCGAGCCCGTCGCTCTCGCACATGCCATCGGCCGGTCCTGCGAGATCAAGGCCGAGATCGTGGCCCTGGACGAGCGCGAGGCGGGACCCCGTGCACTCTTGAATTTCGGCCATACGTTCGGCCACGCCATCGAGGCTCTCGAAGGGTATGGCACCTGGTTGCATGGCGAGGCGGTGGCCGTGGGGATGGTGATGGCGGCGAATCTCTCGGCCCGCCTCGGCAGGCTTGCCCGCGCCGACGCGGACCGCCTGGAGACGCTCGTGCGTCGCGCCGGGCTTCCGATCGACCCTCCCACCCTGGCCCGGGAAGCCTGGCTTCGCGCCATGGGCCGAGACAAGAAGAACGAAGCGGGTCGAATCACGCTCATCCTGCTCGACCGCCTGGGTATGGCAGCCATCGAGAAAGACGCGCCTCAGCGAGAGCTGGAGGCACTTCTGTCCGGCCGCTAGGCCGGTCCCGCCTCGCGCTCGATTCGCCTGAGGAAGACCTCCATCTCGCGCACGGCCTGCTTGTCGCCCTTCGATCGCGCCGCGGCAATTCCCTGCCGATAGGTCCGCGCGGCCGCCTCGCGGTCGCTCGCCTCGAGTGCCTTTCCCAGCATCTTCCATGCGGCGGAATAACCCGGATCGAGCGCGAGCGCCTGGCGAAGGTGAGCCACCGCGCTCGGCGCGTCCCCGGCCCTGAGGTACGCCGACCCCAGCCCGAATCGAAGGAGCGCTCCATCCTTGCCCGCCGCGAGCAGCGCCTCGAACCGCTCGATCATCGCCTCCATTCGCCGCCTCCCGCGCCGAAGCGCCCCGGGCCCGCGAATGACGGTATCATCACTGGCGGTGCATTTCCTTTGTTCCGATCCCCCTCATCCCGCCGAATCCCTGAGGAGCTACTGCCATGCTTCGAATTCTGCGACTCGCGCTAGCCGCGCTCGCCATCCTGGGCCTGCCGGCCCACGTGTCCGCCAAGGAACGCGACGTATCGATCGGCCTGCAGGCCGCCATCACGTCGATGGACCCGCATTATCACAACCTGTCGCCGAACAACTCGATGATGCTGCACGTCTTCGAGCCGCTCATCAAGCGCGACGCCAACCAGAAGCTCGTGCCGGGGCTCGCCACCTCGTGGAAGGCGATCGACGACCTCACGTGGGAGTTCAAGCTCCGCAAGAACGTGCGTTTCCACGACGGTTCGCCGTTCACCGCCGAGGACGTCGCCTTCACGCTCAAGCGAGTGCCGAACGTCCCCAACAGTCCGTCCTCGTTCGCCACCTTCACCAAGCCGATCGTCGACGTCAAGGTGGTCGACGCGCACACCCTCGTGTTCAAGACCGCCAGCGCGCACGTGCTGCTGCCGAGCGACCTCGCCTCGGTCATGATCATCTCGAAGCTGAACGGCGAGAAGGCGGCCACCGAGGACTACAACTCCGGCAAGGCCGCCATCGGAACCGGCCCCTACAAGCTCGCCGAATACGTGCCCAACCAGCGCGTGGTGCTCAAGGCGAACTACGGCTACTGGGGCGGGGAAGAGCCCTGGGACCAGCTCACGTTCAAGATCCTCACGAACGCCGCGGCCCGCGTTGCCGCGCTGCTCTCGGGCGACGTCCAGATGATCGAGACGGTCCCCACGGCCGATATCGCAAAGCTCTCGTCGGACAAGAAGTACTCGCTGGTGGACAAGGTCTCCAACCGCGTCATCTACGTGCACCTGAACCAGCGTTCGGACTCCCCGCCGCCCTTCTTCACCGCCAAGGACGGAAAGCCGCTCGCGCGAAACCCGCTGAAGGATCCTCGCGTGCGCAAGGCGCTGTCGATCTCCATCAATCGCCAGGCGATCGCCGACCGCGTGATGGAGAAGCGATCCGTTCCCGCAGGCCAGTTGCTGCCGGACTTCTTCTTCGGCACGAGCAAGAAGCTTCCGCCCGCCAGATACGATCCCGAGGGCGCCAGGAAGCTGCTCGCGGAAGCGGGTTACTCGAACGGGTTCGCCATGACCATCCACGGCACCAACAACCGGTACATCAATGACGACAAGATCGCCCAGGCGATCGCGCAATTCTATTCCCGGATCGGCATCGACACGAAAGTCGAGACCATGCCCGCCAGCGTCTACTTCACGCGCGCCACCAAGGGCGAGTTCGGGTACATGCTCCTGGGTTGGGGTACGGAGTCCGGCGAGCAGGGATCGAGTCTTCGCTCGCTGCTGGCGACGTACGACCCGTCGAAGGGCATGGGCGTGACCAACCGCGCCCGATATTCGAACCCGTCCCTCGATGCGCTGATCGGCCAGGCGATGTCCACCATCGACGACAAGAAGCGCGAGGGGCTTATCCAGAAGGCCGCCGAGATCGCGATGAACGACACCGCGCTCATCCCGATCCACTACGAAGTGAGCACCTGGGCCACCGAGAAAGGCTATCGCTACACGCCGCGCACGGACCAGTACACGCTCGGGATGGGACTCAAGCCGGGCAAGTAGGCCTCGCCGGACCGGGCCCCGCCGCCGCGGGGCCCAGCCCACCCGGGCAGCCGGGCCACGCCGTCGCTCCCAAGAATGCTCGCTTACGCCATCCGCCGACTCGGGCAGAGCATCTTCGTGCTCGTGCTGATGTCGTTTCTCGTCTTCGTCGGCGTGTTCGCGATCGGCGATCCGATCGAGCTGCTCGTGAACCCGCAGGCGGACGAGCTGGAGCGCGTTCGCGCCACGGCGGCGCTGGGGCTCGACAAGTCCTTCCTCGAGCAGTACTGGGTCTTTCTCAAGGGCGCGGCGAGCGGCGACCTCGGCAAGTCGTTCGTCTACAACGTGCCAGCCCTTTCGCTCATCCTCCAGAAGCTTCCCGCGACGATCGAGCTCGCGTTCGTGGCGATGGTGGTGGCGATCGCCCTGGGCATTCCGCTGGGCCTGGTGGCCGGGCTCAAGCCCGACTCTTTCGTCGGGCGAAGCATCATGGCCGGATCGATTCTCGGCTTCAGCCTGCCCACGTTCTGGGTGGGGCTCGTTCTCATCATGGTGTTTTCCGTCAATCTCGGCTGGCTTCCATCCAACGGACGCGGCTCGACGACGATGGTCGCCGGAATCCCGGTGAGTTTCCTCACCGCCGACGGACTCGCGCACATCGCCATGCCGGCGATCAACCTGGCGCTCTTCAAGCTCTCGCTCCTCATTCGACTCACGCGCGCCGGCACGCGCGAGGCCGTCCTGCAGGACTACGTGAAATTCGCCCGCGCAAAGGGCCTCACGCAGCGTCGCGTCATCGGCGTGCACGTTCTGAAGAACATCCTCATACCGATCGTCACGGTCATCGGGCTGGAGCTGGGTTCGGTGATCGCCTTCGCCATCGTGACCGAGTCGATCTTCGCCTGGCCGGGAACGGGCAAGCTGCTCATCGACTCGATCAACCAGCTCGACCGGCCGGTGATCGTGGCCTACCTGCTCGTGATCGTGACGCTCTTCATCGTGATCAATTTCGTGGTCGATGTCCTGTACTCGATGCTCGATCCTCGCGTTCGCCTCGGCGGAGCGGCCGGCGCCCACTGACCCATGGCCGATCTTCCCGTTTCTCCGCCGGCCACCCTGGCGCCCGTGATCGGGCCCTGGGCCAGGTTCCGCGCGGACTTCGCCGAGAGCCGGCTGGCACTCTTCGGGCTCGCGCTCCTCGTGGTGATCCTCCTCATCGGCGTCCTCGCGCCGGTGATCTCGCCGCAGAATCCCTACGATCTCGCGCAGCTGGACATCATGGACTCGAAGCTCGCGCCCGGCGAGAAGTCCCTGGATGGCGACACCTACTGGCTCGGCACGGACGACCAGGGGCGCGACATGCTCTCCGGCATCTTCTACGGCCTTCGCATTTCGCTGGGCGTGGGCATCGCGAGCACCGTGTTCGCGCTGGCCATCGGCCTTGCATTCGGACTGGTCGCCGCCTATTTCGGCGGCTGGGTCGATACGCTGATCATGCGGGTCGTCGACATCCAGCTGTCATTTCCGTCGATACTCATCGCGCTCATCCTCCTCGCCGTGCTCGGCCAGGGCGTCGACAAGATCGTGATCGCGCTCATCACCGTGCAGTGGGCCTACTACGCCCGCACGGTCCGCGCGTCGGCCCTCGTCGAGCGGCAGAAGGAGTACATCGAGGCCGCGCGCGTCCTGGCGCTCGGACAGGCGCGCGTGGTGTTCCGGCACCTGCTGCCCAACTGCCTTCCGCCCCTCATCGTGGTGGCCACGGTGCAGGTCGCGCATGCGATTGCCCTCGAGGCCACTCTCTCCTTCCTGGGCCTGGGCTTGCCGATCACGGAGCCGTCGCTGGGGCTGCTCATCTCGAACGGATTCCAGTACCTCCTGTCGGGAAAGTACTGGATCAGCTTCTACCCCGGCGTCGCACTGCTCCTCACGATCATGGCCATCAATCTCGTGGCCGACCAGTTGCGAGACGTCCTGAACCCGAGGCTTCGCCGGTGAGCGGCCCGCCGCTCCTGCAGGTCGACGGATTGCGGATGCATTTCTTCACGAAGGCAGGTGTCGTGAAGGCCGTCGACGACGTGAGTTTCAGCGTCGGCCGCGGCGAGATCCTGGGCCTTGTCGGGGAATCGGGATCGGGCAAGTCCATGACGGGCTATTCCATCCTCGGTCTCGTCGACGCGCCCGGGAGGATCGTCGAGGGTCGCATCGTCTTCGACGGCACGGATCTCACGCGACTCGATGCCGCCGCGTGGCGCAACATCCGGGGAAACCGCATCGCCATGATCTTCCAGGACCCGATGATGACCTTGAACCCGGTCCTGCGCATCGACACGCAGATCGTCGAGGCCGTTCTGGCCCATGCCGACGTCTCGCGGGAGAGCGCCCTGGCCCGGGCGCGGGAGGCGCTGGTCCGGGTGGGGATCGCCTCGCCCGACGAGCGCCTGCGCGCCTATCCGCACCAGTTCTCGGGCGGCATGCGCCAGCGCGTTGCGATCGCCATCGCCCTCGTCAACGGTCCGGATCTCATCATCGCGGACGAGCCGACGACCGCGCTGGACGTCACGATCCAGGGCCAGATCCTCTTCGAGATGCAGAAGGTCTGCCGGGAGAGCGGCACGGCGCTCATCTGGATCACCCATGACCTGTCCGTGATCGCCGGCCTGGCGGACGAGGTTTGCGTCATGTACGCGGGCCGGTTCGTCGAGTCCGGACGGGTCGCGGACATTCTCGACCGGCCGCTGCACCCCTACAGCCGGGGCCTCATCGACTCCGTGCCGAGCCGCAACGTGCGCGGGCGTCCGCTGCGCCAGATTCCCGGGATGACGCCTTCGCTGCTTTCGCTGGGACCGGGGTGCCCGTTCCGGGAGCGCTGTGGGTTCGCCACGGCGCGGTGCACGGAAAGCCCGGCGGTGACCGAGCCCTCGCCGGGCCGGCGCTTGCGCTGCTTCCATCCGGCCGCATGAACGCCGCCTCGACCGCGGCGCCTCCCCTGCTCGAGCTGCGCGGCATCTCGAAGCGGTTCACGTCGAAACTCGACCTCGCCGCGAGGATCGCCGTTCGCCTGGGCGCCTCGACGCGCGAACAGACCGTCCACGCCCTGGAAGGCGTCGATCTCGCCATTGGCGCAGGCGAAGTGGTCGGTCTCGTGGGTGAATCCGGCTGCGGCAAGTCCACGCTGGGCCGCATCGTGGCGCGCATCCTCGAGCCGACCGAAGGTGAGAGGCGGTGGAAGGGGCGCCCGTATGCCGAATACGAATCCGGGGCGTCCCGGAACGAGCGCCTTGCGGTGCAGATGATCTTCCAGGATCCGTTCGCGTCCCTGAACCCCCGCATGCGGATCGTCGACGTGATCGGGGAGGCGCCGGTCGTCCACGGACTCGTCTCGTCCGCCGACCGGGACGACTACGTGGCCAAGATCATGGAGCACGTGGGCCTCGACGCCACGCTCATCCGGCGCTTTCCCCACCAGTTCTCCGGCGGCCAGCGAAGCCGCATCGGGATCGCACGCGCGCTCGCGGTGAAGCCCAGCTTTCTCGTCTGCGACGAGGCGGTGGCGGCGCTCGACGTGTCGATTCAGGCGCAGGTGCTCAATCTCTTCATCAGGCTTCGGGAGGAGTTCGGCCTCACCTATCTCTTCATCAGCCACGACTTGGGCGTCGTGCGTCATCTCTCGGACAGGGTCGCAATCATGTACCTCGGGCGAATCGTCGAGGCCGCGCCCGCCGACGAGGTGTTCGCCCGCCCCAACCACCCGTACACCCGGGCGCTGCTGGCCGAGATTCCGCGGCTCGAGGCGACCAGGCGCGCCTACGTTCCCATCAAGGGCGAGATACCCTCGCCGATCGATCCTCCCCATGGATGCCATTTCCATCCCCGTTGCCCGCACTCAACCCCTCGCTGCCGGGTCGAGGCGCCGCGCTTGCGGGAAATCGCCCCAGGCCATGCATCGGCCTGCCACCTGAACGACGCCACATGACCCGACCCCACTCTTTCGATCGCACGGAACCGGCCGGCACCCCGGTACCGGTCGTCTTTGATTCGCCCCACAGCGGCACCGACTATCCCGAGGACTTCAGGCCCGGCGTGCCCATGTCGGCCCTTCGCCAGGCCGAGGATGCCTTCGTGGACGAGCTCTACGCCTGCGGGCCCAGGCATGGCGCCACGCTTGTCGCCGCAAGGTTTCCGAGGTCCTACATCGATCCCAACCGGTCCCTTCTCGACGTCGACACCTCTCTCCTCGACGCGCCCTGGCCCGGGCCGGCGGCCGCCTCCCGCAAGACCCAGCTCGGCATCGGGCTCATCTGGCGCCTGCTCGATACCGGCGAACCGATCTACGCGAGAAAGCTTTCCGTCGACGAGGTCCGGCGCCGGATCGCCGAATACCACCAGCCGTACCAGAAGGCGGTCAAAGACGCGATGGATGCGACGCACGCCCACTTCGGGGCCGTGTGGCACGTGAACTGCCACTCCATGCCCGCGGTCAGCAGCGCCATCTCGGAAGAGGGGCCGGGGAAGCCCCGCGCGGACTTCGTGCTCGGCGACCGGGAGGGAACGACCTGCGAGCCGGCCTTCACCGCCTTCGTCGCCGAAACGCTCTCGGGCCTGGGTTACGAGGTGAAGGTGAACGACCCCTACAAGGGCGTCGAGCTTGTCCGCGCGTTCTCCGATCCGGCCGCCGGGCGACACAGCCTGCAGATCGAGGCCAACCGCCGCCTATACATGGACGAGCGTACCGGGCGCAAGTCACCCGGTTTCGAGCGGCTCGCGGCCGACATCGAGCGGATGGTCAAGGCGATCTGCGGTTACGCGGCGGAACGCGGCTCGCATCTCTGCGACCATCACGACCATGCCGGTCACAAACATCACCACGGACATGATCATCATCACGACCATGCCGGTCACGAAAAGCACGACGAACATGACCGCCACCATGACGCGCACCACGGCCAGGATGGCGGCCACGGGCACGATCACTCCCACCGGCACGGGATCCCGCCACGCAAGGATGGACAATGACCGCCATGAACAGAATTCCCGTTGAACTCGCCGCCCCGAACATCGAGGCGCACCGCCGATCCTCGACCGGCGTCGATTTCGTGCATACCTTCGAGAGCGGCCGCCCCGGGCCGCACGTGATGGTGAACGCGATCACCCACGGCAACGAGATCTGCGGGGCATTGGCCCTCGACCGGCTGCTCGGCATGAAGATTCGCCCGCTCCGGGGCGCGCTCACGCTTTCGTTCGCAAACATCGAGGCGTTTTCCCGGTTTGATCCGAAGCGCCCCTATGCAACGCGCTTCCTCGACGAGGACTTCAACCGCGTCTGGAATGCCCAGACGCTGGACGGCCCGCGCGACAGCATCGAGCTTCGCCGCGCGCGCCAGTTGCGCCCGTTCGTGGAGGCGGCCGACTTCCTCCTGGACATCCACTCGATGCTCGAACCGAGCCCGCCGGTGATGATCTGCGGCCCGCTCGACAAGGGAATCCGCTTCGCCTTCGACATCGCCATCCCGCGCGACATCGTGAGCGACGGCGGCCATGCCAACGGAACGCGCATGCGCGACTTCGAGGGGTTCGGGGATCCCGCGAGCGGCAGGAATGCACTCCTGGTCGAGTGCGGCCAGCATTGGGAGCGCGCCGCCGAGCATGTCGCATGGCAGACGACCTGGCGCTTCCTCAGGCACCTGGAAATCGTGGACCCGGAACTCGCCACCCGCGAAATCGACGCCGCGACGCCGGCACCGCAGCGGCTCGTGCGAGTCACCGATGCCGTGGTCGCGCGAACGCCGGAATTCCGCTTCGCCCGCGAGTTTTCCGGAATGGAAGTAATTGCCCGCGAGGGCGACGTCATCGCCTACGACGGCGCGCAGACCGTTCGTGCGCCGTACGATGATTGCGTGCTGGTCATGCCCGTGCCGAACAACGTGAAGACCGGCCTCACCGCCGTCCGTCTGGGGCGCATCGAGACGCTCTAGGACGCCTCAGCCGGGGGGCTCCTCACCGCGCGACGAGGGCCGGATGCCCAGCTGCTTCAGCTTGCGGTAGAGGTGCGTGCGCTCGAGCCCGACGCGCTCGGCCACCCTCGACATGTTTCCGTCCTCGCGGCGGATGTGGTGAAGGAAGTACAGCCTTTCGAACTGCTCGCGAGCCTCCCGGAGCGGCATGTCGAGCGACACGCCGACCTCGGACTGGGGCTGGTCGCGAGGCAGCAGCGAGAACTCCCTGGCGACCCGCGCCACGTCCTCGCCGGCTATTTCGTGCCCGAGCGCCGTCAGGGCAAGTGTCTTCACCGCGTTCTGGAGCACGGGAAGGTTGCCGTGCCAGTCGAGATTGCGCAGCGCGTTCTGCGCTCCCACGGTCAGCGTCTTTAGGGGCACCTCGTTCGCGTCCACGAGGGACGTGAGCAGGCTCGACGCCAGGTCGGGAACATCCTCCGTGTGCTCCGAGATCGACGGAACGCGGATCGTCAGCCCCGAGATCTGGTGATAGAGGGCCGGGTCGAAGTTTCCTTCCTCGACCTGGCGCGTGATCGGGCTCGATACCGCGCAGACAAGCCTCACGTTGAATTTCTCCAGCTTGGCGACCAGCTGCGCGAGTCCCTTCTGCTCTGCCTTGCCGAGCAAACCCAGCTCCTGGATGAAGAGCGTGCCGTCCCTCGCCTCGTTCAGCGGCCCGAAGGGGTTGCCCACCAGCCATTCCGTGTCCTCGGGCGCAATCCACGGCGTATTCGGAAGGTGCAGGTGCCGGGCTGCGATCTCGAATCCGCATCCGGACTCACCCACCAGGAGCACCGGCGTGCGAAGCCGGCTGACCTGATCAAGTCGCTGTCGAAGCTCCTGCACGATCCGCGCCTTCCCGAGCTGCGGCATGGTGAGGCCGGCGCGCGGCAAGACGCGCCCTCCGGCCAGCGCCTTGCCAACGGTGGCGAGAAGCTTGGGAAGGCTGATCGGCTTTTCGAGAAAATCGAATGCGCCGATTCGCGTGGCCTCGACGGCGGAGTCGATCGTTCCGTGGCCCGACATCATCACCACGGGCATCGTGAGCAGCCCCGAGCCGGCCCACTCCTTGAGCAGGGTGATTCCGTCCGTGTCGGGCATCCAGATGTCGAGCAGGACGAGATCGGGCCGCATTTCCTTGCGCAGGTTGCGGGCGGTCTGCGCGTTCTCCGCGAGCCGCACCCCGTAGCCTTCGTCTCTCAGGATCTCGAACAGGAGCTCGCGGATGCCGACTTCGTCATCCACGACCATGATCTGGTTGGCCGGCATGAGGGCGGCTTCGCCTAGGCCGCTTCGCGCAGGGGCAGGACGATGCTCACGTGTGCGCCGTGGGGTTTCACGTTCTCGACCACGATATGGCCGTGGTGCTCGTCGACGATCTTCTTCACGATCGCGAGGCCGAGGCCCGTGCCCTTGGGCTTGGTGGTGACATAGGGTTCGAAGATCCTGCCGAAGACCGCGTCGGCGATGCCCGCTCCGTTGTCGCTGACCGAAAGCGTGATGCCGTCCGCCGCGAACGAGGAGGTGACGACGATGCGAGGTTGCTCCTCGCCGGAAAGAGCGTCGATCGCGTTCTGGATCAGGTTGTGAAGCACCTGGCGAAGGAGCGCCGCATCGGCCGCGAAGCGCGGAACGTTTTCGGCCAGCTTGGGCTCGATGGGCACGCCCATCGACTCGTACAGGACGAGAACCTCGCGAACCAGGTCGTTGAGCGATACCTGTTCCGCCGTCATTCGCGAGGCGCGGGCGTACTGGCTGAAATCGTCCACCATGCCCTTGAGCGCGGTCACCTGGTTCACGATCGTCCCGGTGGCGCGCTTGAGCACGTCCGCGTCCTGGTCTTGCAGCTTCTGCTGGAGCTTGAGCTGGAGGCGTTCGGCGGACAGCTGGATCGGGGTGAGCGGGTTCTTGATCTCGTGGGCCAGGCGCCGCGCCACTTCTCCCCACGCCGCGTCGCGCTGCGCCTGGGCAAGGTGCGTGATGTCGTCGAACACGACGACGTAGCCGGTATCGCCGCGCGTCGCAAGGTGGGTGCCGCGAACGAGAAGCGTCCTGGCCCCATCATGCCGGCGATACTCGAGCTGCTGTTCCCATTGCCGGCTCGCTGCGGACGAGAAGTGCTTGAGGACGATTTCCGCGAATGGCGAGACCGTGGCCACGTGCGTGGTCCAGTCCTGCAGCTTGAGGCCGTGGAAGGCACCAGTCGGAACGCCGAGGATTTCATACGCGGTCGCGTTGACCGTCTTCAGGTAAAGGCGCTCGTCGAAGGTGAGCACGCCGGAGGTGAGGTTGGAAAGGATGCTCTCCAGATAGGTCTTGGCGTTCTCGAGCTGCTGCTGGTTTCGTTCCATCGCCTCCGTCGCGTCGGCGATCTGGCGGGTCATGGTGTTGAAGGACTGCGTGAGGACGCCGAACTCGTCGCGGCTGCGCACCGGGTTCAGGCGCGAATAGTCGCCCTTCGCGATAGCGCGCGTGGCCTCGGCCAGTGCCGACAGCGGCGCCGACAGACGCTCCGACAGGAGAAAGGCAAGCGCGATGGACGAAAACAGGGTGAGGAGCATCGCGAGCGTGAGCGTGAGGCCGAAGATCCGCTTCAGGTTCACGCGAGCGAGCGTGAGCTCCTGGTAGTCGCGCCAGCCCTGGTCGACGACGCGCGCGTCCTGCGCCACCGCAGTCGGCACGGCCTGGAGAACCTGCAGCACGCGAATGTCTTCGGCGATGGTGAGCACGTTCACCGGGACGATCACGCGCAGAAGCAGGCCCCGGCCCGGAATCGACTCGATCGTGCGGACCGGTTGCTGGGCGCGGATCTGGCGCAGTACCGTCGCGCCCGGGAGGTCCGGCTGGAGCGACGTCGAATCGGTTCCGGTGAAAGCGATGATCTTCCCGCGCTGGTTGAAGAGGGTCGCCTCCTCAACGCCGTATTGCTCCCGAAGGCGATTGAGCGTCGCCGGCTCGACGGCCTGGGCGGTGGCGAGCGACTGCGCCATGCCCGATGCCTTCTGGCCCAGTTCGCGCAGCGAGCTGTCGAGGGAACTGCGCGCGAGATTCAGTCCCCCTTCGAGTGCCTTGTCCATGCGCACGTCGAACCACGACTCGATGGAGCTTTGCAGGAACTGGAACGAGATCGCGTAGACCAGGCCGCTCGGAACCAGCGCCATCAGCGCGAACACGACCATGAGGCGCAGCGCGAGCTTCGAGCCGAACACGCGTGCCTTGAGCTTTCGCCGCAGGACGAACAGCTGGTAGCCGATGAGGAGCATGAGGCCCAGCGAGAGCAGGCCGCCGAGGCCGAGCAGTGCAGGATAGTTCTGGGTGAAGAGCGCCGTGTTCGATGAGGCCTGCGACATCAGGTAGACGAGGCCCGCGCCCGTCACCACGCACAGCAAAATCAACGGCCTCATGGATTGACGGTCCACCGATACCAATCCGAGGCGAGGTTCCAGTCGCGCGAGGCGACCGCATTGAGTTGGAAGGGTTTGGGCAGCTGCGTCGTATCAAGCCGCATGCGGATCGCGGCCTGGTATTCGCCCTGCCTGCGCAGCGCCCCGGCATCGGCCACCGGCCAGCCTCTCACGCGAGACAGGGCGCTCACGATGTCCTCGAAGCGCGTGAAGTTCTGGTATGCGCTCCCGGCGGACAGGCGGTACTGGCGAAGCAGGGGGGTGTACGTGATCTTGTAGGTCTGGGAGAGCTGCACCGGCTTTTCGTCGAACCAGTACCAGCGCGCCTTCGACAGCTCGAACTCGACGACGAAATAGAGCGCCACTCCGCGATTCACCGCCTCCTCGAGGCCGGGGCTGAAGCGGATGTCGAATTCCGCGTCGAGGAGATAGCCATCGCTCGCCGCCTCGACTTTCGCGAAGACGGGCGTGATGCCCTCCGCGCTTGCCGGCCCCGCGGCGAGCAGCGAGCTGAACGCGAGCAGCAGTGCCCCGAGCACCTGGCGCCAAGGCGCGCTAGTGCTTTTCAAGCAGGGCATAGAAAAATCCATCGTGATCATCGTCCGGCAAGATCCGGCCGCCTTCGGGCGCGCCGGGCAGGAATCGGGCAATTCGCGCATCGGGTTGCCGGGCCAGGAACGCCTCCAGCGTGGACTCGTTTTCTTCCCGGAAAACCGAACAGGTCGCGTAGAGTAATTTACCACTAGTCTCAAGGACTTGCCACACACTCGCGAGGAGTTCGACCTGTTGGGCGGCGAACCTTGCCAGATCCGACGGGCGCCGGTTCCAGCGTACGTCCGGCAGGCGCCGTGCGACCCCCGAAGCGCTGCAGGGCGCGTCGACCAGGATCCGCTGAAAGGGCCGGCCATCCCACCAGTGGGCCGGATTTCCCGCATCGGCGCAGGCCAGCGTGGCATGAAGTCCGAGCCGGTCGAGATTGTCCCGGACGCGCTCAAGGCGCTCGGCGTCGTCATCCACCGCCACCAGATCCAGGTCGGCCAGCTCCAGGAGGTGTCCCGTCTTGCCGCCGGGGGCGGCGCACGCATCGAGCACCCGGTGGCCGTCGGCCACGTCCAGGAGCCGCGCAGCCCACTGGGCGCCGGCGTCCTGCACGCTCGACAACCCCGCCGAGAACCCCGGCACTTCGCCGACCGGCCTGGGGTCGATTCGCACCGCGCAATCGCCGAGCCGGCGGCTTTCGATTCCCGCTTCCCGAAGCCGGACAAGGTATTCCTCGACCGTCGTGCGGCGACGATTGACGCGGAGCGTCATGGGAGGGTGGAGGTTTTCCGTGGCAAGGATCGCTTCCCACTCGTGGGGATACTGCTCCTGCAGCTTCCGGACCCACCATTCCGGGAACCCGTACCGCGCCTCCGGCGTGGTCCAGACCTCTCGTCGCAGGTCGTGCTGGCGCCGGATGAAGTTGCGCAATACGGCGTTCACGAGTCCGCGGGCGGCGGGCTGCCCGAGGCGTTCGGCTGCCTGAACCGCGTGATCGACGATCGCGTAGGGCTTCGCGCGGGTGAACTGAAGCTGGGCAAGGCCCACCAATAGCAGGCTTCGCAGCCCTGGATGACGAACTGGTGTGAGCAACAACTTCGCAAGCTGCGCCTCGAGCAACCCGAGCGAACGCAGGCCCTCGTAGCAGATTTCGCGCACGGCACCCCGATCGCCTGCTCCCAGTGAGGGCTGCTGGCGAAAGGCGGCCGCGAACGCCGCGGGCAGGTTGCGGCCTGCCAGCGTCTCGCGGAAAACCGCGGCGGCGCAAAGCTGGATGTCGAGCATGGTCTATCCGATGGTCGCCACGACCGTGAGGACGCAGCTTGGGTCATTCATGGCCGCTCGCGGCCAGCGCCGGTCATGCCATGTCCGATCCCGAGCCCAGCCGGGTTCCTGTCGGCATCGGCCGCCCCTTGAGATATTCAGCAGCCGGCATTCTCCTGGAACCGGGGCGCTGGACGACAGTGAGCACTAACGCTCCTTCTCTACAGGCGACGACGGGACGTCCGCGATCCAGTCCGATCACCGTACCCGGGCGTCCGCTCGCGCTCGCGGGGATCGCTTCCCAGATCTTGAGCGTCTCCCCACCCACCGGGGACTCCGCTCCCGGAAAGGGATTCAGGGCGCGAACCTTGCGGTCGAGGTCAGCCGCGGCGAGTTCCCAATCCAGCAAGGCTTCCGTCCTTTCGATCTTGGCCGCATAGGTCGCCTTGCTCGAATCCTGGGCTTGCGGAAACAGCCCATCGAATTGGCGGAGCGCCTCCACGATCGCCTCGGCGCCAAGTGCGGCAAGACTTTCCGTCAGGCTGCCCGCCGTATCGGTGGGCGTGATCGGAACGCGGCGCTCGAGCAGGACCGGGCCTGTATCCAGGCCGCGTTCCATGACCATGATCGATACGCCCGTCTCGGCGTCGCCCGCCAGGATGGCCCGCTGGATCGGGGCCGCCCCACGCCACCGCGGCAGAAGCGAGGCGTGGATATTCAGGCAGCCTCTCGGCGGAATCGCCAGTACCGATTGCGGCAGGATGATCCCGTAGGCCGCCACTACCATCATGTCGGGCGAGGCCTCCCGGATAGGCCCGATGGCCTCGGCAGTCTTCAAGGAATCCGGTTTCGCGACCGCGAAGCCCAATTCGCTGGCCGCCACGGCCACCGCGCTGGGCCGGGATCGCAGCCCGCGGCCCGAAGGGCGATCCGGTTGCGTGAGGACCAACGCGATTTCGTGCCCCGCGCCGCAAAGGGCCCGGAGCGCGCTTGCTGCGAAAGGGGGGGTGCCGGCGAAAACGAGACGCAAGCGAACGCTAGGCCGCCTTGCGTTGGCGCTTCTTGAGCTTCGCGCGGATGCGGTTCTGCTTGAGTTCCGAAAGGTGCTCGACGAAGACCTTCCCCTGGAGGTGATCGATTTCGTGCTGGACGCACGAGGCCAGGAGCCCTGAAGCGTTCAGGGTAAAGCGCGCGCCGTTCTCATCCAGCGCGGTGACGGTCACGCTGTCGGCTCGCTCGACGTTGTCATAGATGCCGGGCACCGACAGGCAGCCTTCCTGGGTAAGCACCAGCCCTTCGCGCCGAATGATTTCCGGGTTGATGAAAACACGCAGGTCGGTCCGGTCGGGACTCACGTCGATGATCACCACTTGCTGATGGACGTTGACCTGGGAAGCAGCGAGGCCCACGCCCTCGGCGGCATACATGGTCTCGGCCATGTCTGAGACGAGCCTTCGGGTCGCCGCGTCGATCTTCTCGACACGGGCCGCCGGCAGGTGCAGTCTCGGGTCGGGGTACTGGAGGATCTCGAGAATGGCCATAAATGCTTGCGAATAGAACAGATTAAGCGCAGAATTTACCGCACTACTTGAAAAAGAGGTCGTAACCCTTTTTCAGAATATGGGTCCTGCGCCCCATATCCAAAAGAGAGAGCCGCGATGCGAAAGCTCATTATAGCGTTAGTCGTCGCTTCGGCCAGTTTGGTTCCGGGTTTGGCATCATCCCAAGCCACCGCTCCGGCGGCGGCCTCGATGAACGACCTCCAGACCGACGCCCCAGCCGAATACACCGTCCAGAAGGGCGACACGCTCTGGGCAATTTCCGGCAAGTTCCTCAAGGAACCCTGGAAATGGCCGCAGATCTGGCAGATGAACCGGGAGCAGATCAAGAACCCGCACCTCATCTATCCGGGCGACATCATCCGGCTCGACCGTTCGGGACTCTCGCCGAGCCTCTCGCTCATCGCGGGCGGCGCCATCGCCGAGGGCAACGTCATCCGATTGCAGCCCCGCACGCGCATAGCGCCCTTGGCGACTTCCGTGCCGACGATCCCGGGCACGGCGATCGGCCCGTTCCTCACGCAGCCGCTCATCCTCGAGCCGGGCGCATTGGAGACCTTGCCGCACATCGTGGCGACGGAAGAGGAGCGAGTGATCATCGGCGCGGGCAACACGGCCTACGTGTCCGGCCTGCACGCAGGCGATGCGATCAACTGGCAGATCTTCCGCCCGGGCGAAAGCCTCACCGACCCCGACACGGGCGAAGTCCTCGGCTTCGAGGCCATCCACGTCGGCGACGCCCGCGTGAAGCGCTTCGGCTCCCCGAGCACCGTCGAGATCACGCGCGCCAAGCAGGAGATCAACCAGAACGACCGGTTGGTGCCCGCCCGCGAGGTCTCGTTTCCCTCCTACGTTCCGCGCGCTCCCGACAAGCCGATCAAGGGCGTCATTCTCTCGGTGCGCGGAAGCGTGGCCGATATCGCGCAGTATTCGATCGTCTCCATCAACCGCGGCTCGCGCGACGGCGTGGAAGTGGGGCATGTCCTCGCGACGATGCGAAGGGGCGATCAGCTCGTCAAGAACAACAGGCCCCCGCTGGTCGGCGAGCTCTTCGCGTTCGGCAAGACGACAAGCATCGACGTGAAACCCAATCCCATCGTTCCCGACACGAAGGTGGCGAACGCCGACCCCGCTGCCCCGGCGCCCGCCCAGCCCGGACAGGCGCTTGTCCTTCCCGACGAACGCAGCGGGCTCGTTTTCGTGTTCCGCACTTTCGAGAAGCTCTCCTACGGGATGATCCTGAAGAGCGTGAAGCCGATCTCCGTCGGGGACAGCGTCCAGACGCCCTGAGCGGGTCCCGATCGCCTGCAGCAATCGGCGGGGGCTTCGGCCCCCGCTTCCTTTCCAGGCCGCGTCAGCGCGAGCGGCGCCTGGCCCGTTGTACGATCTGCCCCCGTCCCGAAACCCGCCTCGATCTCCTCCCGTGCGCCCCGACGCCACCGAATGGCTTCGCCTCTGCCTCGTTCCCGGCGTTGCCGGGACGGCGCAGCGCGCCCTTCTCAGGCGCTTCGGATCTCCCGCGGCCATTTTCACCGCCGACGGTTCGACCTTGGCCTCGGTGATTGGTCGTTCCGCCGCCGACGCTCTGGTCCGCGGACCCGAGGCAGGCCTGCTGGACGCGACGCTCGCCTGGCTCGACATTCAGGGTCATCACCTGCTTGCGTTGGGAGACGAGGAATATCCTCGCGAGCTGCTCGAGATTCCGGACCCGCCCACGGTGCTCAACGCGATCGGCGACGTCGCGCTGCTGAACAGACCCGCGATCGCGATCGTGGGAAGCCGGAATGCGACGCGCCAGGGAGAACTGGACGCGCGGGAATTCGCGCTCGCCCTTTCCGCCGCCGGATTCGGCATCTCCAGCGGACTCGCGCTGGGCATCGACGCGGCCGCGCATCGCGGGGGACTCGCAGGGCCTTCCTCGACCATCGCGGTCGTGGGTACCGGCCTGGATCGCGTATACCCCGCGGGAAATCGCGATCTCGCGCACGAAATCGCCCGGCGCGGCGTCCTGGCGTCGGAATTCCCCCTGGGAACACCACCCGTCGCCGCGAATTTCCCCCGTCGCAACCGCATCATCAGCGGCCTGTCGCGCGGCGTCCTGGTCGTCGAGGCCGCGATCAGGAGCGGTTCCCTCACCACGGCGAGGCTCGCGCTCGACCAGGGGCGCGAGGTGTTCGCGATACCCGGATCGGTCCATTCACCGCTGTCCAAGGGATGCCACAGCCTCATCAAGCAAGGCGCCAAGCTCGTCGAGTGTGCGGACGACGTTCTCGCCGAACTCGCCGGGCGCCCGCCTGCTTCGGCGTCGCCGGCGGCGTCGATCGACGAAACGGGCGGTCCCGAGGACTTGCTCGTCCAGGCGATGGGTCACTCGCCCGCGAGCGTGGATACGCTCGCCCAACGCACCGGAATGCAGGCGTCGGAACTCGCCGCGCAGCTCACGCGACTCGAGGTCGAGGGCCGCATCGAAAGGCTGCCCGGCGGGCTCTACCGGCAACTTGCTGTACCCTGACCCCCGCGTTTCGGGCCATCAAGGCCCGCCGCCCCCGCGATATAGAATGAAAAAATAGCCGGAACCGCTCACATGGCCTCAAATCTTCTCATCGTCGAGTCGCCCTCCAAGGCGAAGACGCTCAAGAAATACCTCGGCAAGGATTTCGAGATCCTCGCCTCCTACGGCCACGTCCGCGACCTCGTGCCCAAGACGGGGGCGGTCGATCCGGACGACGACTTCCGCATGAAGTACGAGATCATCGACCGCAACGCGAAGCACGTCGAGGCGATCGCGAAAGCGGTCAAGAACGCCGACACGATCCTGCTCGCGACGGACCCGGATCGCGAAGGCGAGGCCATCGCATGGCATCTGTCGGAGATCCTGAAGTCCAAGCGGGTTCTCAAGGACAAGAAGCTCAGGCGCGTCGTCTTCTACGAGATCACCGAGGGCGCGGTAAAGGACGCCGTCAAGAATCCGCGCGACATCTCGATGGAGCTCGTGAACGCGCAGCAGGCCCGGCGCGCGCTCGACTACCTCGTGGGCTTCAATCTTTCGCCGCTGCTCTGGAAGAAGATCCGCCGCGGGCTGTCGGCCGGCCGGGTGCAGAGCCCGGCGCTTCGCCTCATCGTCGAGCGCGAGATCGAGATCGAGAAGTTCACCTCGCGCGAGTACTGGTCGGTTCATTTCGATTCCGAGAAGGCGAAAACGGCGTTCACGGCGAAGCTCACCCACTTCAAGGGTGACAAGCTCGACCAGTTCTCCATCGGCGACGCGGCAACGAACGCGGAAATCACCGGGTTTCTCGAAGCCCACGCCAAGTCCGTTGCCCGAGTCGCCGAAATCGAGCGCAAGCGAAAGCTGCGCTCGCCCGCGCCGCCGTTCACGACCTCGACGCTGCAGCAGGAGGCGGTTCGAAAGCTCGGCTTTTCCACCGATCGTGCCATGAAGGTCGCGCAGGGCCTCTACGAGGGCGTATCGCTGGGGAAGGCCGTCACCGGCCTCATCACCTACATGCGCACGGACTCGGTGAGCCTCTCCCGGGAGGCCGTCACCGAGATGCGCACCTACATCACCCGCAATTTCGGGCCCGACTACCTCCCGAAGAGCCCGATCGCCTACAAGAGCACGGCCAAGAACGCGCAGGAAGCCCACGAAGCCATTCGGCCGACCTCGATCGCGCGCACGCCCGAATCGGTCGCGCCCTTCCTGAATGACGAGCAGCGCAAGCTCTACGAGATGATCTGGAAGCGAGCGCTCTCCTGCCAGATGACGCCCGCCAAGTTCGATACGGTGGCGGTCGATTTCATCGTGGGCGGCCCCGGGAACACCTTCCGGGCAACGGGGCAGACGATGGTCTTCCCCGGGTTCTACGCGGTCTACCACGAGGACGTGGACGATGCCGTCGAGGAGGAGAACAAGCGCCTCCCGGCGCTCGAGGTGGGCGACTCCGTGCCCATCCTGAAACTCTACGGCGAACAGCACTTCACGCAGCCTCCGCCGCGCTATTCCGAGGCGAGCCTCGTGAAGGCGCTCGAGCAGTTCGGCATCGGGCGGCCGTCGACGTACGCCTCGATCATCTCGACGCTGCAGAACCGCGAGTACGTGGTGCTCGAGAAGAAGCGCTTCCAGCCCACCGACGTCGGCCGCGTGGTGACCCGGTTCCTCACCGAGCATTTCGCGCACTGGGTGGACTACGAGTTCACCGCGAAACTCGAGGACGAGCTGGACGACATCTCCAACGGCAAGGAGGAATGGATTCCGGTCCTCCAGCGGTTCTGGAAGGACTTTTCGGCCCAGGTGGGCGACAAGGAGTCGGTCTCCCGAAAGGACGTCACGCAGGAAGTCCTCGACGAGGATTGCCCGAAGTGCAAGGCGCACAAGCTCACCATCCGCCTCGGCCGCCGCGGCCGTTTCATCGGCTGTCCCGGCTATCCAGAGTGCGACTACACGCGCAATCTCGATGGAAGCGGCGATTCGGCCGAGGGACCCGCCAAACGCGACATCGGCATCGATCCGAAGACCAAGAAGACCATCCAGCTTCTGCAAGGACCCTATGGCTGGTATTTCCAGCTGGGAGAGGCCGAGGGAGACGAAAAGCCCAAGCGCGTCTCCCTGCCGAAGAACGTCGCCCCCGAGGCCGCAGGACTGGAGATCGCGCTGAAGATGCTCGCGCTCCCGCGCGATCTCGGCGCCCACCCCGAAACCGGCAAGAAGGTCGTCGCCGCCATCGGGCGATTCGGGCCGTACGTGAACCACGATGGCCAGTTCAAGTCGATTCCGAAGGACGAGAACGTCTTCGACATCGCCCTCGAGCGCGCGGTCGCCCTGCTCAAGGAACCCAGGAGTCCCGGCGGTCGCGGGGCGCTACGCGTGCTCGGCAAGCACCCGGACGACGGCCAGACGATCGCGCTCTACGCGGGCAAGTACGGCCCCTACGTGAAGCACGGAAAGGTGAACGCGACGATCCCCGACAAGGACGCCATCGATACCTTCTCGCTCGAAGAAGCCATCGCGATCATCGGCGCGAAGTCGAAGTCGAAATCGAAACCCGGCAAGGCCCGAAAGACCGCGAAGGCCACGAAAGCCGGGAAGGCCAGGAAGACGGCGCCGTAGCGCCGCCTCGCGGCGCGCCATCGCCGCCCGCGCCTCAGACGTCGAGGTTCGACACGCCCAGCGCGTTCGTCTCGATGAACTGGCGCCTCGGCTCCACGTCGTCACCCATGAGCGTGGAGAAGATCTCGTCGGCGCTGATCGCATCCTCGACCTGCACCTTGAGGAGGATGCGCTTCTGCGGATCCATCGTGGTCTCCCAGAGCTGCTCGGGATTCATCTCGCCCAGCCCCTTGTAGCGCTGGATCGACATGCCTCCCTTGGCTTCCGCGAGCAGCCAGTCGAGTCCTTCCTTGAACGAACGGATCGCGTGCGCCGTCTCCCCCCGCCGCACCTGGGCGCCTGCCTGGATCAGCCCGGCGAGCGTCTGGGCCGTGTTCACGATGTGCGTGTAGTCGCCGCTGCCCACGAACGCGTGATCGAGGATCGTCTCGACCTTGTTTCCGTGCACGAGCTTCTCCAGCCGCAGCCGCCATCCGTCCGAGGTCGGGTCGCGCTCGATGTGCGCCTTGGGCGCATCCGGCGAGAGCGCATCGTAGATCGCCTTCGAGGCCCGGGTCGCGCCTTCCTTCGAGTCGAGCTCGATGCGCGTCATGCCCAGCAGCGACCTCAGCACGCCCGGGTCCATTCCCCTCGACAGGCGCTCGATGACGGCTTCCGTGATGAGGTACTCCGTCGCGATGCGCTCGAAGGCTTCCGCCGTGAGCGGCGCTGCCCCCTCTCCGGGCACGAATTGCGCGCCATTCAACGCGCGGCGAAGCTGGTGGTACTTGAGCGCTTGCTCGTCCTTCAGGTAGCGCTCGTCCTTGCCGCTCTTCACCTTGTAGAGCGGCGGCTGCGCGATGTAGATGTGCCCGTTCTCGACCAGCGCCGGCATCTGGCGGTAGAAGAACGTGAGCAGCAGGGTTCGGATGTGGGCGCCGTCGACGTCCGCGTCCGTCATGATGATGATCCGGTGGTAGCGAAGCTTCTCCAGGTTGAACTCGTCCTTGCCGATGCTCGTGCCGAGCGCCGTGATGAGAGTGGCGACCTCCTGCGACGAGAGCATCTTGTCGAAGCGGGCCTTCTCGACGTTGAGGATCTTGCCCTTGAGCGGCAGGATCGCCTGGAACTTGCGGTCGCGCCCCTGCTTGGCCGAGCCACCCGCGGAATCTCCCTCCACGAGGTAGAGTTCGCAGAGCTTCGGGTCGCGTTCCTGGCAGTCGGCGAGTTTTCCCGGCAGACCGACGCCATCGAGCACCCCCTTGCGCCGCGTCAGCTCGCGCGCCTTGCGCGCCGCCTCCCGCGCCCTCGCCGCTTCCACGACCTTGGTGCAGATCACCTTCGCATCGGCCGGCTTCTCGAGCAGGAACTCCGCGAGCTTCTGCGCGACGACCTCCTGCACCACCGGCTGGACCTCGGAGGAAACCAGCTTGTCCTTCGTCTGCGACGAGAACTTGGGCTCCGGAACCTTGACCGAAAGCACGCACGTCAGGCCCTCGCGCATGTCGTCGCCGGTGGTCTCCACCTTCGCCCTCTTCGCGATCTCTTCCTTTTCGATATAGGTGTTGATCGTTCGCGTCATGGCCGTGCGAAGCCCGGTGAGGTGCGTGCCCCCGTCTCGCTGCGGGATGTTGTTCGTGAAGCACTGCACCGACTCGCCATAGGAATCGTTCCACTGCATGGCGACCTCGACGGTGATGCCCTCCTTGTCCGAGATCGAATAGAACACGTTCGGGTGCAGGACGTTCTTCGACCGGTTCATGTATTCCACGAACCCCTTCACGCCGCCGGAATACGCGAAGTTCTCGCTCTTGCCGGTGCGCTGGTCGATCAGCTCGATCTTGGTCCCGTTGTTCAGGAAGGACAATTCCCGCAGGCGTCGGGCCAGGATCTCGTAGTGGAACTCGATGTTGTTGAACGTGGCGGGCGAGGCGAGGAAATGCACCTCCGTCCCGCGGCGGTCGGTTTCCCCCGTCACCTTGAGGGGCTCGACCGGCACGCCGTCGTGGAACTCCATGAAATGGGTCTTCCCGCCGCGCCAGATCCGCAGCTTGAGCCATACCGACAGCGCGTTCACGACCGATACGCCGACGCCGTGCAACCCGCCGGAGACCTTGTAGGAGTTCTGGTCGAACTTGCCGCCGGCATGCAATTCCGTCATCACGATCTCGGCTGCGGATCGCTTGAACTCGTCGTCATCCTTCAGGTCGATCGGAATGCCGCGCCCGTTGTCCACCACGGAAATGGAATTGTCCGTGTGAATCACCACCTTGATGTCGTCGCAGTGCCCGGCCAGAGCTTCGTCGATCGCGTTGTCGACCACCTCGAACACCATGTGATGCAGGCCGGTTCCATCGGAGGTGTCCCCGATGTACATGCCCGGGCGCTTGCGCACCGCTTCGAGGCCTTTCAGGATCTTGATGCTGCTGGAATCGTAGTCGTCTTCGGGACGTCCGTTCGGATGCTCGTTCAGCTGTGCCATTCTCTTCCCGTGGTTGTGTGCCGGCTTTCGCCGCTGCCTAGATCCGCATCGGCATGACGACATACTTGAAGTCGTCGTTGCCGGGAATCTGGATGAGGGCGCTCGAGTTGGAGTCGCCCATCGTGACGGTTACGGTTTCGGCATCGACGTGGTTCAGCACGTCGAGCAGGTAGGAGATGTTGAAACCGATATCCAGCGGATCGCCATCATAGTCGATCGTGAGACCCTCCTCGGCCTCCTCCTGCTCGTTGTTGGTGCAGATGATGGACAGCGCATTCTTGGTGAAGACGAGCCTCACGCCGCGGATCTTCTCGTTGGACAGGATCGCCGCGCGATTGAGCGACTGCGCGAGCACGACGCGGTCGAGCGCGACCTTGTTGTGATGCGTGGTCGGAATGACCTTCTGGTAGTCGGGGAATTTTCCTTCGACGATCTTCGAGACGATCTCGATCCCGCCGAGGGAGAACCGCACCTGGTTCGTGCCGATGGAAAGCGTTACCGGGTCGTCGGTATCGCCCAGCAGCTTGATGAGCTCCAGGACGGTCTTTCTCGGCAGGATCGCCTCGATGCTCTCGTGGTCATCGCCCAGCGCCTCGGCGGCGAAGGAGAGCCGGTGGCCGTCCGTGGCCACGACGCGCAGCATGTTCTTTTCGACGGAGAAGAGCACGCCGTTCAGGTAGTAGCGGATGTCCTGGACCGCCATCGCGAACT
>DAORTX010000006.1:0-15735 GCA_035432885.1 Usitatibacteraceae bacterium
CGCGGCCAACCCGCGCGTTCAGCCGAGTGCCTGGCGAAGGGCCTCGATGCCCGCCTGGGCGATGACCTCGTCGTCGCTCGCCTTGACCCCGGAGACCCCCACGGCGCCGACCAGCTGGCCGTCCAACTCGATGGGAAGTCCGCCTTGCAGCAGCACCGGCTTGCCCGGCGCCGACAGGAACGAAAAGCGCCCCTGGTTCACCATTTCCTCGAGAATCCGCGTGGGCCGCTTGAATCCCACGGCCGTGCGCGCCTTGCCCATCGCGGTGTCCACGCTGGAATGCTGGGTGCCATCGATTCGCTGAACGAGGAGCGCGTGGCCCCCGTCATCGACGACCGCGATCACGACTTTCCAGCCGTTCTTCGCCGCGGTGGCCTCGGCGGCGGCGACCACGACGCGGGCGGCCTCGAGGGTGAGGACCTTCTTCGTGGGCAAGGCGAGTGGCATGGGAGGCTCCGGGCGGATACTGGCGCCCGATGATACCTCCCCGACCGCAGCCGGCCGGCCCGCCGCGCTGGACGGGCACCCGCGGCGCCTCGACTAGAAGCTGTAGCCGAAGGTCACGCCGCTTCGCTTCACCGTAAGGCGTTCGGGCTTGAGTCCTGGCAGCACCGGCAGGAAGCGCTTCGCCCCGGGCACCGTGATCCGGCCCGAGGAATCGAAGCAGATCTCGAATTCGCTTGCGCCGCAGGAGGCGCCGGGTTTCAGGTTCATGAGCGGCGCTTTCTCCGGCCGGATCGACGTCGCCGCGGGATCGGCGAGCGCCTTGGCCACCGGCCGGGGAGCCCCGAAGGCGTTGGGATTCCAGGCGGCGCGCACGTCCGCCTCGTCCACGGCATTGGCGGGCAAGGCGACCCAGGCGAGCAGCAGTGTGGCGAAAGCGACGCGCATGGCGGGCGGGCTCCACGACCTTCCTGCACTCCGGGACGCAAGAAGGATGCCCGGTGGGCGCCCCGGCCGTGCAGAAGAATCCGCAATGCAACACGTTGATGTTGAAGCCTCTTTTGCAGTACTTCCGTGGCCTGTGACCTGCGTCACGGAATGCCCGGCGCGCGGACGTCGCGGCCCGGCGACAAGACCTTCGCGACCGGGCCCAAAGCGTCACCCTGCGTCGCCCGGTCGACCGGGGCCGAACGAAGGCGGGATGAACCTGTGGGAAAATGGCGCGTCTGAAATCCCGTGGCCGCCATGCTCGATCGACTCTCTCCCCGCGCCGTCTTCGCCGCCCTCTTCCTGGCCTGTGCCTCGCTGATCGGGTTCGGCCTCGCCCTGCAGCACTTCGTCGGGCTGGAACCCTGCCCGATGTGCATCCTGCAGCGCTACGCCTTCGTGCTGCTCGGCGCGGTGGCCCTCGTCGCCACGGCCCACGGCCCTGCCCGGGTCGGCGTGGCCGTGCGAGCCTATTCGCTGGCGATCATCGGCATCGCCGCCGCCGGCGGCAGCATATCCGTGCGCCAATCCCTGCTGCAGCGCTTTCCCGCGCCGGAATCGGCGAAATGCATGGCGGGCGACCTCGACTTCCTGCTCGGCAACTTCCCGCTCGCGCAGGCGCTGCCGAAGATCTTCGCGGGCACCGGCGACTGCGCAAAGGTCGAGTGGAGCTTGCTCGGGCTTTCGATCGCCGAGTGGGCGCTCGTGTGGTTCGCGACGTTGGCCGCCGTCGCCCTCTGGCTCGCCTTCTTCCGCCGGCGCTCCGATTTCGGGATTCGCCGCTAGAGACCCTTCGGGGGACGCGTGCCCCGCGCGCGTCCGGCAGATGGAAGGCGATCCGGCCCTGCGATAATGGGCCATGACGGTCCGGCGTCGCGCCTTCCTTCGCCATGCCTTCGCCCTGGCAGCGGCGGGCTTTCTCGCCCCCGTCGCGTCGCGGGCGCAGGCGCGAACCCGGTTTTCCGCGTATCCCTTCTCGCTCGGCGTCGCCTCGGGCTCGCCCTCCGCCTCGGGCATCGTCCTGTGGACCCGGCTCGCCCCCGAGCCGCTCGCCGGCGGCGGGATGGGTCCGGAGGCGGTCGAGGTGCGATGGGAAATCGCGCATGACGAGCGTTTCTCGCGCATCGCGAAGCGCGGCATCGCGACGGCCGAGGCCTCGCGGGCGCATGCGGTCCACGTCGAAGCCGAGGGGCTCGATCCCGCGCGCTGGTACCACTACCGGTTCCTCGCCGGCGGCGAGGCGAGCGCCACGGGGCGCACGCGAACCGCGCCGGGACCCGGCGCCGGCGACGAGCGGCTGAAACTCGCCCTCGCGTCCTGCCAGCATTTCGAGCAGGGCCATTTCGTGGCCCACCGGCACCTCAGCGCGGAGGCGCCCGACCTGGTCGCCTTCGTGGGCGACTACATCTACGAGTCGAGCTGGGGGCGGGACCACGTCCGCAAGCACCACACGGGCGAACCGAAGGACCTTGCGGGATACCGCGACCGCTACGGGCAATACAAGTCGGACCGGGACCTGCAGGCCGCCCACGCCTGCGCCCCGTGGCTCGTGACCTGGGACGACCACGAAGTGGACAACGACTACGCCCGCGACCGTGCCGAGGACCTCGACCCGGATTTCCTCGCCCGGCGCGCCGCGGGCTATCGCGCGTACCTCGAGCACCTGCCGCTGCGACCGGGCGTGCTGCGGCCCGACGGCGAGATGCGCCTCTACGGCGCTCACGCGTGGGGCGCGCTCGCGAACCTCTTTGTCCTGGACGACCGCCAGTACCGCGACCCCCAGGCGTGCCCGAAGTCCTCGCGCGGCGGAGGGAACGTCGTCGGGCCTTGGTGCACGCAGCGATCGGAAGAAGGTCGCACGATGCTCGGGGCGCGGCAGGAGCGCTGGCTGGACCAGGGCCTCGCCAACTCGAAGGCGCGCTGGAACCTGATCGTGCAGCAGACGCTCATGGCGCCGGCCGGCCGCGAGAACGCCAAGGGCCGGCAGCACTGGACGGACGGCTGGGACGGCTACCCGCGGGCGCGGGAGCGGCTCGTCGCCTCGCTCGCGGGCAGCGGCGCGGCCAACCCCGTGGTCCTCGGCGGCGACGTTCACGCGAGTTTCGTCGCCAACCTGCACGCCCGGCCCGACGATCCCTCCTCGCCCGTGGTCGCGGCGGAATTCTGCGGCACGTCCATCTCCGCCCAGGGGCCCGACGCGAAACGCGTGGCGGCCATTCTGGACGCCAACCCGTCCATCCGGCACGGCGATGGCTCGCGGCGCGGCTACACGATTCTCGAATTCGGCCGCGACCGGCTGGAGACCCGCCTTCGCACCGTGGAGACGGTCAAGCACGCCGACGCCGGCGTCTCCACCGCCGCGGTCTTCGCCGTCACCGCCGGCCGGGCCGGCCTCGAACGCTAGGTCCGAACCCGCGGGCGAAAAAAAACGCCGCGCGAGGAGCGCGGCGGATATCCCGGAGGGGGCCGGACCCCCATGGGCTACTTGATGTCGAGGATCTTCATCGCCTTGGCGAGCGTGTCGACCGAATCCTGGTGCTTGCCGGCCTTGTGCAGGGCTTCCCCGTCGGCGCGGAACTTCTTCACGTCCTTCATCTGCGCTTCGGAGAGCTTCGGGCTCTTGGCGAGCGCCTCGTCGATCTTCTTCATGTCGGCCGGGCAGTGGAACGCGAGGGCGGAACCGGCGAAAAGCGTCGCGGCGACAACGGCGAAAAAGCGTTTCATGGTGGAGGGTCCTCTCATGTTTTGGGGAATGAAGCGCGCCGAGTCTAGCGCAAGGCCGGCCGCGGTGCATGATGGCGGCCTCGATGCGTGAACCCCTCCCCCCGCCGCCGGACGCTCCCCTGGGTCCCTATGCGCCTGCCGACTACCGCCTGGCCACGGGCGCCACGGCGGCCGGCGCGCTCGCCGCGCCCGCCCGTTTCCTGTTCGAGTCCGAGACGATCGCGATCCCCGCGTCGGGGCCGCAGGCCACGTATGCCCTGTCGACGGACCCGTTCGCCGACCTCGCCGCGTGGCGAGCCGTCCCCGCCCCGCTCACGCGGGCGCCGCTCATCTGGGTCGCCGCCTCGCAGCGCCGGACGGGGGTGCGGATCGCCGCGGACGGGCAGCATTTCGAGGACGCCGGCCGCGACGCCCGGCTGCGCCTCGCGCCGAAAATAGCCCTCAATCGCTCCTGGGCCGACGGGTCCACGTTCGCGTATCTCGCCGGCCGCAGGGTCACGATGCGAGGCGAGAACGGAGGCGACGGCGCTTTCGTCGCGCGCACGCTCTGGCCCGAGGACTGGCGGGTCGACGCGACCGCCCGCCCGGTCGAGGTCGCCGGATCGCGAACGCCCCGGCTGGCCATCCGCGGCCTCGTGCGCAGCGCCCCGAGGGGCGGTGCGGATTCCCCGCCCGAAACCCATCCCGTCTGGGAGCGCGAACCGGGCCGTCGCGACTGGGCCGGGCGTCCTGTCCTCGCCTTCGTCCTGAGCGGCGCCCAGGGCGACGACGACGAGGCCTGGGGCGGGCACTTCGCCTTCGCCACCGGGCGCCTGCCCGCCGACGGCCGCCTGTCCGATCTGCTCGTCGCCAACTTCTACACGATGGCGACGGAGAGCGAGAAGGGAATCCTGCCGGCGCCGGTGCCGCTCGACAATTACCTCGCGGACGTGAACAGCGGGCAGGCCTGGTACCGGCCTTCGTACGTGATGCTCGCGATTCTCGGCGACGAGCGCGCGAGCGCGCTGCTGCAGGGCGGCCTGAACCGCCTGTACCTGCAGTTCTGGCGGCGCCAGCTGGCGTACCGGCACTCGACCATGAACTGCGCCGCGATCAGCGTCGACGCCGCCCGCGCGCTGGGATGGAATCTCCCGCCACGCGATCCCTCCACGTCTCTGCTCGCCTGGCTGTCGATCCCCGCGAAACTCTTCGCCGAGGGCCGCTGCGAGGCGGCGCGCACCGCCTACGAATACCTCACCGAGGATCGCACCCGCCTGATGCCGGCGGCCAGCTTCGAGGAGTCCACCTTCAGCCTGCTGCGGCTCGGCCGGCAAGGCGTGCAGCCGGAAGACGGCGCCCTCGCGCGAATGCTCGCCGCCGACCTGGTCGCGCTGGTGGGCGTCCGGCTGCCGCAGATCCCGTCGTCGCGTCCGTTCGGCACGTGGCCCGCGGCGAACCCGAGGCAATACCGGGACGCCCTGCCACGGGATCCGGCGAACCTGAAGGTGGTGCCGGTGCCCCCGCGCGCCTTTCCGGCGCAACTTCGCGATCCGGACCTGCTGCCGGAACGACCGCGCCGTTCGACCTGGCCGCTCGTCGCCCTGACGGTGGCCGGCGTGGCGCCGATCGCGTGGCTGGCCGGCGCCGCGTGGCGGATCGTCCGGCGGGTGCTGCGCTGACTCAGGCGGCGAGTCCGCGCGCGCCGTCCCAGAGAAGCTTCGCGCCCACGATCACCAGCATGGCGTAGGCCACGCGGTAGAAGACCTCCTGCGAGAGCCGGCGCATGAGCCACACGCCCAGCACGATGCCCACGGGCGCGAGCGGCGCGAGCACCAGGGACGTCAGCAGATTGCCCGCGTCGAAGAGCCCCAGCCAGAAGTAGGGCACGACCTTGGCCGCGTTGATGACCGCGAAGAAGATGACCGTGGTGCCCACCAGCACGGCCTTGTCGAGCTTCAACGGCAGCAGGTACACGTTGAGCGGCGGACCGCCGGCGTGGGAGATCGTGCTGGTGAGCCCGGCCACCGTGGACCAGAAGAAGCCCCGGGGCCGCGACGGCGCCACCGCCGGCGCCTTCGTGCCTCCCAGGCGCAGCCGGTGAACGACGAAGGTGATCGCCATCGCGCCGAGCAGCAGCCGGATCCCCGCCTCGCTGAAATGGCGGAAGGTGAGCGTTCCCAGCGCGATCCCCGTCACGCCGCCCGCGAGCAGCAGCAGCAGGTTTCCGCGATGGAAGGTGCCCCGGTAGGCGAAGAGCCCCGTCACGTCCATCACCATCAGGATCGGCAGCAGGATCGCCGCGGCCTGCGGCGTGGGAACGGTGAGCGCGACCAGCGGCGTGGCCATGAGCCCCAGGCCGCTGCCGAAACCGCCCTTGGAGACGCCCATGACCAGCACCGCCGGGACGGCCGCGGCGAAGAAGAGCGGGTCGGTGATCACGCGCCGAGCGTGCGCAGGTCGGCGACGGGGTCGGCGAAGAGCTTGCCCGATTCCTCGAGTCGAAGGATGTCGGCGGCGACGTCGGCCGGGTCGCGCAGCTCTCCCGCGGCCTTCATCTGCCGGAAGCGCTCGACGTCGACGAATTCCTCGGGACTGGCGCTTCGCACGACGCCTTGCATGGGCGTGTCGATGACGCCCGGCGCGAGGCTCACGACCTCGACCCCCGTGCGCGCGGTCTGCGCTTCCAGCGCCGCCACGCGCGAGATCATGTCGATGCCGGCCTTCGCCGCGCAATAGGCGCCCCAGCCGAAGATCGGGCGGCGCGCGGCGCCCGAGGAGATGTTGATCACCCGCCGCCGCTTCGCGCAGGTTTCCGTGGCGAGGAGGAAGCGGCGCATGAGGAGGATCGGCGCCGTGAAGTTCACCGCGAGGTTTCGCTCGAGCTCGTCGGAGGCGACGCGGTCGACCATGCCCACCGGCGAGATCACGCCCGCGTTGTTCAGGAGGACGGCCTTGGCGAATCGCTTGCCGCGCAGCCGCTCCTCGACGCGGTCGAAGGCGGCGTCGATGGCGCGAAAGTCGGCGAGATCGACCTCGAGTTGCGCACCGCCGGGGATCGGCCCGTCGGGCGCACGGCCCAGGGCGATGAGCTCGAGATCCTGGCGCTCGCCGAGCGTCGCCGCCAGGGCGTGGCCCAGTCCCTTCGTGTGGCCGGTGACGATGTAGAGATCCATGGAGTCGGAAGTCGGCGGAGCGCGAAGCGCGATCCGCTGCCATTCTGCCAGACCCCACTACTGCATGCCGGCGATCACGCTCTCCAGGGTCGCGCGGTCGTCGTCGAAGCCGCCGTGCGTCGTGCTCGCCGAACCGCTCCCGGGCGCCTCGATCACCTTGACGGCGCGCATCCGCGCGAGATCGGCGGGAAAGTGCTTCTCCATCCCGAGGATCGGCACCTCGCGGCCGCCCTCGAACGCGTTGGAAACCAGGTAGAGCAGCGAGCGTCCGTAGCCCAGGATGGGTCGGCAGGTGGGGTCCTGCCTCTCGGCCGAGTCGGCGAGGTGCAATTCCCGGAAGCGCTTCACGTGGCCGCTCGCGATCCAGGGGCGCACGCGCTCGTCGAAGATGTCGACCCGCACGGCCGGCGCCATGAACGCGACGCTCGCGAACTCCCACTCCTGCGCGGCCATGCGGTCGATGAGATAGGAATGCACGATCGCGCCCGCCGAGTGACCGACCAGGTGAAGGCGCAGGGGATGACGCCTGGCCACGGGCGATTCCAGCAGGTGCTTCACGAGCAGGCGCGCGCCGGACTGCGGCTCGCTCGAAATCGCCTGCGCGTTCTGCTTCATCTCGCCCCACAGCATCGAGCCCGCGGGCGCGAGGAGCCCCTCCAGCCTCGCGTCCCACCACCGGCCCAGGGATTCGAGCGGCCCGCCCGTCGGCCGCGGCGCGGCGCGCACGAGGTCCGCGAGCCTCCCCTTGATCGTCGACCACAGGTCCGACTCCCACATGAGAAAGACCGGGAAGCGCCGCGCGGCGTAGAGCGCCGGCCACCACTTCGCGAACGTGGCCGCCGCGTCGCCCTCGCCCACCAGCCCGCCGTGGGCGTAGAGGCATAGATCGAGGGGCTCGCCTGCCTTCACGCCCCAGTCGGCCCGTGCCGCGTCGAGGTAGTCGGTGACGAGCGCCCGGACATCGTCCTCCCCGGTGCGGAACGCGCCCGAGCCCGACAGCTGCCCGTTGTTCTCCATGTCGATCACGTACGGCGCGAGCTGGTGGCGCGCGAGGACCGGTTCCGAGGACAGGGCCCGCCCCTTGCGGCCGCGCGCCGGCGCGGACGAGGAGGCCACGCGCCGGTGCTCCCCGGTGACCACGCCCAGCTGCGCCACCCAGCAGTCCATCGCGTTCTCGATCCAGTCCTCGTAGGTGAGCGTGGCGAGTCCGCCGTCGCCCCAGTCCTCGCCCCACGAGTTGTGCACGAGGAAGCCGCGCGCGTCGTAGCCCACGATCGCGAAGGCGTGGCCGCCGTCGGCGGGCCCGGCCTTGCGGAAGGGTATGACCCAGTCCATTCGCGATTTCGCCTTCCGGTCCTCCAGCCATCCGTCGTGGCAGGCGGCGCTCGCGTACAGGATGCCGGCCTCGTTCAGCGCGACGTGCATGTCGGTGACCGATCGCGTGTCGACCCGGTAGTAGGCGCCCAGGGGCCGGTTCACGGCATCGAGCCACCAGTCCTCGCCGGGAACGTTGGTCGCCGTGGGCATGTCGATCTCGCTCCACAGGCGCATCGCGCAGGCGCCGTGGCGGTGCCAGCCCTTCAACGCGCCCCGAAGGCTGGAGCCGGCATCGGCCGAGCCGGGAAACTCGTCGTAGCGCCTCGCCATGGAGTAGAGCATCCACGGCGACACCGCGGCCTCCTTCCTTCGGCCCGACTGTTGCAGCAGGGCGTTCATGACGGCGGCGAGCGAGAAGCCCGTGCACGCGCTCGTGTCGCCCTGGTTCAGCACCGGCGGCTTCGCCTTCGCGCGATACGCGGGCGGCGGCACGAGGGCCACGGAAGGCTGGTACAGGCGGTCGCGCAGGTCGACCTTGTCGGGCGTGACGAGGCGAACCGGGCGCTTCGGCGCGGCGGCGCGCGGCGGCGCGGCTTTCTTGCGGCGGGATGTGCTGGCCATGGGCGTCTCCTGGGGTCGGCAGGGGCGGTTTGACCGCGGCCTGCATGGCGAACAGAATACAGACGTTACCGCCCGCCCGGCAGGCCCTATCGTGTGTTCGCCGCACGGGGCGCGGGCCGCGATCGGGCGTTGCCAAGGGGAGACACAAGGTGATCATGTTCGACAAGGCCGCGATCACGGCCGCGGGAGGGACCGCCTTCGGCGTCATCCTCTGCCGGCTGCTTCCGAAGGGATGGGCGCTGTGGAAGGAAGCGGTGGCGGTTGCCGCGGTGTGCACGGCGGTCTACGCGGTGCTGGCGATCGTCGGGCGCCGTCAAGGCGGGGACGAAACCCCGAACTAGCGCCGGGCCTTCCGGCCCCCTCGCCCCGGGCGTGTTTGACCCCGTCCGCCCGGGCCGACAGAATGCCCCATCCCCATTTCCCTCGGAACCGACCCATGAGGTCCCTCGTCTTCCTGTTGCTCGTCACACCGGTCGCGCTCGCCGACGACGCCGGGCTGCTTCGCTGCCGGGCGGTGAAGGATTCCACCGCCCGCCTCGCCTGCTACGACGCGCTCGTCGTGCCGTCCGGCGCGCTCAAGCCCGTTCCGTCGGGCGGGCCGCCTGCCGCCGCCCCGGCGCCCACGCCGGCGCAATTCGGCCTGGAACACCGGCAGGCGCCGCAATTGCTCGAGGCGATCGAGAGCTCGATCCCGGGGCGCTTCGATGGCTGGGGGCCGGGCGCGAGCATTCGCCTGGCCAACGGCCAGGTGTGGCAGGTCGCGGACGGCAGTTCCGGCGCGCACTGGGTGGAAAATCCCAAGGTGCGCGTGCGCCGCGGCGCGCTCGGCGCGTTCTACCTCGAGATCGAGGGCACGAACCGCTCGCCGCGGGTCACTCGGCAGCAGTAGGGACGAGCGCACCGTGGCCGACCCCGGCAAGCTCGACCGCCTCGTCGCCGACGCACGGCGCGCGGCCGACGAACGAAGCCTCACCTACCGCGAGCGGGCGCTCAAGATCTACCCGTGGGTCTGCGGCCGGTGCGCGCGCACGTTCACGCGAGCCAACCTGCGAGAGCTCACCGTCCACCACCGCGACCACGACCACGACAACAATCCTCCCGACGGCAGCAACTGGGAACTGCTCTGCGTCTACTGCCACGACAACGAGCACCAGCGCCAGCTCGAGGCCACGGGCGGCGGCGGAACGGGCACGGAAGCGGCCACGGCGAAGCACTCGCCTTTCGCCGACCTGAAGGCAAGGCTCGAGCGCGGGAAGTAGTTCGCGCGGCGGAGCTGCCGCGCAAATTCCCCATGCGGTCGCTGTGGGATACTGGGGCGGTCCCGACGCTTTCGGGAAATCCGTCTCGACGCCGCGCCATGAGAACCCTCTCCCACCTCTTCGACAACAACAGGTCCTGGTCCGAGCGCATCCGCAGGCAGGATCCCGCGTTCTTCGCCAAGCTCTCGGAGCAGCAATCGCCGGCCTACCTGTGGATCGGCTGTGCGGACAGCCGCGTGCCCGCCAACGACATCGTCGGCCTCCTGCCCGGCGAGCTCTTCGTGCACCGAAACGTCGCCAACGTCGTCGTGCACACGGACCTCAACTGCCTGTCGGTGATCCAGTTCGCGGTGGACATCCTCAAGGTGCGCCACATCATCGTGTGCGGCCACTATGGCTGCGGCGGCGTGCGCGCCGCGCTCCAGGGCGACCGGGTCGGGCTCGTGGAGAACTGGCTGCGGCACGTGCAGGACGTGCGCGACCGGCACGACAACATCCTGTCCGTGCTCGCCGAGGCGGCCGCCCGCGCCGACCGCCTGTGCGAGCTGAACGTGATCTCGCAGGTGGTGAACGTGTGCGGAACCTCCATCGTTCGCGACGCCTGGGAGCGCGGCCAGGAACTCTCCATGCACGGCTGGATCTACGGGCTCCAGAACGGGCTGCTGCGCGACCTCGGCATGACGGTGAATGCACCCGCCGAGGTGGAAGCGCGCTACGCAGGCGCCATCGCGGCCCTCGTCGGCGACGCGCCGGCACCGGGGGCGCGATGAGCCAGGAGACCTGGAGCGCCGTCGATGCCTGCCTCGCCGACGCCCTGATCGGGAACGACGCGATCCTCGAAGCCGCCCTCCGGGATTCGGAAAAGGCGGGGCTCCCCGCGATCAGCGTATCGCCGCCGCAGGGCAGGTTCCTGAACCTGCTCGCGCGCGTGCAGGGCGCGAGGAACATCCTCGAGATCGGCACGCTCGGCGGCTACAGCGCCATCTGGCTGGCCCGGGCGCTTCCGCCGGGCGGCGGTCGCCTCGTCACGCTCGAGGTGGACGCGAAGCACGCCGACGTCGCGCGCGCGAACCTCGCCCGCGCCGGGTTCGCCAACATCGCGCAGGTTCGCCTGGGCCGCGCCATCGACACCTTGCCGGAACTCGAGCGCGAGGGCGCCGGTCCGTTCGACTTCGTCTTCATCGACGCCGACAAGCCCTCGAACCCCGACTACTTCACCTGGGCGATCGCGCTCTCCCGCCGCGGCACCGTGATCGTCGTCGACAACGTGGTGCGGGCCGGCGCCGTCGCCGACGCGGCAAGCCGGGACGCGGCGGTGCTGGGCGTGCGGCGGCTGATCCAGATGATGGGGATGGAGAAGAGAGTCTCCGCGACCGCGATCCAGACCGTGGGCAGCAAGGGCTACGACGGCTTCGCGGTCGCGCTCGTGATCGCCTGATGGCCAGGGTCTTCGTCGCCGGCGCCGGCTACGTGGGCAGGGCCGCGGCGGAGCTTCTCGCGGCGGCAGGCCACGTCGTCGACCTCGGCCGGCGCACGCCGGGCGCCGCGCCCCGGTCGCATGCCATGGACGTCCTTCGGCCCGAGACCTACCCCGCCGCGCTGGGCGAGGCCGGCTGCGTGGTGTATTGCGTTTCCGCCGACACCTTCACGCCCGAATCCTACCGGGACGCCTACGTCGAGGGACTCGCGCGCGTGATCGGGGCCGCCTCCCGGGGTGCGGCCCGGCGCCTGGTCTTCGTGTCATCCACCGGCGTCTACGGGCAGGACGACGGGTCCGTCGTGGACGAGTCCACGGATCCCCGGCCGCGCGGCTTCTCCGGCCGCGTGATCCTCGAGGGCGAAGCGCTCCTCGCCGCGGCGCCGTTCGAGACGACCGCGATCCGCTTCTCGGGCATCTACGGCCCGGGGCGAGACCGCATGGTCCGCCTGGTGCGCGAAGGCACGGCGGTGACGGCGAAGGCGCGGGCGAGCTTCACCAATCGCATCCACCGCGACGATTGCGCGAGAGCGCTCGTGCATCTGGTGGAGAGCGACACCGTGGCGCCGCTGTACCTGGGCAGCGACGAAGAGCCCGCGCCGATGGGCGAGATCCTCGACTGGATCGCCGCGCGCCTGGGCACGGCACCGCCTCCGGTGGGCGGGGACGACGCGCAGCCGTCCCCGCGCGGCGGCAACAAGCGCGTCTCGAGCGAACGCCTGCGCGCCAGCGGATTCCGCTTTCGCCATCCGACATTCCGCGAGGGATTCGCCGCCATCCTGGCCGGCTGAAGGCGAGGCGGGCTGCGCGGCCGGTTCCCCGGATTCTTGCGCCGGGACAAGCATTTGCAGGTCGTCCGTGCGAGAATGCCCCGGTCTAACCCCCGAAAGGAGAAACCGATCTTGGCCAAACCCAATTACGCATTCGAGAAGCGCAAGCGCGAACTGGAGCAGAAGCGCAAGAAAGAAGAAAAACTCCAGCGCAAACTGCAGAACAAGCAGGCGAAGGAAGGCGAGAGCGCCGATCCCGCCCAGGCCCCCGAGGCCGACGCACCGCCCGCCTGAGGCCGCCGTCCCCGACCGGGGAGCCCCTCCCCACTCCCCCCGATGTATCACGGCGAACGGTTCAATGGACTGACCCACCTCACCGGAGCGCTGCTCGCGCTCGCCGGCGCGGTCGTCCTCATCGTCATCGGCTCCCTCGAGGCGGACCCCTGGAAGATCGTGAGCTTCTCCATCTACGGGGCGACGCTCTTCTTCCTGTACGTCTCCTCGACGCTCTACCACTCGACGCGCGGACGCGCCAAGGCCGTCTTCCGCAAGCTCGACCACGGCGCGATCTACCTCCTCATCGCCGGAACCTACACGCCTTTCGCGCTCGTCACCCTGAACGGCCCATGGGGATGGTCGCTCTTCGGCATCGTCTGGGGTCTCGCCGCGCTGGGCGTGGTGCAGGAGATCTGGCTCGCGAAGGGGTCGCGAGCGCTGTCGCTCGCGCTCTACCTGCTCATGGGCTGGTTCGCGGTGTTCGCGGTGGTGCCGCTCATCGCCGCGCTTTCCTGGAGCGGCTTCGCGTGGCTCGCGGCCGGTGGCGTGGTCTACACCGCCGGCGTCGTCTTCTACCTGTACGACGAGCGCTTCCCGCACTTCCACGGCATCTGGCACCTGTTCGTGATGGCCGGCAGCGCCCTGCACTACACCGCCATCGTGCTCTACGTGCTCTGAGGCTTCAGAGCACGTCGAAGGTCCAGTTCCCCTTGGCGAACACCTCCGCCTGGCGACGCGCGAATCCCGAATCCGCCTCCAGCACCCGGCCGATCGTCGCCCCCACGTAGACCGTGAAGCCGATGCCGCGCCGATGGCCATACACCACCGAGAGCGTGTCGGCTCGCTCGCGGTGCGGCACCGCCGCCGTCCACTGCGAAGCCGCGCGCTTGACCCAGCTCGCCTGCCAGATCGCGCGCAGGCTGTCCCGGGCGCTGAAATGCCAGATCGCGAGCAGTTGCTGGGCTCTCTGGTGGATGATGCGCCTGGAGCCTTCCACCGGCTCCAGGCTGTCCACGTAGTCGTTCTCGATGCGGTACTCGAGTTCGGCTCTCGGGTGGGGCCGGAGATTCGTCGTGAGCGAGGCGTACATTCCCTTGCCGACGCGGTTGTTGGCGATGTCGACGCGGTCGCCGTAGGCGATCTCGGAATGGAGCTTCGAGAACCAGTCGAAGGGATTGGACTCGATCTGCGCGTAGACCTGGTCGCGCTTTCGCAGCCCCCCGCCCTCGCGCGTGGCCGTGAGGTTGTTGGGGCGGACTTCCAGCCAGACATTGGTCGCCCGCGGCAACCCGAGCTGCACGCCGAAATTGTTCTGCTGGTAGATGACCGTTCCGTCGAGGTCGGTCTTGAATTCGGCGTTCAGGTACGGCGAGATCTCGTTGAAGGGACCCACGTCGAGAAACCGCCGCTGCGTCTCGCTGTAGACCGAGCGGTAGCCGTTCTGCCCGAAGAAGCCGTTGTCGGCGCGAAACCGCGCGCCGGAATCGGCGACGGCGACGAACTGCCGCCACGCCGGCCCGCTGTAGCTCCAGTCGACCCGCGCCGCATGGCCGTCGGTTCGCGGCCCGAGGGCGAGGCCGCCCGACGCGTCCGGCTGCGCCGTCGTCCAGGATTGCAGGAACTGCGCGCGAAGCCGGTTCGCGTCGTCGGCCCACCAGACGACGTCGGGACCGAGGACCCGGTTGTGCCCCGCCTGCTCGTAGCTGCGGTCCGTCGCCACGAGCCCCACCGACAGCCGCCCGGGCGCCTGCCAGCGCACGCGCCCCACCGTCGCGATCGACCCGCGGTCCTGCCGCGCGATGCCGGTGCCGTAAGTGCCGGGCAGCAGGACCAGGCCGCCGCCATCGTCCCGGGTGGCGAGGAGCGTGAAGTCCGCGCCCTCCTGGCGTTGCGTGATGCGCGCTCCCCAGGCCGGATCGGTGATGGTGCGCGTGTAGATCGCGTTGGTGGGCGACTGGAGGATGTCGGCGCCCTCGAGGAAGAACGGCCGCTTCTCGTTGAAGAAAAGCGCGAACTGCGTGTTGCCCGCGAGTTGCGGCGTGTCCAGCTCCACCTGCGAGAAATCCGGGTTGAGGGTCGCGTCGACCACGATGTCGGCCCTCGGGCGCCACTTGAGGTCCACGCCCGCCGCCACCTCGTTGTCCCGCAGGCGTTCCCCGCCCGTCCGGTCGCGACTGCCGCGCACCGTGAGCTGCGGCGTGAGCGCGAGGTGACGCGTCGAGGGAAGGCCGGCCAGGCCCGTGAGGGGAAGGTTCAGGCAGATGAAGCAGTTGCCGTCCCGCGGGAGCGGGCTCGAGGCGATCCGGTAGCGCTGGTCGCGCGGATAGTTGCGGAAGACGAGCACGCTCCACTCCGGGCTCGGCGGGTCCGAGTAGCGAAGCGACGAGAAGGGAATCCGGAATTCCGCCGTCCATCCGCCGTCGAAGCGGCCCGTGGCGACATCCACCTCGAAGTCGGGCGAGAAGTCCTCGTTGCCCGTGTCCTCGTTGTAGAGCCCGTCGGCGACGACGCCCCGGGGATTGGCGCGCACGAAGTGGGCGAACTTGCGCGTGCCCAGCGGGTCGATGAAGAGCACCACCATGTCCTGGTCGGCCAGCACGCTGTCGCGCCGGGCGAACGGGGCGCGCAGGTCGGCCGGGCCGGGGTCGAAGGCGCGCACGGCGGCGTAGAGCGAGCGCCCGTCGTAGGCGAAGCTCGCCTCCGTGCGCACCGAGGCCGGGACCTTGTCACGCGGCGAGATCTCGAAGAACTCCCGGTGCGGCCTCGCCTTCGTCCACGGGGCATCGTCCAGCTTGCCGTCGAGCACGATCTTCTCGCCGGCCGCGAGCCGGTAGGCCTCGATCGCCGGCGCATCGGGAGAAAAGGGAAGGAGAAAGGCGAAGGCGGCCACCGCGCGCTGGATTGGCTTCATGTTGTTCAGGCGTCCGGAAAGTGCGCGCAGGGTATCGTTCCAGCCTCCGCTCGCGCAAGCGCCGCGCGACGAAGTGCGCCGCGCGCGGCACGGCGTGCGCCGCCGCCGTTGCTTGTGCGGTGCAGCAAAGCGGCGTAGAGTCGCCCGCCATCCACGCAGGACGTCCGTTCCGCGCAGGAAACCGAATGAGCACACCGGCCGAACCACCCGACCAAACGCCGACCGAATCGACGCCGCCCGAGCCGGCACCGCCTGATCCGGCGCCGCCCGATCCCGCACCGCCCGATCCCGCAACGCC
>DAORTX010000006.1:15835-18023 GCA_035432885.1 Usitatibacteraceae bacterium
CACCCGTCCCGGCGGGCCATCGCCCCGCTGGTGATCGGCGCGCTCGGCGTCGTCTTCGGCGACATCGGCACGAGCCCCCTCTACGCCTTCAAGGAGTGCTTCAGCCCCGAGCACGGCATCGCACCCACGCCGGCCAACATCCTGGGGCTCCTGTCGCTCATCACGTGGTCGCTCGCGTGGGTGATCGCCTTCAAGTACCTCACGGTGATGCTGCGGGCCGACAACAACGGCGAGGGCGGGATACTCGCGCTCCTCGCCCTGGCGCTTCGCAGCCTCCACCACGAGCCCCGCATGCGCTGGTTCGTCGTGTCGCTGGGCATCTTCGGCGCGGCGATGTTCTATGGCGACAGCATGATCACGCCCGCGATCTCCGTCCTGTCGGCGGTGGAGGGCCTCGCGGTCGCCACGCCCGTCTTCTCCCATTGGGTGATCCCGATCACGGTCGCGGTGCTCGCCGGGCTCTTCCTGATCCAGCGCCACGGGACCGCGAACGTCGGCGCGTTCTTCGGGCCGATCACCGCCGTCTGGTTCGTGACGATCGCGGCAGCCGGCGTGTCCCGCATCGGCGACCATCCGGACATCCTCCTCGCGTTGAACCCCGTCCTGGCGCTTTCGTTCCTGGCGGCGAACCCGGTGGCGGGCTTCTTCGTGCTCGGCGCGGTCTTCCTCGTGCTCACGGGCGGCGAGGCGCTCTATGCGGACATGGGGCACTTCGGCCGGCGACCGATCCGCATCGCGTGGTTCTGCCTCGTGATGCCCGCGCTCCTGCTCAATTACTACGGCCAGGGCGCCTACGTGCTCGCCCATCCGGAAGGCATCGCGAATCCCTTCTACCGGATGCTGCCGGCCTGGGGCGTCCTGCCGATGGTGGTGCTCGCCACGGCCGCCGCGGTGATCGCGTCCCAGGCGGTGATCTCCGGCGCGTTCTCCATCACGCGCCAGGCGATCCACCTGGGCTACATCCCGCGCCTGGAGATCCTGCACACGTCCTTCCGCCAGATCGGGCAGGTGTACGTGCCTTTCGTGAACTGGTCCCTCTTCGTCGCGGTGATCCTGCTCGTGGTCGGCTTCAAGTCGGCGAGCAGCCTCGCCAATGCCTACGGCATCGCGGTGTCGGCCACCATGGTGATCGAATGCGCCCTCGCCATGATCGTCGCCCGCCGGCTGTGGAAGTGGAGCCCGCTCGCCACGGCCGGCGTCCTCGGCACGATGCTCGCGGTCGATCTCGCGTTCTTCGCCTCGAACGCGGCGAAGTTCCTCTCGGGCGGCTGGTTTCCGCTTCTCATCGGCGCGGGGTGCTTCACGCTGCTGGTCACCTGGAAGCGCGGGCGCACGCTCCTGCACCGGCGCATGAGCGAGGAAGGCATCCCGCTCGAGCCCTTCCTCGACGCGCTCGCGGTGAGCCCCCCGCAGGTGGTTCCCGGCACCGCGATCTTCATGACCAGCGCCCCGGGCAAGGTGCCCCACGCGATGCTGCACAACCTGAAGCACAACAAGGTGCTCCACGAACGCGTCCTGTTCCTCACGGTGGTGACCCATGACGTGCCGCTCGTTCCTCCCGAGGACCGGGTGCAACTCAAGCGCCTTCGCGACGGGTTCTGGCAGGCCGAGGCCTGGTACGGGTTCAAGGAGCATCCCGACATCGCGGAAGTTCTCGAGATGTGCAAGGACCGCTACGGGCTCGCCTTCGAACCGATGGAAACCTCGTACTTCCTGTCGCGCGAGACGATCGTCGCCGGCGAGCGCCAGGGCATGGCCGCCTGGCGCAACCACCTGTTCGCCTGGATGAGCCGCAACGCCACCCGTGCCACGGACTTCTTCAACGTCCCGATCAACCGCGTGGTGGAACTCGGCACGCACGTCGATATCTGAGCGTGCGTCAACGTAAGCGGCGCGTTTGGCGTTAATCTTGCAGGATGCGCCTCGCCTTCGCGCGGCGCGTGATCGCACAGGAGAAATCGATGAACACCCCCGCTGCCAATGGCGCCACGACCCGTTCGGGCATCCATCCCGGCATCATCGTCGGCGCCATCGCCGTCGTCGTCTTCGGGGCCGCCGGCGCGGCCTCCTATCTCGGCCTGATCCCCGGCCAGTCCGGCAAGTCGCCCAGCACGCCGATGAGCATGGCCACGACCGCGCAGCCCTCGGGTCTCGTCCCGGACGCCGTGGTGGCGCCCGCACCGGCCCC
>DAORTX010000006.1:18123-27249 GCA_035432885.1 Usitatibacteraceae bacterium
GCCGGAACCCGCGCCCGTGCCGCAGATCTGCCGCGACTGCGGCACCGTGAGCGAGATCATTCCCATCGAGAAGAAGGGCGAGTCGAGCGGCGCGGGCGCCGTGCTCGGCGGAATCGTGGGAGGCGTGCTCGGCCACCAGGTCGGCGGTGGCCGCGGCAGGGATGTCGCCACCGTGGCAGGCGCGCTGGGCGGCGCACTCGTCGGCAACGAGGTGGAGAAGAGCCGCGGGACGGTCGCCGCGTGGAACGTGCGCGTGCGGCTGGAAGACGGCACCAACAAGGTGGTGCGATTCGGCACCGAACCCACGTGGCGCGTGGGCGACAAGGTCCGGATCGAGAACGGCAGGATCGTCAGCGCGTCGCGGCCTTGAAGTCGAGCGCGCCGGCCGAGCCGTCGATGCGAAGCGAATCGCCCGTCACGCGCACGTTCGTCGAGGTTCGCAGGACCGAAAGTAGCCGGTCCTCGACCGCCATCCCCACGTCGTCGCACAGGCGCTTGGAGGTGGCGATCGAGGAGAACACGATCGCGCCCGCGCCCACGGTGTCCTGCAGGTAGCGGCCCATGATCCGGTTGCAGCCCGAGGAACCGGTGACGGCCCCGTCGCCGAACTCGAGATAGGGCGCCTCGCCCGGGATCTTGCGCTCGGTGACGAGCATCCACTTCGTGCCGGTGAAGGGCAGCGGCGGGGGCTCGCGGTTGACGGGCGCGAACTGGCAGCCGGCCAGCAGGGCGAGCGCGATCAGCGCTCCGATCGGCGTTCCTTTCATGGCTTCGTCCCCTTCGAGCGCAATTCATCCTCGAGTTCCTTGCCCGACTTGTAGTGGGGCACCCTGAAGAGCAGGCGCTTCGCCGTCTGGACGCGCGGGGGCATGCCCCGGACCTCTTCTTGCCAGTAGCGGTGCGCGAGGGCGAGGTTTCGACGCTCGTCCATGAGGAAGTAGTTCTTCGACGACTGCCCGCCGAAGATGTAGAGCTTGCCGTCGATGATCTTCCAGGTGTCCGGATCGCCGCCCCAGGGGATGGCGTAGGCGATGCCGTTGGCGCAGAAGCCGCCGAACTGCGGCACGAACGCGGCGGGCTGCTTCACGAACCGCTCGCGATTTTCGGCGCTCACGAACCGGTAGGTGAGGCCGTCATGGTCGGCCTTGATGGCCGGGCTGCCCGCCACGTGGCGTCCCTCGGTGAAGTAGGCGACCGGATCGAAGCCCTTGAGCATCAGGTTCGAGTCGGCGCCCTCCGAGACGGTGTTCACCGTCTGGCACGCGGCGAGGAACATTCCCGCGGCGACGAGCATGGCCGCGCGGTGGAAGGGGGCGAGGCGCATGGGGGCGGGCTCTTTCATCGGAAGAGGTGCGAGATGCCATCGATGACCAGGTCGATCACCGCGGGAGTGGACTGCATGGGGGTGATGTCGCGCGTCCAGAGGCTCCCGCGCGGCGCGGCCTTGTGCGTGGCGACGAGCGACTCGAAGGCCTCCGCCATCTCCTTCGCGTTCGGGTTCGTGCGCCGGCGATCGGCCTCGCTCAGGTTCGCGAGGGTACTTTCCACGGCGCCGGCGTCCAGGACCGAGATGGGCGAGCGGCAGTAGCCGCAGGCGCTGTCCCGGTCCAGATCCACGATCGCGCCGCAACCGGAGCACCGCACCTGTTTCACCGTGGCCTTCAAGGCCTCGATCTCCGGGCGGGAAAGCGAGCGGATGAACTGCTTCTCGCGCAGGAACTGGAAGAACGTGGTGAACCTGCCGTGGCCAGCCGGGCAGCGGTGGTAGGTGAGCCGGTTCGACCGCTGGATGTCGTGCGTGAGCACGAGTCTCGCCTGGCAGCGCGGGCATTTCATGCGGTCGCCGAGCGGCCGGGCGGGCTTGTCGCGGTTCTCGTGGATCAGCCGGAAGAGTTCGATGACCGACCCCGGGGAGAGCTGCGTGCTCTCGAACTGGTCGAACCAGATCCCGTGGCAGTCCCAGCAGAGGTCGAGGATCACTTCGCCGAGGACCTGCCTCTCGAAATGGCGCTTCTGCATCGGCGCGCGGCAACTCGGGCAGGCTTGGGACATGGGCATGGGCAGCGGACAGGGTACCGGCCCGACCGGGGCGCGGCAACCCTGTGCAATACTTTCTTCCGTGTGCAGCCGCTATTTCCTCGACGCCGACGGCAACGTGATCGCCTACACGTTCAACGTGCCGGTGCACGACCGCATCCGCAAGCGCTTCAACATCGCGCCCACCCAGGAGGCGCCCGTGGTGCGCGCGGGCGAGGACGGGGCGCGCGAAGTGGCCATGCTGCGCTGGGGCCTCGTGCCGTCCTGGTCGAAGGACCTCGCGATCGGCAACCGCATGATCAATGCCCGCAGCGAAACGGTGACCGAGAAGCCCTCGTTCCGGAGCGCCTTCCGCAGCCGCCGCTGCGTGGTGCCCGCCTCGGGATTCTTCGAATGGAAGGGCGATCCGGGGCGCAAGCAGCCGTTCGCGATCACCGCCGAGGACCGGCCGCTGCTCGCGCTGGCCGGGCTCTGGGAGCGCTGGCACGACAGGACCCGGCCCGAGGCGCCGCCCGTGGAATCCTTCGCGATCCTCACCACGGAAGCCAACGAGGCGGTCGCGGCCGTCCATGACCGAATGCCGGTGATCCTTCCGGCCGACCGCGTCGAGGATTGGCTCGCCGCGGCGCCCGGCGAGGCTCTCGCGCTGCTCCAGCCCTACGCGGGAGCGCTTCGGGTTCGCGCCATCTCGAAGCTCGTGGGCAACCCGCGCAACGACACGCCCGAGGTGCTGGGCGACGCCTAGCCGATCACGCGCGCGCGCCCGGGGTTGTCGGCAAGCCAGCGGCGCAGGACCCTCAGCACGTCCGGGTCGAACTCGGGCAACCGCGACATCCTCGCGAGCGAGGCGAGTTCCTCCTCGTCGCGCGCGGTCCCCAGGTGGCGCCACTGCCGGATCACGTGCGCCTCCTCGAGGGCGCGCGTCGCGTCGCGCTCGACGATGGCGACCGCCCCCGCGAACGGCCAGTCGGGGATTCGCTTCGCCTCGAGCGCGGTCGCTAGCCGCAGGTTGTGGGCTTCCGGCGACTCCTCGCCCACGCAGGCGCCGCGGCACTTGCGCACCTGTCGCGCGAAGCAGGGCCCGCCGCGCTTCTCCCAGCCCAGCAGGCGCCAGCAAAGGCCCTCCTCCGCGGCGATCGCCTCGAGGAGATCCCGGGCGGCGCGCGGCGAGGCGAACGGCCCGTAGAGCGGCTCGGCGCCGGGGCCGCGCTCGTCCCAGTCGATGTCCCCCAGCTTCGTCATCTGCGGCGCCTCGCGAAGCGACGGCAGGCGAACGACGCACGAGGACTTGCGCCGGCGAAGCATGGCGTTGTGCAACGGCGCCACCTCCTTCACGAGACGCGATTCCAGGAGCAGCGCCCCCAGCTCGCCCGCGGTCTCGATCCAGTCCAGCCGGCGGATCTCCGAGGACAGGCGCAGGTCGTTGGCGTTGCGGTAGTCCGACGTGAAGTGCGAACGAATGCGGTCGCGCAGGTTCACGCTCTTGCCGATGTAGAGCGGCAGGTCGTTCACGCCGAAGAAGCGGTAGACGCCGGGACACTCGGGCACGCCCTCCAGCGCATCGGCGCCCAGTTGCGGCGGCAGGCTCGGGATCTTCAGCAGGCGCTTGACGGCCGCTGCGATCTCCTCGGCGGGCTTCTCGCGCTCGATCACCCGCGAGAAGCGCAGCAGCGCGCGCGCGTCCCCCAGCGCCGAGTGCCGGCCCGTGCGCGCCCCTCCGGCCACGACGTCCTGCGGGTCGCAGAGCCCGTGGCGCGCGATCAGCGCATCGAGGCTGTGGCCCACGGCGTCCGGGTAGAGCCTTCGCGACAGGCGCACGGTGCAGAGCACGTCCGCGGAGAAGGGCATCTCGAGGCGCGCGAACTCGTTCTTCAGGAAGCCGTAGTCGAACCGCGCGTTGTGCGCGACGAAGAGATGGCCTTCCAGCCGCTCGCGCACGTCGTTACGGATCTCGGCGAAGGTGGGCGCGCCCTTCACGCTCTCGTTGGTGATGCCGGTGAGGATCTGGATGTCGGGGGGGATCGAGCGCTCGGGGTCGACGAGCGAGGACCACTCCTCGATCACCTCGCCGTCGACCACGCGCACGATGGCGACCTCGGTCACGCGATCGCCCGTGGCGGAGGTGCCCGTGGTCTCCAGGTCGACGAAGGCGACCGCGGGGGCGAGCACGGTCACCGGCGCGCCTTCTTCACGCGCCACGGCGCATCGGAGAACTTCTCGACGAGGAAGTCCACCAGCGCGGCGACCCGGGGCGAGCGGTGCCGGCCGCGCGGGTAGAGCGCATGCAGCGGCAGCGGCTCCACGTGGTGCACATCGGCCAGCACCGGCCGCAGGAGCCCCTTCGCGATGGCGTCGCCGACGATCACGTCGGCGAGGCGAATGATGCCGAGCCCCATGACGGCCAGTTGCACCAGCGTCTCGGCGCTGTTGGCGGTGACGTTGCCCGAGACGTCGACGTTCCTCACGCCGTCGGGAAAATTGAACGGCCAGCGGTGGAACTGCGGCGTGGCCGCGAGCACCAGGCAGTTGTGCCCGGCGAGATCCTCGGGGTTCCTGGGCGTGCCGCGCTTGCGCAGGTAGGCGGGAGAAGCGCAGATCACGCGCTCCATGTCGCAGATCCGGCGCGCGACGAGCGAGGAATCGGGCAGGTTTCCCGACCGGATGCCGACGTCCGCGCCTTCCTCCACGAGGTCCACGATGCGGTCGGTCATCGTGATCTCGACCTCGATCTCCGGATAGCGCGCGAGGAATTCCGGCAGCGCCGGCACGAACTGGTAGGCGCCGAACGCGGTGCCGACGTTGACCCGGAGCCTGCCGTGGGGGCGTTCTCGGAATCTCGCCACCTCGTTCTCGGCTTCCTCGATGTCGGCCAGTATTCGCTGCGAGCGGTGGAAGAAGGCTTCGCCTTCCGGCGTGAGCGCGAGCCGCCGCGTGGTCCGGTTGAGCAGGCGCACGCCGAGCCGGTTCTCCATGCGCGTGACGAGCTTGGAGATCGCCGAGGGCGTAAGGCCGAGTTCGCGCGCGGCCGACGAGAACCCGCCTTTCTCCACGGCCAGCACGAAGGCGGCCATGTCCGTGGGGACGCCCACCCTATTTGTTCCCTGATTTCATCAATTATGTGCCATCGCCATGGATTGTATAGCTTCCGGACAGCAATTAGATTGACTGCATGGGCGCCAAGGTGCGCCACCCAAGCAGGAGAGAAGACATGAGCATTGAAAATCGGATGGAAATCGAGCGCAACGCCCAGGTGTTGCGCCAGGCGGAAATCGCCCGCTTGCTGAAATCGGCCGCTACGGCGATTCGCGGCTGGGGCTCGCATCAAATGCGTGGCGCTTCAACACCGCCAACGGCACGAGGTCCAGCGCCCGCTCGTGGGTAGCTTCCAGCACCACGGGGGGCGCGACGCCCGCCTCGAGCGCCTCCAGCCAGCGCAGGGCGCACACGCACCAGCGGTCGCCGGCCTTGAGCCCCCGGAAGCGCATTCGCGGACGGGGCGTCACCAGGTCGTTTCCGCGCGCGAGGCTGAAGGCGAGGAATTCCGGCGTCATGCGCGCGCACACCACGTGGGTGCCGGCGTCGTCGCCCGCCATCTGGCAGGACCCGTCGCGGTGGAAGCCCGTCAGCGGGTCGAAGCTGCAGGCGCGCAACTCGCCGCCCAGCACGTTCAGGAATTCGGACATCGGGTGCCTTCCGGTCGATCGATGCCGCAATGATAAAATACGCACCCGACGAATCGTCATCTCATGACGGGCGTTTTCGCGCCCGCCCCCGCCATGGCCCGCACCCGCAGCAAGTCCGCGCCCCGCCTCACCCGGGACGCCGAACGACTCATCGCCCTGGCGAACGGCCTGCACACCTCCGGCAGCCTCACCGAGGACCGCTTCTGGGAGACCCAGATCGCCCTTCTCCTCGAGAAGCTCCTGGAGCACGGCAACGATGCGCCCCTGGACGGCACGCTCGACCACCTGTTCCAGACCAACTCCGGCGCCTATGACGTGCTCATCGAGCGCGCCGAGGGCATCAGCGAGTCCGTGACCGTGATGCAGGGCGACCTCGCGTGGGAATCGCTCCTCATCGCCGCACCCGTCGTCGCCTGGTCGAAGTACGCCATCGCCTCGGGCCCCATCGCGCACGAGGACGCCCAGGCCCTCGCCGTCCAGCTCCAGGCGCACGTGCTCGCCGCGGACACCCGCGTCACCCTGGTTCCCTACCTCTACTCGATCGACCAGCTGCCGCGGCATTTTTCCGAGTTGCGCCGCCTGGCCGCGCGCCTGGGCGACGCGGCGGTCTCGGGGGAAATCCCGCGCATCGACTTCGCCCGCATGCCCGAGACGGCGCAGCTCCTGTCGGACTCGCGCTTCGTGATCGCCTCCGCCGCCACGGTGCGCGGACGGCCGCTCTTCCGCTGGCAGGAAGACGCGAGCGGCCACGCCGGGCGCACGGCGAGCCTCGAGCAGTGGATCGCGCAGGCGCGCCCGACCATCGCCAAGCTGCTCCCCGGCTGCGTGTTCGAGTGCCTCCTGCCGGATTCCTACTACGTGAACTGCCGCGAGGCCGATCGCCGCGTGCGTCCCTACGCCATCCGCTCTGGCGTGGCGTTTCTCGAGAGCACGCTGCAGATCGAGGCCGCCCAGCTGCGCGCGGTGATCGCGGGTTTCGGCGAGGAGCGCGTGGACGAGTACCGCGTGGGCTTCACCATCGACGGCGACAGCCACGTGGCGCACGGCGTCGTCTGGCCGCTCTACGGGCGGGAAGACGAAAACCTGCGCCCCGGCCCGATCGAGGACCTCGTGGCCGAGCTGGGGCAGTGCGGCGTCACGGAGGTGAAGCGCCTCACCGGAACGTTCGAGCCGGAGTACTGCGACGATTGCGGGGCGCCTCTCTTCGCCAACCCCGACGCGGAAATGGTTCACGCCGAGCTTCCCGACGAGGCCGATTCGCCGGCCGCGCATTTCCACTGAGCCGCGCGAGGGCGGACGGCACCCACTCCGGTTCATCGCCATGGACGCCCTCTCCGAAGTCCTGCGGCTCGCGAACCTCCACGGCTCCGTGCTCGTCGACGCGACGGCCGGCGGGTCGTGGTGCGTGTCGGTGCCGGCGGCCAGCTCGCGATCCTTCGCGCACGTGATCCTGGAGGGCGATTGCTCGCTCCGGGCGGGCGATGGCGCGCCGGTGGCGCTTCGCCCGGGCGACGTCGCGTTTCTCGCCCGCGGCGAGGGCCACCTCCTCGGCGCCGATCTCGACGCCGCGCCCACGCCCTTCGCGACGCTCCTTCGCCCTCCGGTGGCCGGGGAACTCGCGCCCGTCACCCTGGGCGGATCGGGGCGGCGCACGCGCTGGGTGACGCTCGCCATCTCCGCCGACCGCCACCTCGCCGAGCCGCTCTTCGCCGCCCTGCCGCCGGTGCTCAAGTCCGGCCTTCGCGGCACGGCGCCGCTCGCCTGGCTCGCCGATTCCCTCGGGCTGTCGCTCTCGGGCACGGACGCGCCGCGCCCCGGGGGAACGGCCGCGCTCTCGCGCGTGGCGGAGCTGGTGCTGATCGAATCGCTGCGCCGCCATGTCGAGGACCTGCCCCCGGGCGGATCCGGATGGCTCGCGGGGCTGAACGACCGCCACGTGGGCGCGGCGCTCGCGCTGGTGCACGGCAGGCCCGGCGAGCACTGGAGCGTCGAGCGGCTCGCGCGGCAGGTCGGGCTTTCGCGCTCGGGACTCGCGGATCGTTTCTCGCTGGTGGTGGGCGAGCCCATCTTCGGCTTCCTCACCCGCGTGCGGCTCCAGCTCGCGGCGCACGCGCTCGCGACCACCGCGCAGTCGATCGAGGCGATCGCGAAGGAGGCCGGCTACGAGGCCGTGAATTCCTTCTCGCGTGCGTTCAAGCGCGTCTTCGGCAAGCCGCCGTCCGTCTGGCGGCGAAGGCCCCGGCGCCGGCGCTAGCGACCGGCGACCGACGCGCGCCTAGCGCAGGGCCCGGGTGAGAAACGGCAGCGACACGTCCATCCGGTAGTCGACGTCGGAGTGGTTGTCGTCGAATTCCTCGTACCGGTGGGCGATCCGCGCCAGTTGCAGCCGCTTGGAGAGGATCCGCGATCCGTACTGGATGTGGTACTGGTCGCGCGAGCCGCAGTCGATGTAGATGCCGCGAAGCGAGGCGAGATTCTTCCGGTGCTTCGCCACGAGGTTCACCGGGTCGTTCGCCTGCCATCGCGCCCACCGGTCCTCCAGCCGCTCGCCCGTCTCCAGGTTGAACGGCAGCCGGAAGCCGTTGGGCGCCTTGCGGTCCGGGTCGTAGGTCGCGGCCATGCACAGGTTCATGATCGCGTGGCCCTCGGCCATGGAGAGCTTCGGCTTCTTCCACACGGCCTCGAGAAAGGCCTTCACGCGCCCGTCGTCCGCGCCCCGGTCGGCGCCCTTCTCGAGCTTGCGGACGTCCACCTTGCCCGGTGCCGACCGGCGCGGGCGGTACTTCGCGAGTTCGTTCAGCGTGTTCGGCCAGTCGTGGTGGTAGACGAAATCGAAGTAGGCGTCGCCCGAGTGGTCGGCGACCGCGCCCCAGGTCGAGGCGTACTTCATGCCGTGGATGATCGCGCCATAGCCGCCGGAGGATTTCCCGAAGCAGCCGCGATGCTCCCGCGAGGCCAGCGTGCGGAACTCACGGTCCACGAAGGGCACGATTTCCTTCGTGAGGTAATCCGCGTAGTCGCCGATCGCGGCCGAATTCACGTACTGGTTGCCGCCGAGCGCGGTGAAGCAGTCGGGAAAGACGATGATGGCCGGCGCCATCTTCTTCTCGTGCACCAGGCGCGCCGCTCGCTCGGGCAGGTTCTCGCTGAAATTCTTCCAGGCGACGTGCGACAGGCCGGAGCCGGTGAAGCCCACCATGTCCACGAGCACGGGAAAGCGCCGGCCGCGCCCGCGCGTGGCGCCTTCGTCGTACTGCGGCGGCAGCCATGCCGCGAGTTTCCTCGCATGGGGGTCGCCCAGGGCGTTGCCTTCGAGGACGGTCGAGACGTGCTCCAGAACAACGACGGTGCCGGACTTCCATCGGGGACGCTTGATCACGCTGCCTCCTGGCGAATGGGTCGAGGC
>DAORTX010000007.1:0-26999 GCA_035432885.1 Usitatibacteraceae bacterium
ATGGCCGCGCACACGCCGATGGGCTGCTTCAGCACGATGAGGCGGCGGTCGTTCGCGGGCGAGGGGATGGTGTCGCCGTAGATGCGCTTGCCCTCCTCCGCGAACCATTCGACGAAGGAGGCGCCGTAGGCGATCTCGCCCTTCGCCTCCGCGAGCGGCTTGCCCTGCTCGGTGGTGAGGATGAGCGCGAGGTCGTCGGCATTCGCCATGATGAGGTCGTGCCACTTGCGCACGATGCGCGAGCGCTCCCTGGCCGGCAGCGCCCGCCAGGCCGGCAGCGCGCGCTGCGCCGCCTCGATCGCGCGCCGGGTCTCCGCCGCACCCATCACGGGAACCGTTCCCACGATCGAGGCGTCGGCGGGGTTGTCCACGGCCACCCGGCCGCCGCCCGCATCCGCCTCCGACCACGCGCCGTCGATGAGGCATCGGTCGCGCAGGAGCGTGGGATCCGCGAGGGTGGGCGGGGCGGGGCGGCGGTCGGTGTCGTCGGGCATGGGGGTTCCTGGTCGTGGCAGTGCGGGTTGCCGGGGCTTGCGTCGCCGCGGCGTTCCTTCTAGCATGGGAACAGTGTCCCATCTAATGGGACAATGATCAAGCCGGGAGGATCGCCGTTGGATGCCATGGAAGAACTGCTGGATTTCGGGCTCGGGTCCGGGCCCGATGACATGCCGCCTCGCGTGCGCGAGCGCGCCCGGGTCGCGATCCTCGACACCCTTGCCGCGACGCTCGCGGGCTGCCGGGCCGAGGGCGTGCGCGAGATCGCCGGCCTCGTCGGCGAATGGGGCGGCGCGCCGCAGGCCACCGTGCTCGCCACGGGCGGGCGCGCGCCGGCGCCCGCCGCGGCGCTCGCCAACGGCACCATGGCCAGGGCGCTCGACCTCGACGACGTGCACGAGCAGAACACCTGCCACGTGAGCGCCTCGGTCGTGCCCGCCGCGCTCGCCATCGCCGAGCACCGCGGCCCGGTCTCCGGTCGCGACTTCATCGCCGCCGTCGCGGCCGGCGCCGAACTCGTCTGCCGCCTCTCCGCGGCGCCGCGCGTGAGCTTCAGCCAGACGGGCATGTCCCTCACCTACCAGTGCGGGTTCTTCGGCGCCGCGCTTGCCGCCGCGCGCCTGGCGGGCCTTCGCCCCGAGGTCGCGCGCGACGCCATGGGCATCGCGTACGCGCGCGTCGCCGGCAACCAGCAGGGGTTCCTGGCGGGCGCGATGACGGTCCGGCTCATGCAGGGCATCGCCGCCGAGGGCGGGGTCCTGTCGGTGCTGTTCGCCGAGCGCGGCATCACCGGCGCCCGCGACGTTCTCGAGGGGCGATTCGGCTATTACCCGGTCTTCCATCGGGGCCAGTACGATCGCGCCGACCTGGTCGAAGGCCTGGGCTCCCGGTGGCTGCTCGAGGACGTGAGCATCAAGCCCGTCTACCCGTGCTGCAAGTTCATCCACGGCCCCATCGGCGCGATGCTGGAACTGCGCAGCCGCACGGGCCTCGCTCCCGAGGAAATCGCCGAGGCCCGCTTCACCGTCACCAACGAGGAGGTCTTCGACCTCGTCTGCGCGCCGGCCGCGCGCAAGTGGAACCCGCGGACCGTGACGGACGCGCAGTTCAGCCTGCCCTTCATGACCGCGTGGGCGGCCGTGCACGGCGGGATCGGCTTCCGCCCCCTGCTCCCCGGGAGCCTGCTGGATCCGCGCGTGCGCGCCCTCCTGCCGCGCATTCACGCCGACCGCGAGGACTCCGGCCAGGGGGCCGGCCGCGGGACCTTCCCCATGCCCGGCATCCTCGCCGTGACCGACCGCAGCGGCCGGCGCCACGCCACCCGCGTCGACCACGTGAAGGGCCACCCGCGCAACCCGATGTCGTTCGACGAAGTCGCCGCGAAGCTGCGCGAGTGCGCGGCCCACGGCGCGCCCGGCTGGGCGGGGGCCGATGCCCTGGTCGACGCCGTGCGCCACCTCGAGGACTGCCGCGACGTCTCCGTGCTCGCCGGCCTCGTCGCCTCCGCGCGGGAGCCGCGATGAGCCCGCGCGCGCCCTCCTTCCGGATCGGCACGGACATCGGCGGCACGTTCACCGACTTCGTGGCCATCGACGACGCCTCGGGCGAGATCCGCCTCGAGAAGACCCTCACCACGCCCGACGACCCTTCGCGGGGGATCTTCGACGGGCTCGCCCTCCTCGCCGCGCGCCAGGGCGTGACCCTCTCCGCGGCGGCCGGCTTCGTGCACGGGACGACGCTCGTGATCAACGCGCTCATCGAGCGCAAGGGCTCCGTGACCGCCCTCGTCACCTCGGCGGGATTCCGCGACGTGCTCGAGATGCGCAAGGAGACGCGCTACGACGTCCACGACCTGCAGCTCGAGTTCCCCGAGCCGCTGGTGCCGCGGGCCCTGCGCTTCGAGATCGCCGAGCGCACGTCCGCCGAGGGGGCGGTGGTCCTCGCGCCGGACGACGAGGCAGTGCGCGCGCTCGCCGCCCAACTGCGCGCCGCGGGCGTGGCGTCCGTCGGGGTCGTCTTCCTGCACGCCTACGCGAACCCCGCCAACGAGCGCCGCGTGGGCGCCCTGCTCGCCGCTCACGCCCCGGAGATCGCCGTGTCCCTCTCCTGCGACGTGCTGCCGCAGATCAAGGAGTACGAGCGCACCAGCACAACGGCCGCCAACGCGTTCGTGAAGCCTCTCGTTCGCTCCTACCTGGGCCGGGTCGCCGACGGCCTGGCCGCAAGCGGGTTCGCCGGGCGGCTGCATGTCATGCAATCGAGCGGGGGCGTGGTCTCGCGCGAGACCGCGCAGGAGTTCCCCATCCGCATCCTCGAGTCCGGCCCCGCCGGGGGCGTGGAGGCGGCCCGCTTCTGGGGCGAGGCCGTGGGCGCCCGCGACCTGCTCTGCTTCGACATGGGCGGCACCACCGCCAAGCTCTGCACCGTCATCGACGGCACAGCCGAGGTCGCCGAGGAGTACGAGGCCGCGCGGGTCTACCGCTTCAAGCCCGGCTCGGGGCTCGCGATCAGCGTCCCCGTCTACGACCTGCTCGAGATCGGCACCGGCGGCGGCAGCATCGCCCGCATCGACGGCCTCGGCCTCGTCAAGGTGGGGCCGCACAGCGCCGGCGCGGCGCCCGGCCCGGCCGCCTACGGGCGCGGCGGCGAGGAACCCACCGTCACGGACGCGGACGTTATCCTCGGGTACCTCGACCCCGAGCACTTCCTGGGCGGCTCGATGCGGCTCGACCCCGGGGCGGCGCGCGCGGCAATCGACGCCCGCCTTGCGCGGCCGCTCGCCATCGGGATCGAGGAGGCCGCGTGGGGCATCCACGACATCGCCAACGAGGACATGGCCTGCGCGGCGCGCCTGCACCTCGCGGAACGCGGCGAGAATCCGGCGAGCCTCGTCATGGTGGCCTACGGGGGCGCGGGCCCCGTGCACGCCTTCGGGCTGGCCGAGAAGCTGGGCATCCGCCGCATCGTGGTGCCGCCGGCGGCGGGCGTGATGTCGGCGCTCGGCATGCTCGTCTCCGACGTCTCCATCGACCGCGTGCGCACGTTCCGCGCGGACCTCGCGCACCTCGCACCCGGCGACGTGGAGGCCGCCTTCGCGGCGCTCGAGGCCGAGGCCGCCGCCCTGTTGAAGGCGGGCGCGACGCCCGTGCGCCTGCAGCGCAGCGCCGACCTGCGCTACCGCGGCCAGGGCTACAACCTGCGCGTGGCCTGGCCCGCGGCCGCGCCCGGCGCGGCGCGCCTGCGCGAGACCTTCGAGCAGGAGTACCGCCACCGCTACGGGCGATCCTACGCCGACGTCCCGGTGGAGATCGTGAACCTGCGCGTGATCGCCTCGCTGGATGCCCGCGTGCCGTTCCGCCCCGCCCGGCTCGCGCCCGCGGCGGGGCCGGCATCCGCGGCCATCCGGGGAAGCCGGCGCGCGTTCATGGGCCGCGCGACCGGCGCCGTGGACTGCCCGGTCTACGACCGCTACCGCCTGCGCGCCGGCCACCGCGGCGAGGGCCCTGCCTTCGTCGAGGAGCGCGAGACCACCACCGTCGTCGGTCCCCAGGCGACATTCGAGGTGGACGCCCTCGGCGTCCTCGTCATCGACAGGAGCGCCTGACCCATGCCACGCAACCTGGACGCCGTCGAGGTGGAACTCCTCTGGAAGCGGCTCGTCACGGCCGTCGACGAGGCGGCCACCGCGCTCGTGCGCACCGCCTTCTCGAGCGTGATCCGCGACTTCCACGACTACGCCTGCGCCGTCTTCGACACCCGCGGGCGCCTGCTCGCCCAGTCGACGCACTCGACGCCCGGCCTGCTGGGGATCCTGCCCTACACGATCCCCAACTTCATGCGCAACGCGGGCTTCCTCGCCGCAAGGCCCGGCGACGTGTTCATCACCAACGATCCGTGGCTCGCGAGCGGGCACCTGATCGACATCACGGTGGCCATGCCCGTCTTCCGCGGCGACGCGGTGGCCGGCTATGTCCTCACGGTCGTGCACCACCTGAACGTGGGCGGGCGCGCCGCCTCGCTCGAGAGCCGCGACGTCTACGAGGAGGGGCTCAAGATCCCCATCCTGCACCTCGTCCGCGCCGGCCGCGAGGACGAGTCGGTGGTCGCCTTCATCCAGGCCAACGTCCGCGAGCCGGACAAGGTGCTGGGGGACGTGCGCGCGCAGGTCGCCGCGAGCCACGCCGCGGCCACCCGCCTGCTGGAGACGATGACGCTCGCCGGGCTCGACTCGCTGGAGGGACTGGGGGACGAGATCATCGGCCGGTCGGAGGCGAGCATGCGCGAGGCCATCCGCGCGCTGCCCGACGGGGACTACCCGGCGAGCATGGTCCTGGAGGACGTGGCCGGCTACCCCGAGCCGCTCGCGCTCGCCCTGCGCGTGCGCATCGCCGGCGACGCCATCGCGCTCGACTACGCGGGGACCTCGCGGCAGATCCCGCGCGCCGTGAACGTGACGCTCAACATGACGCGCTCGTACTCGGTCTATCCGCTCAAGTGCCTGCTCGACCCCGAGGTCCCCAACAACGCCGGGTGCATGCGCCCCATCGCGATCGACGCCCCGGCCGGTTCGCTCCTCAACGCGAGCTTCCCCGCGCCCACGTGGGGGCGAACGATCGTCGCGCACATGCTGCCGGAACTCGTGATGCAGGCGCTCGCGGGCGCCATCCCGGAGCGCCTCGTGGCCGGCAGCGGCTCCACGCCGCTCCTCTACGGCAACTTCATGGGGCGGCGGGCCGGCGGCGAGTCGTTCTACGCGGTGGTCACCTTCAACGGCGGCCTGGGCGCGCGCGGCACGCGCGACGGCATCGGCAGCCTCTCCTATCCGGCCAACGTCGCGAGCATCCCGGTCGAGGTGATCGAGCACGAGGCGCCGCTGCGCTTCGAGCGCAAGGCCTTCGTGGCCGACTCGGCCGGCGCGGGGCGCCACCGCGGCGGGATGGGACAGCGCATCGCGATCCGCGTGCCGCGGGAGGCCGCCCTCGACGGGCCGGTCGTCGCGAGCATCCGCGGCGGGCGCTTCGGCGTGCCGGTCTATCCCCTGGGCGGCGGGCTCGGCGCCGGCCAGCCGACCATCTGCGTGAACGGCCGGGGCCAGCCCTTCGGAAAGCCCTTCGAGCTGCATCCGGGCGACGAGGTCGTGCTCGACGTGCCCGGCGGCGGCGGCTACGGCCCGCCGCGCGAGCGGCCGGCGGCGGCCGTCCTCGCCGACGTGCGCAACGGTCTCGTGAGCCCCGGCGCCGCCATTTCCACCTACGGGCTCGACCCGGCCGCGCTCCCGCGCGCCGGCGTCGGCGCCCCCGACTGAAGAGGAAGGGCAACATGGAATACGCCGTGCTGGGAACCGGGGGCGTCGGACGCTCCCTCATCGCCGACGTGCTGGCCACGCATCCGGGCGTGCGCGTGAGCGCCTTCGACCAGTCGCAGGCCGCCCTCGCCGGGCTCGCCGCCCTGGGCGCGGGCGACCGGCTCGCGGCCCGCCCGGTGGACGCCGCCGACCGCGCGGCGGTGGCCGCGGCCATCGCCAAGGCCGACGTCGTCGTCAACGCGACGGACGGGTCGCGCAGCATCGAGATCCTCGAGGCCTGCATCGCCGCGCGCCGCCACTACGTCGACGTGCACGGCACCCTCCTCGTGAACGAGCGCCTGGCGCTGGACGAGCGCGCCCGCGCCGCCGGCATCACGGCCCTCATCGGCATGGGCTGCAGCCCCGGCATCACCAACATGCTGGCGGCGCACGGCGCGCGCCACGCCGAGGGCGGGATCGAGGTGGAGATCGAGTACCTCACGCAGCGCCCGCTCAACCCCTCGATGGGGCTCCTCGACACCGTGCTTCGCCAGTTTCGCGACCCCGTGCGATCCTACGAGTATGTCGACGGCCGCCATGTCCTGCACCCGCCCTTCTCGGGGCCCCTGCGCACCCGCTTCCCCGGAGTCGAGGGGGAGGTCGAGCTGGTCCTCACGCCGCACTCCGAGCCGCAGACCCTGCCGCGCTTCGTGCCGGGACTGCGCCGGGTCACGGTGCGCGGCGCCTACCAGAAGGAGATCATGGATCTCGTGAAGGCGCTCTCGCGCTTCGGCCTGCTGCGCCCCGAGGCGAAGGTGGCCGCCGGCGGCGCGGAGCACGACTTCCAGCCGCTGCTGCGCGCGGCGCTGATGGGCGACGGCACGCTCAAGCCCGGGCCCGTGGAGACGATCTACTGCCTGCGCGTGCGGGTGACGGGGCGCACGCCGGGTCGCCGCCATGTGGTCGAGACCACCGTGGGCCATCCGAAAGGCTGGGACCCCCTGCCCCAGGCGCGCATGACGGCCGTGCCCACGGCTTTCACGGCGCGGCTCATCGCCGGCGGCAAGCTCGCGCGCCCGGGCGTCTGCGGCCCCGAGGTCTTCGGCGACGACGACGTCGAGGGCTGCCTCGCCTACCTGCGCGAGCGCGGCCTGTGGACGGTCACCGAGACCCGCTCGACCGTCGTCGCGGGCGAGGTCGATGCCATCGGGTAAGCCGGCCCGGGCGGCCGAGCCCGGCCCCCTCGAGCGCGGCATCGCGCTCCTGCGCGCCTTCGTCGACGGCCAGGAGCAATGGGGCGTGCGCGAGCTCGCCGCGGCCACCGGCGAGCCCACCAGCACCACGCACCGCCTCCTGTCGCGCCTGCGCGCCCTCGGCTGGCTCGAGTTCGACGAGGGCCTCAAGCGCTACCGCGTGGGCTTCGAGCTGCTGCGCATCGGCGCCGTCCTCGCACAACGCAACCGCGTGAGCCAGGCCGCGCTGCCGGCACTGGAGACCCTTGCCGGGACGCTCGACGAGAGCGCCTGGCTCTTCCTCCACGATGCCGCGCGCTCGCGCGTGGCCTGCGTGGCCGAGCACGCCCCCGCGCGCGCCCTGCGCCTGCCGCCGCCGCTCGGCCACGAGGAGCCGCTCGAGAGCGGGCCGGCGGGGTGGGCCGTACTGGCCGCGCTTCCGGCCCCGCAGGCCGAGGCGCATGCGCGCGGGCTGCCCGGCGCCGGCGAGACCGAGGTGCTCCACTCGCGGCTGGCGGATGCCCGCGCCGACGGCTACTGCACCGGATCGAGCGCGCTGCTGCCGGAGGCCGTCGTCGTCGCGGCCCCGGTCCTCGACGCGGCCGGCTCGCCGCGCGCGGCCCTCTGCGTGGCGGTGCCGCGCGTGCGCTTCCTTGACGACGATGCGCGCCGCATCGGCATCGCCGTTCGCGACGAGGCGCGGCGGCTGTCGTTCCTCCTGGGCGCCACCTTCCTCGGCGGCGCGAGCGCCGGCAGCTGGCACGACGCGGCCTCGGCCATTTCCGGCCTGATGCGGCGCCAGTCGCCGGAGCTGCCCATCACGCCCGCGCAGGGCGGCGGCCAGAGCAACGTGGAGGACCTGCGGCGCGGCCGGGCCGCGTATTGCCTCACGACGGCCGCATCGCTGGGCGATGCCCTGCGCGATGCGGGCGGCGGCGGCAGTCGAATCGCCGCCGTCTTGAGCCTCTCGGCGCTCTACCTGCACGTCTTCACGCGGCCCGGCGTCCGCGTGCGCGGCCTGCGCGACCTCGCGGCGCTTCGCGTCTCGCCCGGCGCCGAGGGGTTCTCGTCGGCGCACCTGTACCGCGAGCTGCTCGCGGAGGCTCGCCTCGCGCCGGGCGAGGGGCGCGCGGCGAAGGGGGCGGTCCTGCACCTCGACTACCCCGAGGGGATGCGCCTGCTGCGCGAGGGCAAGCTGGACGCGCTCTTCTGGCTGACAAGCCCGGCGAACCCGCTCTGCCGCGATCTCGCCGGCCCCGTGGGCGCCGGCCTCGTGGCGCTGCCCGAGGCCATGCTGGCGCAATTCGCCGAGGGCCACCCCGGCTACGAGGTGGCCGCGCTGGCCGCGCCCGGCGGCGCGATCCGCACGCTGCGCGTGCCGACCGTCATCGCGACCCTCGCTTCCCGCCCGGACGAGGAGGTCTACCGCCTCGCCCGCGTGGTGCACGACAACCGCCACGAACTCGCCGTGCAGGGCGTGGTCGATGCCGGCGCCGACGGCATCGGCCCCTGCCCGGCCGGCCTTCCCGCCCACCCCGGCGCGACCCGGTTCTGGCGGGAGCTCGAGGCGTCCCGGGCGAAGCCTCAGCCGCGCGCCCGGTCCAGCTCCGCCAGCTCGCGCTCGTAGCCCGTCCGCGCGCGGCGGTCCAGCCACCAGCCGTACTGCGGGGGCATCGCCTTGAACTCGGGGTCCGCGCCGAGCGCGCGCGCGGCGTGGACGGCCCAGAACGGGTTGTAGAGCATCTCGCGGCCGATCGCGACCAGGTCGGCCTGCCCGCTCGCGATGATCGCCTCGGCCTGTTCCGGGTGGAGGATCAGGCCGACGGCCACGGTGGGGATGCCGGCCTCGCGACGGATCGCCTCGGCGAACGCGACCTGGAATCCCGGCTGGCGGCTCGCGGCGGCCGCCGTGGGCGAGCGGATGCTGATCCCGCCGGAGGAGCAGTCGATCGCGTCCACGCCGCGGGCCTTGAGCTCGCGGGCGAGCGCGATCGAGTCCTCGAGCGTCCACCCCCCCTCGTCCCGGGCCGAGACCCGGAAGAAGAGCGGCTTGTCCGCCGGCCACTTCACGCGCACGGCCTCCGCGATCTCGAGGGCGAAGCGCATGCGGTTGGCGAGGCTGCCGCCATAGGCGTCGGTGCGCTGGTTGGCCGCCGGGGAGAGGAACTCGTGGATGAGGTAGCCGTGGGCCCCGTGCAGCTCGATCACCTGCATGCCGGCCTCGTCGGCGCGGCGCGCCGCCTGGGCGAACGCCTCGATCACCTCGGCGACCTGCGCTCCGCTCATGGCCTCGGGCACGGGCCAGTCGAGGTAAGGCAGCGCGCTGGGCCCGATCACCGGCCAGTGCTCCTGCCCCTCCACCGGCTTCGAGCGGTCCAGCGGGCCGAACCCCTCCCACGGGCGCAGGTTGCCGGCCTTGCGGCCGGCGTGGTTCAACTGCGTGCCGACCACCGTGCCCAGCGAGCGCAGGAAGGTCACGAGCTCGCGCAGCGGCGGCACCTGCTCGTCCTTCCACAACCCCATGTCGCCCACGGTACCCAGCCCCCGGCGCTCGACCTTCGTCGCCTCCATGCAGGTGAAGCCCACGCCGCCGATGGCGAACTTGGCGAAGTGCGCCGTGTGCCAGTCCGTCACGCGGCCGTCCACGGCGGCGTACTGCGCCATGGGCGAGAGCATGATGCGGTTCCTGAAGGTGACGCCCCTCAGCGTGAGGGGGGTGAAGAGCGCGGGCGTGGCGGTCATTGCGGCTTGATCCCCTGCTCCTTCACGAAGGTCACCCACTTGTCGAACTCGGCGCGGTGGAAGGTGCGGAAGTCCTCCACGGAGCCGCCCATGAGCTGCGCGCCCACGCCGCCCAGCTTCTCGGCGACGTCGGGAAGCTTGAGGATCGCGTTGATCTCGGCGTTGAGGCGCTTCACCACCTCGGGCGGCGTGCCGGCGGGCGCCCAGAAACCGTACCACGCCACGACGTCGAACCCGGGGTAGCCCTGCTCGGCGATCGTCGGCACGTCGGCCATCGCCGGCACGCGCTGGCTGGAGGTCACGCCCAGCGCCCGTGCCCGCCCGCCTTTCACCATCTGGATGGCGGAGGCGGCGTCGAGCACCCAGTCGGTCTGCTTGCCGAGCACCGCGGTGAGCGCGGCGCCCGCCCCCTTGAAGGTGACCTCGGTGATGTCGACGCGGGCCATCTTCTTGAGGAGCTCGGAGCCCAGCCAGGGCGAGGCGCCGATGCCCGTGCTCGAGTAGGTGATGTGGCCGGGCTTCGCGCGCGCCGCCTTCACCAGGTCGTCGAGCGTCTTGTACGGCGAATCCGGGTGCACCAGCAGGAAGTTGGGAACCGCCGCCACCGTGGCGACGGGGTCGAAGTCCTTGAGCGGGTCGTATCCCAGGTTCTTGTACAGCACCGTGTTGAGCGTCATCGCGCCCACGTTGGCGAAGACGAGGTTGTAGCCGTCGTTCGCCGTCTTCGCGGCGGCGGCGGCCCCGATCGAGCCGCCGGTGCCGCCCCGGTTGTCGATGATCACCGGCTGGCCCAGCCGCTCCTGCAGTTTCTGCCCCACCGTCCGCGCGAGCACGTCGGTCATGCCGCCCGCCGGGAAGGTCACGATCACCTTGATGGGCTTCTCCGGCCAGGCGGCGGACACGCCGGCGGGGATTGCGAGGCTCGCGGCGCACGCAAGCGCGGCGGCCATCCTTCGGAATGCGTTCATCGGTCTTTCCTCCTCGTTGATTGTGGTCCTGCGGGTTGCTTCAGTCGAAACGGGCGATGCTCCTGAGGTAACCGGCGATGGCGCGCGACCCCGCCGCGATGTCCGTGCCGTTGGCCACGTTCTGGTGGACCGTGACCCAGCCGTCGTAGCCGACGGCTTCCAGGCCGGCCATGACCCGCGGGAAGTCGATGCCGCGCGGGTCGCCGAAGTCCACGAGGTCGTACGCGACCGGCCCGTTCACCCAGGTCTCGATCGTGTTGGGCCCGCCGGGCCGCGGCGCGATGTTCTGCAGGTAGACGTTGAACAGGTGCGGGGCGATGGCGCGCAGCGTCGCCTCGCCGTAGTCCTCGCCGCACACGAGCAGGTTGGACGGCTCGTAGGTCAGCCCGAAGTTGGGCCGGCCCACCTCGCGCACGACGCGCAACGACTGCTCGACGGACTCGAAGAGCGTGCACACGTGCAGCTGGTGGGCGAGGCGCATGCCGCGCTCGGCGGCCTCGTCGGCGGCGCGGCGCGCCCACGGGATGTCGGAAAGCGCCTTCATGCCCACGCGAACGAGGTCGCCGCCGAGGGCCTGGGCGAGGTCCAGGTGGCGACCGATCTGCCGGAGCGCCACGCCGGCGCGCTCGGTGTTGGCCGGCACCTCGTACTCGGCCGTCACCATGCTGACGGCGAGCCCGGCCGCGTCGATCGCGGCCCGGGCCGCCCGCACCTCTTCCGCCGTGGAGTGGAGCCCGACCTGGGACGCGCGCATCGACAGGCCCCGGTAGCCCGCCGAGGCCGCGAGCGCGGCGAGATCCGCGAGGCCCATGAGGGCGAGGTCCTTGCGGCGCGGGGCCTCGGCCACGCGCGTCGAGAGGGAGAGCTTCATGCCGCTGCCGCCGGCGCCGCGATGCCGGCCTTCTCGCGCCGGTCGAGCCACCACGCGTAGGGCCGCGGAAGCGTGGCGAATCCCGCGTCGGCCCCCAGCGCCCGCGCCGCGTGCGCCGTCCAGAAGGGATCGACCAGCATCTCGCGCGCGATGGCGACGAGATCGGCCTTGCCGTCGGCGACGATCGCCTCCGCCTGATCGGGGCGCACGATGAAGCCGACCGCGACCGTGGGGATCCCCGCGTCGCGGCGGATGCGCTCGGCGTACGGAACCTGGAAGCCGAGGAAGCGACGGTTCTCGGCAGCGAGCGTCACCGAGCGGATGCTGATGCCGGCCGAGGAGCAGTCGATCGCGTCCACGCCGGCCTCGCGCAGGGCGCGGGCGAGGACGACCGAATCGTCCAGGGTCCAGCCACCCTCGTCCACCGCGGAGATGCGGAACAGGAGCGGCTTGCGCGCGGGCCAGGCCGCGCGCACCGCGCGCGTGACCTCGAGCGCGAAGCGCATCCGGTTGCCGAGGCTTCCGCCCCAGCGGTCGTCGCGGCGGTTTGAGGCCGGCGACAGGAACTGGTGGATGAGGTAGCCGTGCGCGCCGTGCAGCTCGATCACGTCGATCCCCGCCGCGTCGGCGCGCCGCGCGGCCTGGGCGAAGGCGTCGATCACCGTGGCGATGTCGCCCTCGTCCATGGGGTCGGGAACCGGCCAGCCGTCGAGGTACGGCACGGGGCTGGGCGCGATCACCTGCCAGTGCGACTCGCCCGGCGCCGGCGGCCGCGAGCGGTCGAGGGGGCCGAACCCCTCCCACGGCCGCTGCGCCCCGGCCTTGCGGCCGGCGTGGCTGAGCTGGATGCCGGCGGCGGCGCCCTGCGCGTGCAGGAAATCCGTGATGCGGCGCAGGGGCGCGACGTGCTCGTCCTTCCACAGCCCCAGGTCCCCGATGCTGCCGAGCCCGCGGCGCTCGACCTTCGTCGCCTCCACGCACACCAGGCCCGCGCCCCCCATCGCGAAGGCCGCGAGGTGGCCGAAGTGCCAGTCGCCCGCCATGCCGTCGACGGCGCTGTACTGGTTCATCGGCGACACCATGACGCGGTTGCGCAGGCGCAGGCCCCGCAGCGCGAGCGGCGAGAAGAGCGCGCTCGCGCGCGCGGGTCGGGCGCCGTCCATGCCCGGCCTACTCCGTCTTGATGCCGGTCTTGCGGATGAAGTCGACCCAGCGGTCGAACTCCTGCTTGTGGTACGCGGCGAACGCCTCGATGGAGCCGCCCATGAGCTCGGCGCCGGCCGACTCCAGCCGTTCCTGGATGTCGGGCAACTTGAGGATCGCGTCGATTTCCGCGTTGAGCTTGCGCGCCACCTCCATCGGCGTGCCGGCGGGCGCCCACAGCCCGTACCAGGCCACGACGTCGAAGCCCGGATAGGTCTCGGCGATGGCCGGGACGTCCGGCAGCGCCTTGAGGCGCGACTTCGCGCTCACCGCGAGCGGGCGCAGCTTGCCCGCCTTGATGTGCGGCATCGAGGTCGCCACGCCGTCGAAGCAGAAGGTCACCTGCCCGCCGAGGAGGTCGGTCATGGCCGGCGCGCTGCCCTTGTAGCGCACGTCCGTGATGTCGACTTTGGCCATCATCTTGAGCACCTCCAGCGAGAGGTGGGGCGAGGCGCCGATGCCCGTGGAGCCGTGCGTGATGCGGCCCGGTGCCGCCTTGGCCGCGGCGACGATGTCGGCGAGGGACTTGTACGGCGCGTCGGCGCGCACCACCAGCACGTTGGGCACCGTGGCGATCGGGATGATCGGCTGGAAGTCCCGCAGGGGGTGGTAGGCGAGCTTCTCGTTCAGCGCGTAGTTCACGCCGTGGCTGCCGATCGTGCCCAGCACCATCGTGTAGCCGTCGGCGGGCATGGTGGCCACCATGGCGCTGCCCAGCGTGCCGCCGGCGCCCGCCTTGTTCTCGATGACGACGGGCTGGCCGAGGCGCTCGGTGAGCTTCGCGCCGATGGAGCGCGCCAGCACGTCGGTCGTGCCGCCCGCGGGATACGGCACCACGATCTTCAGGGCCTTGTCGGGCCACGCGGCGAGGGCGCCGGTGGCGGCGAAGGCGGCGGCGGCGAGCGCCGCGCGGATTCTGCGTGCGATGTCCATGGCGTTCTCCTCAATCGACCTTGATGCCGGCGTCCTTGATCACCTTCGCCCAGCGCTCGATCTCCGCGCGCTGGTACTTCGCGAGCTCGTCCGGCGTGCCCGCGACGAGGTCCACGCCCACGTCCGTCATGCGCTTGACGACGGCCGGGTCCGCTGCGGCCTTGGCGATGGTGTCGCGGATGCGCTCGACCACCGCCTTGGGCGTCCCCTTGGGCGCGAAGATGGCGTACCAGGTGAGCACGTTGAATGGCAGCCCCCCCTCCGCCATCGTCGGCACGTCGGGCGCGGCCCCGGTGCGCTTGTCGCCGGTGATCGCGATCGCGCGCAGCTTGCCGCTGCGCACGTGCGGCAGGGCGCTCGGCGTGTAGTCGAACGTGTACGCGACGTGGCCGGCGATGAGGTCGGTGAGCGCGGGCGCGCTGCCCTTGTAGGCCACGTGGACCACGTCCACGCCGGCCGTGCGCTTGAAGTACTCGCCCGTGAGGTGGGAGGCCGTGCCCACGCCCGCGGAGGCGTAGGACAGCTTGCCGGGGTTCGCCTTGGCGTGCGCGATGAGTTCCTTCACGCTCGTCACGGGGACCGACGGGTTGACGACCAGGATGTTGGGCAGCGTCGCGAGCAGCGTCACCGGCTCGAAGTCGCGCTCGGGGTGGTATGGGAGGTTCTTCTGCAGGCTCACGTTCACGCCGTGCGTGCCGATCGTGGCGAGCAGGATCGTGTGGCCGTCGGGCGCCGCCCGGGCCACGGCCTCCGAGCCGATGGCCCCGCCTGCGCCGGCGCGGTTCTCGACGATCACGGGGGAGCCCCAGGCGTCGGCCATCTTCTGGGCGAAGGTGCGGCCCAGGAGGTCGGTCGTCCCGCCTGCGGCGAACGGGATGACCAGCTTCACGGTCTGGGAGGGAAAGGCCGGCTGGGCCACGGCGATGCCGTGTCCGGCGAGCAAGGCGAATCCGGCGGCGAGGCCCAGCAGGCGGGCAAGGATCTTCATCGGTAACTCCTCCAGGGTGTGTGTGCCGGTTTTCCGGTCGGGATCGGTCGCTCTGGCGCCGATATTATTCCAAACCATAGCATTGGTATTCCAAACTTGGCAAATGTTGTAATCTTGGCCTTGCACGTCGCGCCAGCGCCGCGCAGAATTCCCCCCGAGACACCCATCCCCGGAGACAGCCGATGAGCCCGCAACCCATCCGCATCGCATGGCAGAGCAGCAAGCCGGTGCACAACTTCCCCGCCTACCGCCAGGCCCTGCACGACCACGCGAAGGCGATCGTCTCGCCCGGCACCACGGTCGAGATGCGCGGCGTGCGCTTCGGCCCCAGGAACATCGACTATCGCGCCTTCGACTTCCTGAACAACGTGCAGCTCTTCGAGAGCGTCGTCTCCGCCGAGCGGGAGGGCTTCGACGCGGTGGCGATCGGGTGCATGTTCGACCCCGTCCTCGAGGAAATCCGCGAGGTGGTGGACATCCCGGTGCTCTCCTTCGCCGAGACCGGCATGCTCACGGCGTGCACGCTCGGCCGGAAGTTCGGCGTGCTCACGCACTCCGAGCCGATCATCGCCAAGTACGTCCAGGGGCTCGTGGAGAAGTACGGCCTGCGCGAGCGCGCCGGCCCGCTGGTCAACTTCGAACTCACGTTCGAGGCGCTCGAGGCGGCGATGGCCGGCCGGCCCGAGGAGTGCCTGCGCCTCACCCGCGAGGCGGGCGAGAAGGCGGTGGCCGGCGGCGCGGAGGTGATCATCATGGGCTGCGGGCTGCTCAACCTCATCGCCATGCGCAACGGGCTGCACCGCATCGCCGGCGCCCCGGTGCTGGACGTCTCGGGCGCGCTCATGAAGAGCGCCGAGATGATGGTGACCCTGCAGCGCGTGTCGAAGGTGGGCGTGAGCCGCGTGGGCCTCTACGCGAAGCCGCCCCAGGCCTCGATCGACGAGGCCTACCGCATGTTCGGGCTGCTTCAGGGCGAGGGCGGGCAACGCAAGAGCGCCTGAGCCGGGCCGCACGGGGACGCCCTCAAGGCGCCCCCGCCTCCGCGGCGGCCTGGCGCCGAAGGTCGTGCTTGCGGATCTTGCCCGTGGGCGTGAGCGGCAGCGACTCCACCAGCACGAAGCGCCGCGGCACCTTGTAGCTCGAGAGCTGGTCGCGGCAGAAGGCCTCGAGCGCTTCCGGCGTCACCGCCCCGGCGGCGCTCGGCACCACGTAGGCGACGGGGATTTCCCCCATCACGCGGTCGGGCACGCCGACGAGCGCGCACATCTGCACGCCCGCCATCGTCGCGATCACCCGCTCGACTTCCGCCGGGTAGATGTTGGCCCCGCCGGTGATGATCATGTCCTTCGCGCGATCGATGATGCGAAGGAAATGGCCGCCCTCGAGCACGCCGATGTCGCCGGTGCGGAACCACCCCCCGGGCAGCGACGCCGGGTTCACGCGCCCTTCCTGCCAGTAGCCCTTGATGACGGTGAAGCCGCGCGCCCAGACCTCGCCCGGGGTGCCCGGCGGCACGGGGTTGCCCGACTCGTCCACGATGACCGACTCGACGGTCCCGCCGGGCGTGCCGGCACAGCCCGCCTTGCGCGGCGCGCCCAGCATCTCGCGGGAGATCGCTCCCGCCTCGGTGGCGCCGTAGATGTTGAGCAGGGTCGCCCCGGTCAGGCGCTCGAACGCCTCCACGATCTCGGCGGCCACGGGCGCCCCCGCGACCGAGCACACCCGCAGCGTCGTCATCGCGCGCAGGGCCTCGGGCTTGCGGTCGATGAGCATCGTGTAGATGGTGGGCACCGCGAAGAAGCTGGTCACGCCGTGGCGCACGACCATCTCGCAGCAGCGGTCGAGGTCGAAGCGGTTCATGAGCACGATCGTCCCGCCCGCGAGGACCATCGGCACGATGCAGTGGATGGGCGCCACCGTCCAGAACATGGGCGTGGTCACGAGGAAGACGTCCTCGGGCGTGTAGCGGCAGCTGATGAGCCAGCTCTCGGCCAGGTGGCCCACGAACTCGTGGTCGATGGGCGCGCCCTTGGGCCTTCCCGTCGTGCCCGAGGTGAAGAAGAGCGCCAGCACGTCGTCCGGCGCCCTGTCCTCCAGTCGCGCCTGCGGGCCGGGCGCCGCCATCCACTGCGCGAAAAGGCCGGCCGGGTCGTCGTAGCTGGAGAGCCGGTAGCCGTACTTCGGCTGCAGTTGCGCCGCCACCGCCTCCCCTTCCGAGGTCGTGAGCACGAGCTTGAGCGCGGTCTCGGCCAGGATGTGCTCGAGCTCGGCGGGACGCAGCATGACGTTGAGCGGCACGACGACGAAGCCGCCCTGGAACCCCGCGAAGAGCGTCACGACGAGCTCCCAGCGGTTGTTGCCGTGGTAGGCGATGCGGTCGCCGGGCCGCAGCCCGAGCGCCCGCAGGCCCGCGACGGCGCGGTCCACGCGCTCCTGCAACTGCGCGTAGGTGAGCACCACGTCGCCGTCGACGAGCGCCCGGCGCCCGGGGTGCCGGCGCGCCGAGCGCAGCAGGAACTCGCCGACGACGTTCATCGCGCGCCCCGCCCGGTCAGCCGCACATCGTGAGGCCGCCGCTCACGCTGAGCACCTGGCCGGTCACGAAGCTGGAGTCGTCGGAGACCATGAAGAGCACCGCCTTGGCGATCTCCTCGGGCTTGCCGAAGCGCTTGAGCGGGATCCACTTCTGCACCGAGCGCATGATCTTGCCCTTGTTCTCGTCGGCGAGGTTGGCCAGGAACTGCGGGGTCTCGGTGAGGCCGGGGCAGATGATGTTCACGCGGATGCCGTTGCGGGCCTCCTCGCGCGCGAGCGTCTTGCCGAACCCCAGCAGCGCGGCCTTGGCGCCGGCGTAGACCGCCTCGCCCGTCGAGCCCACGCGCGCGGCGTCGGTGGAGATGTAGACCACCTTCGCGTCGCCCGCCTTGCGCAGGTACGGCAGCGCCGCGTGCGTGACGTGCAGGTGCCCCTTGTAGTTGAGGTCGATCATCCAGTCCCAGTGCTCCTCGTCGGAGTCGGCGAAGATCTTGACCTCGTCGTAGCCGGCGTTGTTCACGAGGATGTCGATCTTGCCGTGCTTCTCGCCGATCTCCTTCACCACCCGGCGCACGTCGGCGCTCTTCGTGATGTCGAGCTCGTACCCCGTGGCCTGCCCGCCCGAGTCGCGGATGCGCTTGGCCACGGCCTCGGCGTTGGCGCCGTTCTTGTCCACCGTGTAGACGATGGCGCCCTCGGCGGCGAGCAGCAGGCTGTCGCACTCGCCCATGCCGCGGCCGCCGCCGGTGATGATCGCTACCCTGTCCTTCAGTTTCATGCGCTTCTCCTTCGAGAGTGTGTGGGGTTCAGGCGAGGCCGAAGACCTTCGCCGCGGTGTCGTGAAGCAGCGCCTTGCGCGCCTCAGGCTTGAGGTCGAGCTTTTCCACCTCCGCGAGGGACTGGGCCTGCGTGAGCACCGGGAAGTCGGTGCCGAACATGACCTTGCCCATGCCGCGGCTGTTGAGGAAGTGCACGAGGCTCTTGTCCCAGTACTTCGGCAGGTGGGCCGAGGTCGAGATGTAGACGTTCTGGTGCTTCCAGGCCATGGCGATCATCTCCTCGCACCACGGCCAGCCCGTGTGCCCGGCGACGATCTTGAGCGTCGGGAAGTAGAGCGCCACGTCGTCCAGGTAGATGGGGCGGCCCACGTCGCTCGGCATGAGCTCGGCGGAGTGGCCCATCTGGATCATCACCGGCACGTCCAGCTCCACGCATTTCGCGTAGAAGGGGAAGAAGGCCTTGTCGTCGGGGCGCAGCCCGAAGCCGTAGTGGTGCAGGTGCGCGCCGATGAAGCCGTGCTCGCGCACCGCGCGCTCGAGCGCCTTGACCCCCTCCATCTTGTGGAAGGGGTTGATGCCCATGAGGCCCTTGTAGCGCTTCGGGTCGGCCTGCATGGCCTCGAGGACCTCCTCCATCCGCATGTCCCAGAGCATCGCCTGGAACTTCCACGAGCGCATCTGCCACACGGGGGTGATGACGGTCGAGACGCCCGAGGCGTCGAGGACCTTCGCGAACTCCTGGGGCGACCAGCCGCGCGTGCGGTCGTCCATGCGCCACCACTTCACGATGTGCGCCATCTCCGGGTTCTCGATGAAGTTCTTCTTCATGGAAGCCGGCGTGAAGAGGTTGCACCAACTGTCGATGATCGGGTAGGTCACGGCGTTCTCCTGGCGGGTGATGCGGTTCAGACGATGTTCTTCGCTTCGAGCGCGGCGATCTCGGCCTCGCCGAGGCCGAGCTCCCGCGCGAGGATCTCCCGGGTGTGCTCCCCCAGGCGCGGGGCGCGCGGCAGGCGTCGCACCGGCTCGCCGGCCGACGAGATCGGCACCCCCGGCGCGAAGAGACCGGGGAGCACGCCCGCGTCCGGATGCTCGAGCGGGTGCAGCATCCCGCGCGCGAGCGTGTGCGGGTCCTGCGTCAGTTCGTCGAGGCGCTCGGCGACGCGCGCGCAGGGCACGCCCGCCCCGCCGGTGAGCGCGAGGGTCTCGTCGACCGTGTGCTCCGAGACCCACGACGCCACGCGGGCGTCGATCCAGTCCTGGCGCGCGAGGCGCGGGGCCAGCGCGACGAGCGACTCCGCCATGAGCTCGGCATCGCCGACCAGCCGGGCGAGGCGCTTCCACAGGCGCGGGGGCGCGGCGTTGAGGGCCACGTAGCCGTCGCGGCAGGCGTAGACGTTGCAGGGCGCGAGCCGCGGGATGCGGCTGCCCGTGCGCAGCGGGAAGCCCCACTCGGCCTGGGCCTCGACGGGCTCGACCATCAGCATCGCGACGAGCGCATCGTGCATCGCGACATCCACGGCGCGGCCCTTGCCCGTCCGCTCCCGCTCGCGCAGCGCGGCGAGGATCCCGACCACGGCGTAGAGCCCCGGGACGGTGTCGCCGAAGCTGATGCCCGTGCGGCACGGCGGCTCGCCCGGCGAGCCGTTGGTCGCCATGGTGAGGGAGCTCGCCTGCACGATCGGGTCGAACGCGGGCAGGTGCGCCTTGGGCCCCTTGCGGCCATAGCCGGAGATGGAGCACACGACCAGCCGCGGGTTGGCCGCCCACAGGGCGTCGTTGCCCAGGCCCCACTTCTGCATAACACCCGGGGCGAGGTTCTCGATCACGACGTCCGCCTTGCGCGCGAGCGCGAGGAAGAGCTCGCGTCCCCGGGCGTCCTCCAGGTCGAGCGTGACGCTCTTCTTGCCGCGGTTGCGCTTGAGGATGGCGACCGACTCGTCGGCGCCCTGCCCCGCTTCCCGCAGCGCGGTGCCGGCTGTCCCGCAGAAGGGCGGGAAGGTGCGCGCGGGGTCGCCGCCGTCGCGCCGCTCGATCTTCCACACTTCCGCGCCCAGGCCCGCGAGCGTGAGCGTGGCGAACGGCCCCGAAAGGTAGCTCGTGAGGTCGAGGACGCGCACGCCCTCCAGGCAGTCATGCATGCGCCGCCTCCCCGATGCCCAGCAGCGCCGCGCCGTTGCGCCACAGCAGGTTGTCGACGTCCTCGGCGGTGAAGCCGGCGCCCGCCTCGGGAAGCCGGCGGATGCAGTCGATCCAGGCCGCCAGCTCGGACTTCTCGCCGCCCACGGCCGGGCCGCTCAGGTGATCGCTCGCCCAGAGGATGCGGTCCGTGCCCATCTCGCGCTTCATCTCCGCGAGGATCTCCACGAACCGCGGGTAGTCGCGGCCCGCGAGCTTGTACCACTGCGAGAGCTCGAGGTAGGCGTTGGGGTTGCGGCGCGCGACGTTGATCGCATCCGTCCAGTGGTACGGGAAGCCCGAGTGGCCGATGACGAAACGCAGGTCGGGCAGCTCGGCCTGGACGTCTCCCAGGAGCGCCGGGTTTCCCCAGCGCGCGCGCATCGGGAAGTTCGAGCCCCCGGAATGGAACATCACCGGGACGCCCTCCTCCATCGCCACGCGGCAGACGGCCAGGCACTCCGGCGAGGCGGGGTCGAACCCCGCCTGGGGAAAGAGGTTGAGACCCTTGAGCCCGTGCTCGCGGATCGTGCGGCGCACGAAGGCCGGCGCCCCCTCGCGGCGCGGGTCGATTCCCGTGAACGAGACGTAGCGGCCCGGGAACCGCTTCGCCAGCGCGGCGTTGTGCGCCACGATCTCGTCCATCGAGGCGGCCGGCTCGCCCAGGGCGATGCCGTAGTCGAGCGGGTGGCTCACCACGACGTCGACGCCGGCGGCGTCGAGGTCGCGCATGAGGAACGAGGCGTCCGGGTCGAGGATGCGGCCCTCGAGCTTCGGTGCAAGCGCCTCGGCGGTCGTGCGCCCCGGCGTGCGGGAGGCGAGGTGGCGCGCGAGCGCGCCGAACCACCGCACGGGAAGGTGCCCGGGGGCGAACAGGTGGACGTGGAAGTCGATGATCATCGGGGCGTCGGGCGGGTTGTCAGGGGGCCGCCCGCGGCGCGCGCGGACGGTCGAGGAAGGCGGCGAGCACCTCGCGGTTGCGCGGGTTCCCGTAGCACTCGCGCAGGAGCTCCACCTCCTGCTCGTTGGTGTCGTGGCCGCGTTCCGCGGCGAGCGCGCAGGCGAGCGTCGCCGCCACGGCGTTGGGCTCGAATCGCGCCACCCGCCCGGCCACCTCCGCCACGGCGAATTCCAGCGCCGCCTCCGGGACGACGCGGTCGACGATGCCCGCTGCCAGGGCCTCGGCGGCGGTGAGCAGCCCGGCGCCCAGCACGAGGTCGAGCGCGCGCGCGCGCCCGGCGAGCCGCGTGAGGCGGCGCACGCCGCCCGCGGCGGGGAAGAGGCCGACCTTGAGTTCCGGCAGGCCCAGCCTGGCGCCCTCCACCGCGATACGGTGGTGGCAGGCCAGGGCGAGCTCGAGGCCGCCGCCGACCGCGGCGCCGTTGATCGCCGCGATGACGGGCTTCGGGCTCGTCTCGAGGAGGTCGACCACCGCGTGCCACTTGCCGAGGTGGCGCCCGATGTCGTCCATGCCGCCCGCGAGCTCGGCGATGTCGGAACCGGTGCAGAAGAACTTCGGCCCCGTGCCCGTGAGCACGATCACGCGAACCGCGGCCTCGCCCTGGAGGGCGCGCAGCGCGTCGGCCAGGGCAAGGAGGTCCTGCCCCGCAACGGCATTGCCCGAGTCGGGCCGGTCGATCGCGACGCGCGCGATCGCGCCGTCGCGCGTGACCACGATGCGCCCGCCGCTCACGCGAGCTCCTTGCGCAGGGCGCGGAACGTGAGCATGCGCTGCAGCTCGTTGGCGCCCTCGAAGATCTGGATCGCCTTCGCGTCGCGCATCATGCGCTCCACGGGGTGCTCGCCCGTGTACCCGTGGCCGCCGAGGAGCTGCACGGCGTCCGTCGTCACGCGCATCGCCACGTCGGAGGCGTGGTACTTGGCCATCGAGGCGAGCTTCGAGAACGGCCGGCCGGCGTCGGCCTCCGCCGCGCACTTCATCGTCAGCGCGCGCGCGGCCTCGATGTCGGTGGCCATGTCGGCGAGCTTGAACTGCACGCCCTGGAAATCGGCCACGGCCTGGCCGAAGGCCTTGCGCTCGTGGACGTAGCGGAAGGCGTATTCGAAGGCGCCCTGCGCGAGGCCCACCGCCATCGCGGCGATGCCGACGCGGGAGTAGTCGAGGGAGGCGAGCGCCTGCCGGAACAGCCCCTCGGGGCCCAGGCAGTCGGCCTCGGGAACGAAGAGGTCCTGCAGGCTGATCTCGCAGAGGGGCGAGGCGCGAAGCCCCATCTTCTTCTCCTTGCGCGAGATCACGAAGCCCTTCGCGGGGGGCCGCACGACGAAGCACGAGATCGCCTCCCGCGCCGGCAGCGTCGTGATGCGCGCGAAGACCAGCACCACGTCGGCCATGTTCGCCCAGCTCGAGAAGCACTTCGTGCCGTTCAGCACGTAGCCGCCTGCCTCGGGGCGCGCCGTGGCCTGGATGCGCGCGGCATCCGAGCCGGCGCCGGGCTCCGTGAGCGCGTAGGCGGTGAGGATGCCGCCCGCGGCCATTTCCTCGAGGACCCGGTCCGCCGTGGCGCGGTTGGGGGCGCCGCGAAGGAGGAAGGCATTGTTGCCCTGGAGGTGGACGAGCGTGGAGGTGGTGGTGTCCGCCACCGCAAGGGCCTCGCAGACGCGGCAGAAGAGCGTCGTGCCCACCTGTGCGCCGCCCTGCGCCTCGGGCACGCACAGGCCCGCGAGGCCCAGGGACTTGACGGTGTCCCACAGGCGCGGGTCGTAGGCCTCCTCGGCGTCGCACTTCTTCGCGAGGCCGCGCGCCTCCTCGGCGAGCCGCGCGCAGGATTCCAGCAGGGTGGTGTCGATGGAGTCGGGGTTGGCGCTCATGCGGGGACTCCCGTGGCGAAGTGTTCGGCGGTCGTGGTTTGGGCTAACATGGGTGCAGAATCGCGTTGCTGCAGGTTTGGTATACGTTGCTGCAAACATCGTATACCATCACGCCATGACAACGCAACAACAGGCCCGACAGGGGCCATCGGACAAGGGAGGCAGGGACCGGATGGACGCGCCCGGCGCAATCGGGGAAGTGCTCGTCGCCGGCGCCGGCTCGATCGGCATCGGCGTGGCGCGCTCGTTCGCCCGCGCCGGCTTCCGCACCGCGGTGCTCACGCGCAACCCGGACCGGCTCGCCGGCCGCCTGCCGGGCGTGGCGCTGGTCGCAGCGCTTCCCGAATCGCCCCCGGGCCTCGTGGTCGAGTCCATCCCCGAGCAGCGCGAGCTGAAGCAGGCGCTCTACGCCGACATCGAGTCGGCCTGGGGCGGCGCGGCGATCCTCGCGACGAACACGTCGAGCCTGCCGCTCGAGGAGCTCTCCGCCGGCCTTCGCTTCCCGGCGCGGTTCCTCGGCACCCACTACCTGTACCCCGCCGACCAGATGGAATTCGTCGAGGTGATGCGCACGGGCGCGACCGCCGCGGACACGCTGGCCTCGGTCACCGACGCGCTGCGCCGCTGCGGCAAGACGCCGGTGGTCCTGCAGCGCCCGGTCATGGGGGCGCTCGTGAACCGCCTGCAGCACGCGCTGCTGCGCGAGGCCTACCACCTCATCGGCGAAGGCGTGGTCACGCCAGAGCAGGTCGACGACGTGGCGCGGCGGCTGCTCGCCCCGCGCATGTGCGTGACCGGGCTCCTCGAGCAGAAGGACATCAGCGGCCTCGACACGCACGCGCTCGCCCAGCGCAGCCTCCTGCCCCACCTGCACAACTCGGCCGAGCCCACGCCGTACCTGCAGGACCTGTACGCGAAGGGCGAGATCGGGCTCAAGGCCGGGCGCGGCTTCTACGACTGGGCCGGCGCCGACCCGGACCGGGTGCGCGCGCGCGCCACGGAGAAGGTCGGCCGCATCCTCGCCTTCATGGAGGAGATCGGCGTGGGCCGCGGGCGCGGGATGGACAAGCCATGACCGCGCCGCGGCTCTTCTCCCCCATCGAACTGCGCGGCGTGCGCCTGCGCAACCGCGTGGCGATCTCGCCGATGGCGCAGTACTGCGCCGAGGACGGCTGCGCCACGGACTGGCACTTCGCCCACCTCGGCGCCTTCGCCACGGGCGGGGCGGCACTCGTGTTCACAGAATCCACCAAGGTCGAGCGCAGCGGCATGGGCAGCCACGGCGACCTGTGCCTGTGGAACGAGGCGCACGTGAAGTCGCTGCGGCGCATCACCGACTTCGTCCGCGCCGCCGGCGGGGCGAGCGGGATGCAGCTCAACCACTCCGGGCGCAAGGCCCGCTCGCAGCGCCCGTGGGAGGGGTTCGGCCCGCTGGACGACCCGGAGGAGTCCCTCTGGCCGGTCGTGGCGCCGAGCGCTCTGCGGCACGGCGAGGGCTGGGCGCTGCCGCGCGAGATGACCCGCGCGGACATCCAGTCCATGGTCGAGACCTGGGCGCGCTCGGCGCGGCTCGCGGAACAGGCGGGTTTCGAGGTGCTCGAGATCCACGGCGCCCACGGCTACCTCGTGCACCAGTTCCTGTCGCCCGAGGCCAACCGGCGCGGCGACGCCTACGGCGGGCCGCTCGCCAACCGGATGCGCTTCGCGCTCGAGCTCACCGAGGCGGTCCGCGCGGCCTGGCCCGGGGACAAGCCCCTCTTCTTCCGCGTCTCTGCCACCGACGACATGGGCTGGACCCTCGACGACACGGTCGTCCTCTCGCGCGAGCTGAAGGCGCGGGGCGTCGACGTCGTCGACTGTTCATCCGGCGGCATGACCAGCCGGTCTCCCACCGCCTCGGGCGGATTCCGCGGCCTCGGCTACCAGGTGCCCTACGCGGCGCGCGTGCGGCGCGAGGCCGGCGTGGCGACCATGGCCGTGGGGCTCATCCTGCGCGCGCGGCAGGCCGAGGAGATCCTCGCCGCCGGCGACGCGGACCTCGTCGCCATCGGGCGCGAGGCCCTCCTCGACCCCTACTGGGCCGCCCATGCCGCGCAGGAGCTCGGCGCCGACCCCGACTTCTCCCGCTGGCCGCGGCAGTACGGCTGGTGGCTCGACCGCCGCCGCAAGGCGGGCATCGAGGCCCCGTCCCACCCCACCCCCACGCCCCACGAGAACGCAGAAAAAAGGAGCCCTGCATGAGCACTGCCGCAACCCGCCGGAAAGCGCCGAAGCCCGCCGCCGCCACCTCGCCCGCCTCGCGTCCCCGGCGTGCCGCGCGGCGCGCGCCCGCCACGGACGCCGGCGCGGGCGAGCGCCTCGACGCGATCCTCTCGACGATCGAGGAGGACATCGTGCTCGGCAAGATGCTCCCGGGGCAGCGCCTGGACGAGCGCACCCTCGCCACGCGCTTCGGCGTGTCGCGCACGCCGATCCGCGAGGTGCTCGTGCGCCTCTCCTCGCTCGGCATCGTCGAGCTGCGCCGCAACCAGGGCGCCTTCGTCGCCGCGCTCTCCTCGGGGCGGCTGGTGGGCATGCTCGAGGTGATGAGCGAGCTCAAGGTGCTGGCCGCCCGCCAGGCCGCGCGCCGGATGACCATCGACGAGCGCCAGCGCATCATCGAGCTCAAGGACGAGATGACGCGCCATGTCGAGAAGGGCGAGATCCAGGCCTACTTCGACGCCGCGACCGCGCTGCACGACGCCATCTGCGAGGGCACCCACAACTCCTACCTGCTCGAGACGACCCGCAACATCCAGGTGTGCCTGTGCGCCTACCGACGGCACCTCTCGCGCATCCTGCACCTGCCCATCCAGACCTCGCTCGAGGAGAACTGCCGCATCGTCGACGCGGTCACGCGGGGCGACGCCACGGAGGCCGAGCGCTGGATGCGCCAGCAGACCGAGCTGCGGCGCGAGGAGTTCGCCGACCTCATCACCCTCGTGTCCGAGAGCCGCGCCGAAGGGGCGCTGGCGCGGGTTTCCTGAGGCGGGGCCGGGATGACGCCATACCGCTTCCGCACCCTCGCCGAGGGCCTGCGCTTTCCCGAGGGCCCGGCGCTGCTGGCCGACGGCACCCTGCTGTTCGTGGAGGTCGAGCGAGGCACGCTCGTGCGGCTTGCGCCCGGCGGCAGGCCCGAGACCGTGGCCTTCCTGGGCGGCGGCCCCAACGGCCTGGCCATCGGCCCCGACGGCGCGGCCTATGTCTGCAACAACGGCGGCTTCCTCTTCCACGAAGAGCCCGGCATGCTGCGCCCGATCGGCACGCCCGACAGCTACGTGGGCGGCAGCATCCAGCGCGTGGACCTGGCGACGGGCGAGGTGCGCACGCTCTACGGCGGCGAGCGCGGGCCCTTCCTCAAGGGGCCAAACGACCTCGTATTCGACGCCCTGGGCAACTTCTGGTTCACCGACATGGGCAAGACGCGCGACGCGCTCGTCGACCGCGCGCGACTCTTCTACGCCTCGCCCGACGGGAAGTCCTGCCGCGAAGTGGTGAAGCACATGCTGGGCGCCAACGGCATCGGGCTCTCCCCCGACGAGAAGGCGCTCTACGTGGCCGAGACGGTCACGGGGCGCCTCTGGCAGTTCGACGTCACGGGGCCCGGCGCCGTCGCGCCGCGTCCCTGGCCGTCGCCCCACGGCGGTCGCCTGCTGCACGGCTCGGCCAACTACCAATTCTTCGACTCGATGGCGATCGAGGCCGGCGGCAACATCTGCGTCGGCACGCTCGTCAACGGCGGCATCACCGTGGTCTCGCCCGCCGGCGAGCTGGTGGAGTTCGTGGCGACCCCGGACGTGTACGCCACGAACCTTTGCTTCGGCGGCGAGGGCGGCCGCACGGCCTACATCACGCTGTCGACCACGGGGAAGATCGTCGCGACGGACTGGCCGCGCGCGGGCATCCCCGCGCGGTACTAGTGG
>DAORTX010000008.1:0-26513 GCA_035432885.1 Usitatibacteraceae bacterium
CTTGCACATGCGCTCGCCGCCGCCCTGGCCGAAGATGTGCTCGGCGTGCCCGCACGCCGAGCACACGTGGATCGCCATGTTCTCGACGATGCCGAGGATGGGCACGCCCACCTTCTCGAACATCTTCAGGCCCTTCCTTGCATCGATGAGCGCGATGTCCTGGGGAGTGGTGACGATCACCGCCCCCGTCACCGGCACCTTCTGCGCCAGCGTGAGCTGGATGTCGCCCGTACCCGGCGGCAGGTCGACCACGAGGTAGTCGAGGTCCCGCCACCGCGTCTCCGTGAGGAGCTGCTCCAGGGCCTGGGTCACCATGGGGCCGCGCCAGACCATGGGGGTATCGGCCTCGATCAGGAAGCCCACGCTCATCGCCTGCACCCCGTGGCCTTCCATCGGCTCCATCGACTTGCCGTCCACGGAAGTGGGCCGCCCCGTGATGCCGAGCATCGTCGGCTGCGAGGGGCCGTAGATGTCGGCGTCGAGCATCCCGACGCTCGCGCCCTCGGCCGCGAGCGCGAGTGCCAGGTTGACGGCGGTCGTGCTCTTGCCCACGCCGCCCTTGCCCGAGGCCACCGCGATGATGTTCTTGATGCCGGGAACGAGCTTCACGCCGCGCTGCACCGCGTGCGAGACGATCTTGGAGGCGACGTTCACGCTCGCGGCCGTCACGCCGGGCAACTCCTTCAGGCGGCCGGCAACCTGGGCGCGCACCTGGTCAAGGACTCCCCGCCCCGGGTATCCCAGGACGACGTCGAGGCTCACGCTCCCGGCCTCGACCTTCACGTTCTTCACGCAGCGCGCCTCCACGTAGTTTCGCCCCGTGACCGGGTCGATGAGTTCGGAAAGGGCTGCGAGGACGTCCTTGTCGGTGATGGCCATGGCGGGAGGTATGGCGTTCGCGGCACGAACGCGGAAGCGGGAGTCGAGCGCGCAATTCTAAAGCAATTTGCTACAATCGCGTTGACCCCTATCGCAGCCGAATTCATGCACTCGCCGCCGCGCAGCGCGGCCGCCCGAGCCGTCCGTCAACCACCTTAGGCTCGCCACACGGCTCCATGCCCCGCAAGCTCTTCGTCACCACGGCACTGCCCTACGCCAACGCCCCGTTCCACATCGGGCACATCATGGAATACACCCAGGCCGACATCTGGGTGCGCTTCCAGCGGCTGCAGGGGCACAAGGTCAACTTCGTGTGCGCCGACGACACGCACGGGGCCCCGATCATGCTCAAGGCCGAGGCCGAGGGCATCACGCCCGAGGAGCTGATCGGCCGCGTCGCCGAGTCCCACAAGCGCGACCTCGCGCGCTTCGGCGTGAGCTTCGACCACTTCCACACCACGCATTCCGACGAGAACCGGGCGCTCGCCGGCGAGATCTTCGCCGCGCTTCGCGAGGCCGGCTTCATCGTCTCGAAGACGATCGAGCAGTTCTTCGACCCGGTGAAGGGCATGTTCCTGCCCGACCGCTACATCAAGGGCGAATGCCCGAAGTGCGGCACGAAGGACCAGTACGGCGATTCCTGCGAGTCCTGCGGGGCCGTCTACACCCCCACGGACCTGAAGAAGCCCTATTCGGCCCTCACCGGGGCCACGCCGGTGATGAAGAAGTCGGACCACTTCTTCTTCCGGCTCTCGGACCCGCGCTGCGTCGAGTTCCTGAAGGGCTGGACGCAGGACGGCAAGCTCCAGCCCGAGGTCGCCAACAAGGTGCGCGAGTGGCTCGACGGGGGGCTGAACGACTGGGACATCACCCGGGACGCTCCCTACTTCGGCATCGAGATCCCCGGGGCGAAGGGAAAGTACTTCTACGTGTGGCTGGACGCGCCGATCGGCTACCTCGCCTCCCTCAAGAGCTTCCTCGAGCGCAAGGGACTGGACTTCGCGAAGTACGTGGCCGACCCCAAGGTCGAGCAGTTCCATTTCATCGGCAAGGACATCATCTACTTCCACACGCTCTTCTGGCCGGCCATGCTCAAGTTCGCCGGCCGCAAGGTGCCCGACAACGTCTACGTGCACGGCTTCATCACGCTCTCGGGCGAGAAGATGTCGAAGTCGCGCGGCGTGTCGGTGAGCCCGCAGAAATACGCCGACCTGGGGCTGAACCCGGAGTGGCTTCGCTACTACCTCGGGGCGAAGCTGAATGCCCGCGTCGAGGACTTCGACTTCAACCCCGACGATTTCCTCGCGCGGGTGAATTCCGACCTGGTGGGCAAGTACGTGAACATCGCGAGCCGGGCGGCCGGCTTCATCTCGAAGCGGTTCAACGGCAAGCTCTCCGACGAGGCGCTCTCGGCCGGGCGGGAACTCAAGTACAAGCTGCGCGGCAACGTCGCCGCGCCGGTGCCCGACAACGAGGAACAGGTCCCCGCGATCCTCTTCGAGGTGAGGAGCTTCGCCGACCAGATCGCCGCCGACTACGAGGCGAGGGAATTCAGCAAGGCGATCCGGCAGGTGATGTTCCTGGCCGACCGCGTGAACCAGTACGTGGACGAGCAGAAGCCCTGGGAGATCGCGAAGGAGCCCGGCCAGGAGGCCGCGCTGCAGTGGTTCTGCACGCTCTACCTGGAGCTCTTCCGCATCCTCACCATCTACCTGAAGCCGGTCCTGCCGCGCGTCGCCGAGGACGTCGAGGCCTTCCTCGCCCTGGCGAAGCCCCTCGTCTGGGAGGATGTCGTCAACGCGCTCAAGCCGGGTCACACGGTGCAGCCGTACAAGCACCTGCTCTCGCGCATCGACCCGAAGCAGATCGAGCAGCTGCTCGAGCCGCCGTCCGAGTCGAAACCCGAGGTGGCGAAGCCCGCCGCCGCGGAGTCGCCCGAGTTCCGGCTGGAGCCGGTGGAGCCGCCCCGGCCCGCGCCGATTCCCCCCGTCGGCGAGACGATCTCGATCGACGACTTCGGCAAGATCGACCTGCGCGTCGCGAGGATCGTCGACGCGGAGCTGATTCCCGATGCCGACAAGCTCCTGAAGCTCACCCTCGACATCGGCATCGAGACGAGGACGGTCTTCGCCGGCATCCGCTCGGCCTACACGCCCAAGGACCTCGTCGGGCGGCTCACCGTGATGGTCGCGAACCTGGCGCCGCGCAAGATGCGCTTCGGCGAGTCCCAGGGCATGGTGCTCGCCTCGGGCGACGGCAGCTCCATCTACCTCCTCGCGCCGGACGCAGGCGCGACGCCGGGCATGCGAATCAAATAGGCGTCCGATGGATCGGACGCCCGGGGAGCCGGCATCGCACGTTGACCGTCCGCGACCGGCCGCCGATCATCGGCCGGGAGTGCAGTAGCCAAGGAATCCCCGGGGCATCAACTGCAAGCCATGGCCACACGACGAGCACCGCTCAAGCCGCCACCGTACGCCACCGACCGCGACACGCTCGAGCGCGAAGTCGAGGTCGACGTCTTCCGCGCGAGCGGCCCGGGCGGGCAGCACGTGAACCGCACGGAATCGGCGCTGCGCCTGACGCATCCGCCCTCGGGCGTGGTCGTGATCGCGCAGGACTCCTCTTCCCAGCACCGCAACCGCGACATCGCCTTCGAGCGACTGGCCGCGCGGCTCGCCCGGCTCAATCACGTCCCGAAGAAGCGGCTGGCCACGAAGCCCACTCGCGCCTCGCGCGAGCGGCGCATCGGCGCGAAGAAGATCCGGGGCGTCACCAAGCGCGGGCGCGGCCGGGTGGGCGGCGATGAGTGAGCCGGTCTGCCGCCGGCTGGGCATCCACGGCGTCGTGCAGGGCGTGGGTTTTCGCTTCGCGATGCAGCGGGAGGCGTTGCGGCTTGGCCTCACCGGCTGGGTGAGGAACCGCCGCGATGGCTCCGTGGAAGCCGCGGTCTGCGGTTCGCCTTCCGCCGTCGACGCGATCGTCGCGTGGTCGCGTCGCGGGCCGCCATCGGCGCGGGTCGAGCGGGTGGAGGTGAGCCCCGATGCCGGAACCTTCGAAGGCTTCGAGGCGCGACCCACCGCGTGACCGCCCGCCGGCATTCCTAGTAGACCACCTCGACGTCCTGCTCGCCCAGCCACTCCGCGAGCGAGGCCAGCAGCGGCGCCGACACCTTTACCTTGTATTCGTCGGGAAGGCGGATGTCGCATTCGCCCTGGGCGTTGCGATAGTGGATCGCCACCGCGCACTTGCCTCCCGCGTGCGGCGCGATCAGTTCGCGCAGCCTCGCCGAATCCGCCTGCCCGTTGATCGAGAGCCGGATCGCCTTCGCGTACTGGCTGCGGATCTCGGCGAGATCCATCAGCTTGTCGGCCGTGAAGCGGATGCCGCCCGAGAAATCGTCCTGCGAGACCCGGCCCTGCACGACGACGACCTGGTCCTCCTGGATCACGGCGCGCTTTTCGTGGAAGAGTTCCCCGAAGACCACGACCTCGATGCGCGCGCTGCCGTCGTCCAGGGTGAGGACGGCCATGCGCCCGCGCCGCGAATTGCGCATCGTCACGCCGTAGATCACGCCGGCCGCCATCTGCGGCTCGCCGGCCGGCTGAAGGCTCGCGAGCGGCGTCCTCGCCACGCGGCGGATCTCGTCGCGCCAGGCGCTGAACGGGTGGCCGCTCAGGTAGAAGCCCAGGCTCTGCTTTTCCGCGAGAAGGCGCTCGCGCTCGGGCCACTCCGGCACGCGGATCAGCTCGAAGGCCTCCGCGGTGGTCTCCTCCGCCCCGCCGAAGAGGCTCGTCTGCTGCGCGAAACGCTCCGCCTTCTCCGCGAGTTCGAGCGCCGCGCCCAGGGAAGCCAGGACGCCGGCCCGGTTGCGGTCGATCGAGTCGAATGCGCCGGCCTTGATGAGCGCTTCCATCGCGCGGCGGTTGACGACCCGGCGATCGACCCGGCGGCAGAAATCGCCCAGGTCGCGGAAGGGCCCGCCCGCCTCTCTCGCCGCGACCAGGCTCGCGATCGCCTGCTCGCCCGTGCCTTTCACCGCGCCCAGCCCGTAGCGCACGCGCTTCGCGTCGAGCGGCAGGAAACGGCAGCCGCCCGCATTGACGTCCGGCGGGACCACCTCGAGGCCGTTTCGCCGCGCGTCGTCGAAGAGGATCTGGACCTTGTCGGTATCGTTCATCACCACCGAGAGGTTGGCCGCGCAGAACGCGGCCGGGAAATGGGCCTTGAGGTAGGCGGTCTGGTAGGCGATCAGCGCATAGGCCGCGGAATGGGACTTGTTGAAGCCGTAGCCCGCGAACTTCTCCATCTCGTTGAAGAGCGTCGTCGCCTTGGCCGCGTCGAGCCCGCCCCCGGTCGCGCCCTTCATGAAGATCTCGCGCTGCAGGGCCATCTCCTCGGCCTTCTTCTTGCCCATCGCGCGCCGGAGCAGGTCGGCGCTTCCCAGCGTGAAGCCGCCGATCACCTGCGCGATCGTCATGACGTGTTCCTGGTAGGTCATGACGCCATAGGTGGGCTCGAGGATTTCCTTCAGGCGCGGATCGAGGTACTCCCAGCGCTTGCGGCCGTGCTTGCGCTCGATGAATTCCGGGATCATTTCCATCGGACCCGGGCGGTAGAGCGCATTCAGCGCGATCAGGTCCTCCAGCCGGTCCGGCTTCGCCTTCATGATGAGATCGCGCATGCCCCGCGATTCGAACTGGAAGATGGCGACCGTGTTGCCGGTGGAAAAGACCCGGTAGGCCGCCGCGTCGTCCAGGGGAATCGCCTGGATGTCGAAATCCGGCCGCCCCATGGCGTGGATGTGGCGCACGCATTCGGCGATGAGGGTGAGCGTCGTGAGGCCCAGGAAGTCGAACTTCACGAGCCCGGACGCCTCGACGTCGTCCTTGTCGAACTGGCTCACCGAAGCCGTGGACCGGTCGGCGCAATAAAGCGGCGTGAAATCCGTGAGCTTGCCCGGCACGATGAGCACGCCGCCCGCGTGCATGCCGACGTTGCGGGTGAGGCCCTCGAGGGCCCTCGCCAGGCGCATCAGCTCGCCGACTTCCTCGTTCTCCGCCACCAGCTGCTTCAGCTGCGGCTCGGCCTCGATCGCCTTCTCCAGCGTGATTCCCAGCTCGAAGGGAATCAGCTTCGCGATCCGGTCGACTTCGCCGAAGCCCATGCCCAGCACGCGTCCGACATCGCGCACGACCGCCTTCGCGGCCATCGTGCCGAAGGTCGCGATCTGGGAGACGCTTTGCGCGCCGTACTTGGCGCGCACGTACTCGATCACGCGGTCGCGCCCCTCCTGGCAGAAGTCGATGTCGAAGTCGGGCATCGACACCCGCTCGGGATTGAGGAAGCGCTCGAAGAGCAGCTCGTAGCGAAGCGGGTCGAGGCCGGTGATGCCCAGCGCGTAGGCCACCAGGGAGCCCGCCCCCGAGCCGCGCCCGGGCCCGACGGGGACGCCGTTCGCCTTGGCCCAGCCGATGAAATCGGCCACGATCAGGAAGTATCCCGGGAATCCCATCTGGACGATGGTCGCCACCTCGTAGTCGAGGCGCTCGCGGTAGCGCGGCCGTTCGGCCGAGCGCGCGGCCTCGTCGGGGTAGAGCGCGGCGAGATGTTCCTCGAGCCCGCGCGACGCACCGGCGTGCAGGAAGTCCCCGATCGACTGGCCGTCGGGCGTCGGGAAATCCGGCAGCAGCGTCTGGCCGAGCGAGAACTCGAAGGCGCAGCGCCGCGCGATCTCCACGGAATTCTCGAGCGCCTCGGGCAGGTCGGCGAAGAGTTCGCCCATCTCCGCCTGGGTCTTGAAGTACTGCGCGGGGCGGAAGTTGCGCGGCCTGCGGGAGTCGCCCAGCACGTAGCCCTGGGCGATGCACACGCGCGCTTCGTGCGCGGCGAAATCCTCCGGCTTCACGAACTGGACCGGATGGGTGGCGACGACCGGCAAGCCCAGCCGGCCCGCGAGCGCGACGGCGGCCCGCACGTGCGCTTCGCTCCTCGCCGGATCGGCGCGCTGGACTTCGAGGTAGTAGGCGCCCGGGAAGTCCTCGGCCCACGCCCGCGCGAGCGACTCCGCCTGCGCCGTCGCGTTCGACAGCAGCGCGGCGCCGACGTCGCCGGCGGCCGCGCCCGACAGGACGATCAGCCCGGTCGCGCCCTTCAGCCACTCCCGGCGGACCTCGGCGAGACCCCGCCACTGGTTCTCGGCGTAGGCGCGCGTGATCAGCTCGCACAGGGCGCGGTACCCGGCTCGGTCGCGGCAGAGCACCGCGATGCGGTGCGGGTGATCGCGGCTCCTGTCGTTGGTGATCGCGAGGTCGCAGCCGATGACGGGCTGCACGCCCGATCCGCGTGCCGCGCGAAAGAACTTGACCGCGCCGAAGAGGTTTCCCGCGTCGGTGATCGCGAGCGCCGGCATGCCGTCCGCGGCGGCCGCGGCCACGGCATGGTCCAAGCGCGCCATGCCGTCCACGATCGAATACTCCGTGTGCAGGCGCAGGTGGACGAAACGGGGAGGCGACATTCGCGGTCTTGCCGGATGGAGCCTGAAATTTTACACCCCGGCGCCCGCCCCGACGGGCTAGCGGCGCTCGGCGAAGAATCGCTTCAGGAGCGAGGCGCTCTCGCCGGCCAGCACCCCGCCCTCGAACGCGGTCTGGTGATTGAGCCTGGCCTCGAAAGCCAGGCCGACGGCGCCGCCGCAGGCGCCCGTCTTCGGGTCCGCGGCGCCGAACACGACCCTTGCCAGCCGGGCATGGAGCATGGCGCCCACGCACATCGCGCAGGGCTCCAGCGTCACGAAGAGCTCGCAGCCGGTGAGGCGGTAGTTGCCGAGCGCCGCCGCCGCCTCGCGAAGCGCGACGATCTCGGCGTGCGCCGTGGGATCCTTCGACCCGATGGGCCGGTTGGCGCCGCGCCCGATGACCTCGCCGTCCTTCACCACGACCGCACCCACCGGCACCTCGCCCGAGTCGCCCGTCGCCGCGGCGAGCGCGAGGGCCTCGCGCATGAACTCCGCGTCAGCGGCTGCCATGGGGGCTCCCCCCCGCGGCCACCGGCGCATCCCGCCGCAGCCGCGCCGCCACGGCGCCGATCACGCCGGCCCAGTCTCCCGGCGACGGCTGCCGGAAGAGCCGCGCGGTGGGATACCAGAGGCTGTCTTCGCGATCCCGCAGCCACCGCCAGTCGTGCGGCACGTGGGGCAGGAGGATCCAGACGGGCTTGCCCAGGGCGCCGGCGACATGGGCGACGCTGGTGTCGACCGTCACCACGAGGTCCATCAATGCCACGAGCGCCGCGGTTTCCGCAAAATCCGTGAGCTCGCCGCCCAGGTGGCGGACGCTCGCGCACTTCGCGAGGAGCGTGGCGTCGTCCTCGCGAACTTCCTTTTGCAGGCTGAACCAGTCGGCTTCCGGGCCGAGTAGGGACTGCATGTGGGCGAACGCCATGCTTCGCCGGTCGTTGCGCAGGCCGGCGCTGCCGCTCCAGGCAATGCCGATCCTCGGCCGCGTGCCCGATCCGAGGCGCTCCTGCCACGCGGCCATTCGCGCGGGGTCCGCCCGCAAGTAGGGAACCGCGGCGGGCACGGTCGAGACGTCGGTGCGGAACGCGAGCGGCAGGCTCATCAGGGGGCAGTGGGCATCCAGCGCCGGCAGCGGCCCGCCCCGCGCCACGATCTCGGCAGGACCCTCGAGCGTTCCCAGCAGCGACACGAGCGGCTCCTGCACTTCCAGCACGACCTTCGCGCCCAGGCGCGCGACCTCGGTCGCGTAGCGGCAGAACTGCAGCGTGTCGCCGAATCCCAGTTCGCTGTGCAGGAGGATGGTGCGCCCCTCGAGGTCGCCCTGCCCCAGCCAGAGCGGGGCGGCGATCTCGCGCCGGAGGTGTTCCCGCGACGCGAGCCGCCAGCGCCACTCGTACTCGTCCCAGCCACGGGCGAACTGTCCGCGCGTGAGCAGGCCATCGGCGAGATTCCAGTGGGCCGCTGCGTGCAGGGGGTCGCGGGCGACCGCGCGCTCGAAGCTCGCGACGGCCTCGTCGAGGCGGCCCAGTTCCCGCAACGCGTTGCCGCGGTTGTAGTGGGCGTTGGCATCGCCCGGCCCGAGCGCGAGGGCCCGGTCGCAGCTCTCCAGGGCTTCGGCCGGGCGGTCCAGGTCGAGCAGGACGATCGCGCGGTTGATCCACGCGTCCGGCGCGGCTCGGTCCAGCGAAAGCGCGCGCTCGCAGCTCTCCAGCGCTTCCGCGAGGCGCCCGAGGCGCCACAGGGCGACGCCGCGGCTGCCGAAGGCCCGCGCGTAGCGCGGATCGATCGCGACGGCCTGCTCGAAGGCGACGAGCGCTTCCTCGAAACGCTGCAACTCCACGAGCGTCGTCCCCAGGTTGTGGCGCGCCTGCGCGTCCGCGGGAGCCAGGGCGACCGCCCGCTCGTAGCTCGCCAGGGCGTCCCCCGGCCGGCCGAGCGTGACAAGCGCCACGCCGCGATTGAAGTGCGCGTCGGCGAATGCCGGCCGCGCTTCGATCGCCCGGTCGTAGCAGGCCAGCGCCTCCGCGAACCGGCCCAGTTTCGCGTAGCCCACGCCCTGGTTGAAGTTCGCCTCGGGGTGACGCGGGTTCAGACGAAGCGCGGCATCCAGCCGCGCCACGCACTCCTGAGCCCTGCCCGCCCGTTCGGCCACCAGGCCGAGCAGGTAGTGCGCCTCGAAGACGTCGCTGCCCGCGGCGAGGATGCCGTGGCAGATGCGATCGACGCCGGCCCAGTCGGCGTGCTCGAACGCGGTCACGGCGGCGCGAATGGAGTGCGCGAGCATGAAAGTGGTCATCCGCCGATTCTGCCCGCGGACGATCCCGAACACCACCGCGAACATCGCGAACGATTCGTGCCGCGGGTCCTCCCGCCCCGTGACGGGCCTTCCCTCTCCGGTCGCACCGTCACGCCCCCAGGCACTCCTCGAGGATGTCGAGCGCGCGATCCATCTGCGCCGCGGTCGTCACGAGCGGTGGCGTGAGGGTGAGGACATTGCCCATCGTGGTCTTGAACGACAGCCCCCGGTCGAGAGCCCGGTAGAGGACCCGCTCCGCCGCGTCGTTTGCCGGCGCGCGGGAATCGCGATCCGACACCAGTTCGACGCCGAGCAGCAGGCCCCGCCCGCGCACGTCGCCGACGGCGGGGAAGCGCTCGCGCCATCCCTGCATCCGCTCGAGCGCCCGAGCGCCCACGCGCTGGGCGTTGGCCACGAGGTCCTCGTCGTCGATGATGGCGAGCGTCTCCAGCGCCGCGGCGGCCGTCACCGGGTTCTTCTCATGGGTGTAGTGGCCGAACGCGTAGTCCCCGGCCACGTCCAGACCTTCGCGGCACAGCACGGCCGCGATCGGCAGGACGCCGCCGCCCAGCGCCTTGCCCACCACGACGATGTCGGGCACGACACCCTCGTGTTCGCTCGCGAAGAAACGGCCGGTCTTGCCGAGGCCCGTGGGAATCTCGTCGAAGACGAGCAGCGCGCCGAATTCGTCGCACGCTTCGCGAACGGCCCGCCAGAAGCCGGGCGGCGCGAGATAGGGCACGGCGCGCGCGGGCTCCGCGACGACGGCCGCGACGTCGCGCTCCCTTTCCAGGACGTAGCGAACCATCTTCGCGCAAGCGATCGCGCAGGTCGCCACCGGCGCCGCGCCGTCCGGGCCCGTCCGGTAGCCGTAGGCGCAGCGATAGCACGCGAAGGGAGCCACGTGCTCGGCACCGGGAAGGAGCGGGCCGACGGGGCCCGAGCGGAAGAGCGACTCGCCGCCGACGGAAGCCGCGCCGAAGCCCGCGCCGTGGAAGGCGTCCCAGAAGGAGATCGTCTTGAAGCGCCCGGTGGCGGCCCTCGCGACCTTGAGCGCGACCTCGACCGCATCGGACCCGCCGGTGGTGAAGAGCACCTTGCCGCCGGGGAACGGCGCCCGCGCGGCGAGCGCTTCCGCGAGGAGCACCGCCGGTTCGCACGTGAAGCGCCGCGGCGCGAAGGACAGGTCGTCCAGCTGCCGCTTGATCGCGGCGAGGATACGCGGGTGCGCGTAGCCCACGTGGTGGACATTGTTGCCGTGGAAATCCATGTAACGCCGGCCCGCCGTGTCCTCGATCCAGATGCCCTCGGCCCTGGCGATGGCATCGAGGCAGGGCGTGGAGACCGCCTGGTGCAGGAAGACGGCGGCATCGCGGGCAAGCAGCGATGCGGTGCCGGCGTCCAGGGCGCGCGCCTGCCATTCGGCGCGGCGCGGCGTCGTGTTCACGTCGCCTTCGCCGGGCGCGGGCGGGGACGCGGGAAGCTTCCGGGTCAAGGTCGTCCTTCGGAGCCGTCGGGGTCCGTCATGCTACCGCGCGAAACCGTCAGGGCGCGCGGCCCTCGCCGGGCTCCTCGTGGGTCTTGCCGTCGCGGATATGGTAGAGGCGGCGAAAGGTCGGGATGATCTTCTCGTCGTGGGTGACGACGATGATCGCCGCCTGGAACTTTGCCGCCATGCCGTTCAGGATGCGAACCACCGTGAGCGCGCGTTCGCTGTCGAGCGGCGCGGTCGGCTCGTCGGCGAGGATGACCGGCGGGCGGTTCGCGAGCGCCCGGGCGATCGCCACGCGCTGCTGCTCGCCACCGGACAGCTGCGAGATCCTGGCGGCCGCCCGGTGCCCCACGTCGAGGGCGTCGAGCAATTCCCGCGCGCGCGCGCGCGCATCGGCGTTCCGGGCGCCGGCGAGCATGGGCAGGAGCGCCACATTGTCGGTGACGTCGAGAAAGGAGATCAGGTAGGGCGCCTGGAAGATGAACCCGATCCGGTCGCGGCGAAGCGCCCGCAGGTCGTCCAGCTGCCACCCGTCGTCGTAGATGGCCTCGCCGGAGATCTCCATGCGACCGGCGGTAGGCTCGATCACCGCACCCAGGCACTTGAGCAGCGTGCTCTTGCCGGAGCCGCTCGGGCCGATGAGGCCCACCACCTCGCCGGGCGCCACGGTCATGTCGACGCCCTTGAGCGCGTCGACCGCGGTGTCGCCCGCCCCGTAGCGCTTCTTCAGGCCCTGGATACGGATTGCCGGCGTGTCGATCGCGACCGTCATCGGCTAGCCCCCGATCGCCTCGGCCGGATCGACCTTGAGCGCCGCGCGGATCGCCACGACGCTCGCAAGCGCGCAGATCACCATCACCGCGGCGAATCCCCGCGCGGCGTCGCCCGGGATCAACAGCACGTACTTCGGGAAAATCGGCGCCCACAGCCCCGCGACGATCCGCCCGACGACGAATCCGATGAGGCCCAGGCCGAGGGCCTGCTGCAGGATCATGCCGCCGATCGTGGCGTTCGTGGCGCCGATCAGCTTGAGCACCGCGATCTCGCGCACCTTGTTCACGGTGAGCGTGTAGATGATGAAGGCGACGATGGCAGCGCTCACCACCGACAGGATCACCAGGAACATCGCGATCTGCCGTGAGGAGGTGGCGATCAGCTTGGCGACCAGGATCTCCTCCATTTGCGCCTTCGTGTAGGCCTGGAGCCGCTTCCAGCGGCGGATGTTCTCGGCCACGGTGTCCGCGTCGGCGCCCGGCGCCAGTCGCACCAGGACGCTGTTCACCTGCCGGCTCTGCGCCTGGCTCGCCTGGACCGCCTCGAGCAGGCCGGGCACGCCGGGGCGGTTGAACGCGGGGTTGGCGGCCGTGCGCGCGCGCTCGTTCACGAGCGTGTCGTTGTCCTTGAGGAACTGCACCTCCTGCGCGTCCTTGAGCGGCACGAAGAGCATCGGGTCCCCGCTCGCCGATACCATGCGACGCGTGAGTCCCACCACCTCGTAGTCGTGACGGCGGATGCGCACGCGCTCGCCGACCTTGAGCCCCGACTTCTCGTCGGCCACCGCCTCATAGTGGCCGCGCGTCACCGGCCGCCCCGCCACGAGGTGGTCCGGTTCCCCGGGCCGGCCGTGCTCGAAGCCCACGAGCATCACGCGTGCCTCGCCGGTGCCGTGGCTCACCTGCATCGTGAGATAGGCGACGTTTCCCGCCCCGGCCACGCCCGGCAGGCCCGCGATCGAGCGCACGACGTCGTCACGAAGGCTCGACGGTTCCGCGTAGGGTCCGAGCGTGCCCTGCTGCACGACCCAGAGGTCGGCGCCGCTGCCGTCGATCAGCACGGTCGCGTCCTCGACCATGCCGCGGTAGATGCCCGCCATGGAAAGCGTCACGCCGATGAGCAGTCCCAGCCCCACGCCGGTGAAGGCGAACTTCCCCCAGCCGTTCAGGATGTCGCGGCCGGCGAGGTTGATCACGGGGCGGCTCGCACCAGGCTCGCGGAAACGGCGACGCGATCGCCTTCGGCCAACGGCCGGCTGCTGTGGACGATGACGCCCTCGCCGGCCTTCAGGCCCGAGACGACCTGCGCGAAGCCCTCGAGCGTCTCGGCGCCCACGGTGACCGGCCGGAACGCGGCGCGGCCCCCCTGGAGCATCCACACCCCGGCTTGCCCGCCCGCGCGCTTGATCGCCGCGGTCGGAACCGCGAGTGCCGACTCGACCGCGGCCAGGCGAAGCGTGACCTCCGCGAGGTCGCCGATTCTCGCCCCGGCGGGAATCGACGCGAACCCCACCTGGGCAATGCGCTCCTCGGTCACCGCATCGCCCACCAGGTCGACGCGTTCGACCTTTCCGGCGACGATTTCCCCGGGTCGCGACCGAAGGACCACGTCGGCCGAAAGGCCCGTGGCAAGGCCACCCGACCGACCCTGGTCGATCCGGGCGCGCACCCAGAGGCTCGCCGGGTCGATGACCTGCAGGATCATCTGGCCCGCCACCAGCGTGGACCCCGGCTCGGCGAGCCGCGCGGCGACGACGCCGTCGACCGGACTCGCCAGACGCAGGTGGGCGCGCGACCGGACGGCGCCGGCATGATCGGCCTGCGCCCGATGCGTCTCGTCCCGCGCGGCGGCGAGCGCCGACTCGGCCCCATTGCGGGCGGCGATGGCGGCATTCGCCTCGTGGCGCCGCGCATCGGCGGCTTCCTGGCTCACGAATTTCGTGCGGCGCAGTTCCGCATAGCGTTCCGCATTCGATTGCGCGACGCGGGACCGGCTCTCGGCCTCCACGAGCGCCGACTGTGCGGCGAGCGCGCTGTGCGCCGCCCGCTCCGCCGCCGCCCGGGTCGAAACCAGTCGCTCGTCGAGATCCACGGGATCCATCTCCGCCAGCAGTTGCCCCGCCTTCACGCGGTCGCCCTGGTCGACGAGCACGCGCAAGACGCGTCCCGCCGCCGTGGGGCCGATGCCGTAGGTGCGTCGCGCCTCGACCGTGCCGATGCCGTAGAGCGACGGACGGAGCGTCCGCGATGTCGCCTCCGCGACGGTGACCTGCACCCTGGCCAGCGGTCCCTGCGAGGCGATCACCCACGCGAGTCCCAGGAGAATGGCGAGGGCCAGCGCGCCGACCGCGAGAGACCGCCCTTGAGGAAGTTTGAGTTTCATCGCCCTGGCCCCCGAAAACCGTCGAGCAGTAGTGGAAAGAGCCGCCGCGCGGCGGCATTCATGCCCGCCTCGCCGCGAAACAAGGTCGATTGCACCGCGAGCCCCTGCACGGTGCCCAGGAAAAGGACCGCCGCCGCCTCCTCGTCGAGCGACGCCGGCAGCACCCCGGAGCGCTTGGCCTGCGCGAGAAGCTCGCCGAGACGCTTGCGGTAGCCGCGCACGGTCTTCCTCACGCGATCGCGGAAATCGGAATCCGCCGGACGCTGCAGTTCGTGGAACAGGATGCGGGGCACTCCCGGGTGGCTGGACACGAACCGCACGTGGGCGAGAAAGACCCGCTCGAGGATTTCGAGGGGATCGCCGCCGCCGCGAAAGGCCTCGTCGACCACGACGCCCAGGCGCTCCTCGACCCAGTCGAAAACCGCGGACCACATCGCGCGCTTGTCGGGGAAGTGGCGGAACAGCGCGCCGTGGGTGACGCCGATGCGATCGGCGATCGCCTGCGTGGTGATGGCCTCCGGGCCGCAGTCGCGCGCGAGTTCGACCACCGCCGCCACGACCTCGCGTCGGCGCTGCGGCGAACTCGACCGGGTGCGCGTGGGCGCGGGGGCGGTCTTCCTGTCGACGACGCTTGCCACGGGCGGGACCCCTGTAAGTAAGTAACTTGTTACTATCTTACAGGCCGGGGCGTCCGCGTGGCAAGCCCCGCTCCCGCGGCCGCGCTATTCCCACTCGATCGTGGCCGGCGGCTTCGACGAAATGTCGTAGGTCACGCGGTTGATGCCGCGCACCTCGTTGATGATGCGGTTGGAGACGCGGCCCAGCAGCTCGTAGGGCAGGTGCGCCCAGTGCGCGGTCATGAAGTCGGTGGTCTCCACCGCCCGCAGCGCGACCACGAAATCGTAGGTGCGCCCGTCGCCCATGACGCCCACGCTTCGCACCGGCAGGAAGACCGCGAACGCCTGCGCGACCTTGTCGTACCAGGGCGTGCCGTCCGGCGCTTTCGTGTTGCGGAGTTCCTCGATGAAGATCGCGTCGGCGCGTTGCAGGAGGGCCGCGTACTCCGCCTTCACTTCGCCCAGGATGCGCACCCCCAGGCCCGGCCCGGGAAACGGGTGGCGAAACACCATCGAGCGCGGCAGGCCCAGCTCGAGGCCCAGGGCGCGCACCTCGTCCTTGAAAAGCTCCCGCAAGGGCTCCAGGAGCTTCAGGTGCAGCGATTCGGGCAGCCCGCCCACGTTGTGGTGCGACTTGATGGTGACGGCCTTCTTGGTCTTGGCGCCGGCGCTTTCGATCACGTCGGGATAGATCGTGCCCTGCGCAAGCCACTTGGCCTTCGGGAGCGACTTCGCCTCGTGCTGGAACGCCTCCACGAACAGGCGGCCGATGACGCGCCGCTTCTGCTCCGGGTCGGCCACGCCGGCCAGTTCCCGGAAAAATTCGGGCGCGGCGTTCACGCGGTCGACCTTCACGCCCATGTGCTGCGCGAAAGTGTCCATCACCTGGTCGCCTTCATCCAGGCGAAGCAGCCCCGTGTCCACGAAGATGCAGGTGAGCTGGTCGCCGATCGCCTTGTGGATCAAGGCGGCAGCGACGGCGGAGTCGACGCCGCCCGAAAGCCCCAGGATCACCTCCTCGCTGCCCACCTGCTCCCGGATCCTCGCGATCGCCTGCGGCGCGAATTCGGGCATGTTCCAGTTCCGGTCGCAGCCGCAGATCTCGTGCACGAATCGCGAGTAGATCGCCCGGCCCTGCGTGGTGTGCGTGACTTCGGGGTGGAACTGCACGGCATAGAAGCGCCGCGCCTCGTCGAACATGCCGGCGACCGGGCAGGTCTCGTTGGAGGCCATCACGTCGAAGCCGGGCGGCAGTCTCGTGACCTTGTCGCCGTGGCTCATCCACACGTCGAGGAGCCCGTGGCCTTGGCCGTTGGCGCGATCCTGGATGCCGTCGAGGAGCTTCGAGTGGCCCCTCGCGCGCACCTCGGCGTAGCCGAACTCGCGCACCTTTCCCGTCTCCACCTCGCCGCCCAGCTGCGCGGCCATGGTCTGCATGCCGTAGCAGATGCCGAGCACGGGCACGCCCGCGCGGAACACGTAAGGATCCGCGGCGGGCGGGGCGCCCTCGGTCACGGAGGCGTGGCTGCCGGAGAGGATGATCCCCCGGGGCGAGAACTCGCGGATGAAGCGCTCGTCCACGTCGTGCTCGTGGAGTTCGCAGTACACGCCGGCTTCCCGGATGCGCCGGGCGATGAGCTGCGTCACCTGCGAGCCGAAGTCGAGGATGAGGATCTTGTCCATGTCGGTTTTCCGGTCCGTGCACGCCGTCGCGGGGCGACGGCCGGCCGGCGCGTTCGCCACGCGCCGGTCAGTCGATCTGGTAATTGGGCGCTTCCTTCGTGATCTTCACGTCGTGGACGTGGGATTCGCGCATGCCCGCCGAGGTGATCTCGACGAACTCGGCCCGGGAGCGCATTTCCTCGATGGACCGGCACCCGGTATAGCCCATGCTCGCGCGCAAGCCGCCCATCAGCTGGTGGACGATGGCGGTCACCGGACCCTTGTAGGGCAGGCGGCCCTCGACGCCTTCCGGCACGAGCTTGTCCGCGTCCCCGTCGCCTTCCTGGAAATAGCGGTCGCTCGAGCCTTTCTGCATCGCCGCGAGCGAGCCCATGCCGCGGTACGACTTGTAGGAGCGACCCTGGTAGAGCTCGATCTCCCCGGGCGCTTCCTCGGTGCCCGCGAAGAGGCTGCCCAGCATCACGCTCGAGGCGCCCGCTGCGATCGCCTTGGCCACGTCGCCGGAGAACCGGATGCCGCCGTCGGCGATGCACGGGACGCCCGTTCCCTCGAGCGCGGCCGCCACGTTCTGGATGGCCGTGATCTGCGGCACGCCGACGCCGGCCACGATGCGCGTCGTGCAGATCGAGCCGGGGCCGATTCCCACCTTCACGCCATCGGCCCCGTGGTCGACCAGCGCCTTCGCTCCCTCGCGGGTGGCGATGTTGCCGCCGACCACCTGGATGTCCGGATACTTGCGCTTCACCCACTTCACGCGGTCGAGCACGCCCTGGGAATGGCCGTGCGCCGTGTCCACCACGATCACGTCGACGCCGGCCTCGGCCAGCCTCTCGACGCGCTCCTCGGTTCCCTCGCCCACGCCGACCGCCGCGCCGACGCGCAGCCTTCCCTGCAGGTCCTTGCTCGCGTTCGGGTGCTCCGAGGACTTGAGAATGTCCTTCACCGTCATCAGTCCGCACAGCTGCCAGTCGTCGTTGATCACCAGGACGCGCTCGAGGCGGTGGCGGTGCATGAGCGCCTTGGCCTCTTCCAGGCTGGCCCCCTCCTTCACCGTCACGAGCTTGCCGCGCGGCGTCATGATGTTCTTCACCGGCTGGTCGAGGTTCGTCTCGAAGCGAAGGTCGCGGTTCGTGACGATGCCGACGACACGGCCCCGGTCGAGCACCGGCAGCCCCGAGATGCGGTGCTTCCGGGTGATCTCGAAGACGTCGCGGACCGACATCTTCGGGGTGACGGTGATCGGGTCCTTCACCACCCCGCTCTCGAAGCGCTTCACCTTCGCCACCTCGTCGGCTTGCGCCGGCGGCGTCATGTTCTTGTGCACGATGCCGATGCCGCCTTCCTGGGCGAGGGCAATGGCCAGGCGCGATTCCGTCACCGTGTCCATGGCCGCCGACAGCAGCGGAATGTTGAGCGGGATCGACCCCGTGAGGCGGGTGGTGAGGCTGACTTCGCGGGGGAGTACGGTCGAGTGGGCGGGAACGAGGAGGACGTCGTCGAATGTGAGCGCTTTCTGGATGACCCGCATGCTTTCGGCCTCTCTACAAAAGGAAATTATACCGGGGCGGTCGCGCTCCCAACAATCTCGGCCTTCCGGGATGCCCTTCATTGACGCTGCGGTGAATTCTCGGTAAGGTTCCGTAAATGCTTGAAAGATCACGGATTTGGGGCAGCGCTTCACGAGGGCTGGCGACGGCGGCGATGGTAGGGACGCTTGCGGCTTGTGCGACGGCCGATCCGGTGCCGGGTGGGACGATCGCGGCGCCCCCAGCCACGGGGGTCGCCGAGGAAAAACCCGCCGCCGATCCGCGGGCGCTCGCCGAAGAGGCCCGCGCGCTTGTCGCGCAGGCCGAAACGGACATCCAGCGCGCCCGGGCGCGCCGCGCGCTGTGGGCGAAGGCGTGGGAATCCCTGGTGGGAGCCCGGGCGTCGATTGCGGCAGGCGATTTCGCCGGCGCAAGCCGGCTGGCAAGGCGCGCAAGCGAGCTCGCGCAGCTCGGTCTCGAACAACTGGCCTTCCCGGCCGTGAAGCAGAACGCGACAAGGAGTCCGCCATGAAACGAATCCTGGTTCTCGCCATCGCCCTCTCCGTTTCCACGGGGGCGCTCGCGCAACTCTACAAGTGGGTCGACAAGGATGGCCGTGTCACCTACTCCGACCAGCCCCCGCCCGCCCAGGAATCCAAACAGCTGAACATCGGCACGGGACAACCCGCGCCGCCGCGGACTTCCTCGGTCGAGCGCGACAAGGAACTCGAGAAGAGCCGCCTCGAGGCGAAGGAGAAGGCGAAGGTCGCCGAGAACGTCGAGAAGAAGGCCCAGCTCGAGGAAGAGAACTGCAACCGCGCGAAGGCCTACCTGCGCACGGTGACCGACGGCGGCCGGATCGCCACTTACGACGAGAAGGGCGAGCGCGTCCTGCTTGACGACAAGCAGATCGAGGCGGAACGCGTGAAGGCGCAGAAGGCCGTCGACGAGTCCTGCAAATCCCCCTGAAGCCATGGCAGGGTAGACGCCCTCCAGAGGCGACACGAACCCCATGACGGCGCACGCATGCCCCGCCTTCCGGTGGATCTCCGCCTGCCTGCTCGTCGGCGCCACGGCGCCGGTGCAGGCCATGGGGCTTGGCGAGCTGACGGTGGATTCGTCGCTGGGCGAGCCCCTGAACGCGACGGTCGCGCTCGAGACCGCCCCCGATGCGATTCCCCGCGCCGACTGCTTCAAGCTCGGCCAAGCCCGCGCAGCCGGGCTTCCCCAGATTTCACGCGCGACGTTCGCCGTCGAACCCGATGGAAGGGCGTGGCGCCTGCGCATCCGCACGCGCGCGCCCGTCAACGAGCCGGCCCTGCAGCTTCGCCTGGAGGCTTCCTGCGACGGTCGCGACGCGGCCTCGCGCCAATACGCGATCCTGCTCGATCCACGACTCGCGCGTTCGCCGCCGGCTTTCCGGTCCCTGCCCGGCGACACGCTTTCCGTGCTCGCCTCGGCGATCTACCCCGATAGCCCCGCCGCGCGCGAGGCCTACCTGCGGGCGCTTCGCGACGCGAATCCCGCGGTATCCGGCCTGCCTCCCGACCAGCCTTTTCCTTCCGGCATCTCGATCGTGCTTCCGGACCTGCGCCGCTTCGCGACGAGCCTCGCGGCATCGCCCGGCGCCTCCAGCACGACCCCGGCACCGGCGTCGGCGACCGGGACCAGCGCTGGGCCAGCCCCGCCGGCGCGCCGATCGGCCCGGACCCCTGCGCCAACCGTTCCTGCGAATCCGGCCGGGGCGAAGGCGCCCGGGGACCTGAAGGGGGAGACGCCTCGCCCGGTCTCGGCGCCGGAACCGGACAAGCCGCCAACTCCGGCGAGCGTTCCGAAACCACCTCCGGCGACCACCTCGACCGCCCAGCCCGGCGACGGCAGGTTCGTGCTGCGCTTGTCCTCCTCGGAGGTCGACCTCAGCCGCAGCCGGGGAATCGACGACCGCAAGCGATCCCAGCTTCGCGAGCGCCTGCTCGTTCTCGATGCCGATGACCAGGTCGCGGCGCTGCTGTCCATGCGCAACAGCCTGAAGCAGCTCGAGGGCCGGGTTGCCGAACTCCAGTTGAAGCTCTCCGCGCTTCCGGCGAACTTTCCCGCGGCGACCGCCGGTTCGGCCCGATCGGCGCCGATCGTCGCGAAAGCACCGGATTCGCCACCGGCGCCGGCCCCAGCGCCCATGGCGGAAAAGCCGGCCGAACCCGAGAAGATCGCCGCGCTCCCGGCGAGCCCCTCGCCGGCGGCGATCACATCTCCCGTTGAGTCGCCTTTGCCTGCGTCGCGCCCGGCGGCGGCATCACTCGAACCGCCGTCCCCTGCGGCGCCTTCCTCCGCGCTGCCCCCTCCGAAGCCGCCTTCCCCCGCGACGCCCTCCCCCACGTTGCCTGCCGGGCCCGATGCCCCACCTTGGCAAGACGTGCCGACGCCGTGGCTCCTGGGCGCCCTTGCCGCGGTGGCCACGCTCATCGCGGCCCTCCTCTGGCGGGTGACATCACGCTCACGCGGCACGCGCGAACACCCGGTTGCCTCCCCCTCCCCGGCGCACGCGTCGGCGCTCGACGAGGCGGACGCCATGATGCGCGGCGGCGCCGAGGACCTCGATCGGGAACCCACTCCGGAAACGGGCCGCGAGCATCGCTTCGTCGCCGATTCCGACGCGAACCTCGCGACCGACGTGCCGGCCGGCGATCCGGCCGCGCTGCGCCGCCGCTACATCGAGGAGCGGTTTCCAGAGATCGCCACAGGAACGATCTCCCCCGCGGAGCAGGACTCCGTGGTGAAAGCGGCAAGGCTCTTCTATGAAGACGGGGCGATTGCGCGCGCCATCGAGCTGCTGCACTTCGCCGTCGAGGAGAACCCGTCCAACCTGAAGCCGTGGCTCGCGCTCTTCGAGATCTTCCGACTCGAGCGCCTCGCGGGGCCCTTCGCGGACCTCGCCAGCCGCTTCCAGGAGCACCACGGCGAGAGCCAGAACTGGCTGAAGGTCCAGCACATCGGCCGCGAGATCGACCCGAAGAATCCGATCTTCCAGGACAGGCCGTTCAACAGCCTCGAGACCGTCGCCATGCCGGCGCCGAAGGGTGCGCAACCGGTCACGTTCGATCCGCTCGCCGAAAACTGGCTCAACGCCCCGATGGACTTCACGACCGTCGCGCTGGCGGCGAGCTTGCGCGCGGGCCTGCTCGCGGACGCGGGCGTGGCCGAATCCGATCTCGTCGCCAACCCGATGCCGGCCCTGAAGAGCATCGAGACGTTCAACGTCGCCTGAACCCTGAACATGCCGAGCGAAGCCAAGCCCGCCTTCCCCGTCGATCTCGGCCGCGTGCTCGCCGCGAAGACGGTTCGCGAGTCCGGGGCACGCGCGCTTTTCCTGGCCGCGATTCGCGAGCTGGGCAGGAACGAACCGCCGTTCTCGATCGAGCGCCTGGCGAAGCTGATCGAGATCGAGGAGCACTTCCAGACTCTGCTCCTCTACGACCAGATCGAGTACCTGCGCGGACCCGCCTCGGTCGGTGAGGCCGAGCGCGATTTCGCCCTCACGGTCCAGAGAATCTGCCTGGAGTCGGCAAACGGGTTCCAGCGATTCCTTCGCCACCGCGACGAGTGGGGCGCGGACCCGGCGAACACGGAACTGCGCCATCGCGTGACGGGACTCGCCCTGAACGCCATCCACGGCTTCGTGAAGTGGAGCTGCTTTCTCGGCGAGCCGGGACGAAGCGTGCCGTGGAAGCAGCTGCACGCGCTCTACGGGCTGGCGGAGGCCGAGGCTTACTCGCAGACGCCCTTCGTGCTGCACGCCTCGCAGCCGAAATTCAGGCCCTCGGTGCAATCGCTGTACCTGCGCACGCTCGTCCTGGATCTCGTGAACGCGGGCCAGCTCACGCGCTCGCAGGTGGAAATCGCCGATGGCTGGTTCTCGTGGTGGTGCGGGGAATACAGCCTCGATGCCGACTACTCGTCGCGCTCGCATCTGTACTTCGTGGATCTCGCCTCCGACCGCGGCCTTCGCCTGATGAGGAAGGACAGCCACGGCGACACCATTCGCTACGTTCGCGCCGACGGACTGAAGGCGCAGCTGGAGGACATCCAGGCGGGCCTGCGCCATGGCAGGCTCTACGCCGGCTACGGCGCCGGCGCGATCTTCCCGGTGGAGGAACACGTGGCCCTCCTCGCGACCGTCGAGCGTCTCTACCAATCGATGATCGCCGGCGCCGAGAACCGGATCGAGGAGCGAACGACCTTCGAGAATCGCGAGATCGACGTCGTGGTGGGGATGGATTTCGTACTCGCGAAGATCCGCCCGGGTCCCCAGTTCACGCCCCCGACCCTGGCCCAGCCGGTGTCGTCGCCGGCGACCGAGATGGTGGAGATCAGTCCTTCGGGACTTTCGCTCACGTCGATCGAGGCAGCGCCCCTGCCCGCCGCCACGGTCGATCCCGACATCCAGACCTGGCGCGTGAAGGATCTCAGCTCGAAAGGCTACGGCCTTCTCGTGGACAAGGCCTCCGCCGACACGGTGCTCCTGAACGGCGTCATCGGACTGCGCGACCAGGTAACGGGCGGCTGGATCCTGGGCAGCGTCGTGAGGAAGCTCGCGAACCGCGTGCGCGGCGAGATGCTCGCCGGCGTCGAGGTGCTTTCGTACCACCCCATCCGGGCCGTGCTCGACCCCGTCGGGGGCGGATCCGGAATCGAGGCGCTCTACCTGCCGGGGCTCGACCCGTCGGGAAGACTCGATTCCATCGCGATCCGGACCACCGACTATTCCGCGACGATGCCCTACCATCTTCTCGCCGGCGGGGCCGCCTATCGCATCCGCCTCAATCGCATCGCGAAGAAGGGCGCCGACTGGATCAGGGTCCGGTTCGAGATCGAGTCGAAGGCCTGAGGCCGGCCCGGGTCCGGCGAATGGCCTTCGCATCGGCGCGAAGCGGTCGATAAACCTCGACCCTGTCCCCGTCCCGAAGACCGCTGGTCAGGGGGCGGCGCTTTCCCCAGACGCCCACCCGATCCAGCGCAAGGCCGGGGTGGCGCTCGCGCACGCGCGCCGCCGCGAGCGCCTGCTCGATGCTCGCGCCTTCCTCGAGTTCGACCTCGCAAAGGTCCTGGACGTCCGAGCCGGCCACGACCACCTGGACTCGCATCAGCCGCCCCCCACGGCCGGCTGGCCAGGGCCGGATTTCGCAATCACCGCGGCACGCTCGACGAAGCGATCGACGATCGTCTCCATGAACTGGCCGAAGACCGGCCCCATCAGTCTTTCCAGCGCGCGGCTCGAGAAGGCGTAGTCGATCGAGAACTCGATGGCGCAGCCCTCCTCGCCCAGCGCGCGAATGTGCCAGTGCCCGGCGAGGCGCTCGAACGGACCGTCGGCGAGCTCGAGATGGATCCACTCCGGGCGCTCGTTGCGGTTGCGCGTGGCGACGTGCATGCGGATGCCGTGGAAGTCGATGTCTATCCGGGCATGGGTCAGCGTGGAGGTGCGCTCGAAGACCTCGACACCGCTGCACCAGGGCAGGAACCGGGGATAGTCCTCGACTCGGTCCACGAGGACGAACATGGCGTCTGCGGGACGGTCGACGATGACGTTTCGGGTGACGATGGGCATGGGACCGGCATTTTACGGCGCACCCCCGGTAGAATGCGAACCTCAGCGCGCGCAAATTGCGTTCCGCCCTCCGCAACCGCCGCGTCCCCGCCATGAGCATCGCCGAGAACCGCAAGGCCTTTCACGACTACTTCATCGAAGAGCGCTTCGAGGCCGGGCTCGTGCTCGAGGGCTGGGAGGTGAAGTCGATCCGCGCGGGTCGTGCGCAGTTGAAGGAGGCCTATGTGATCGTGCGGGGCGCCGAGGCGTTCGTCATCGGCATGCATGTGAGCGCCCTGCCGACAGCCTCGACCCACGTGAATCCCGATCCCACCCGGACGCGAAAGCTCCTGCTCCACGCCGCCGAGCTCGCGCGGCTCATCGGGAAGGTCGAGCGTTCCGGCTACACGCTCGTGCCGGTCAACCTCCATTTCGCCAAGGGACGCATCAAGCTGGAGATCGGGCTGGCCAAGGGGAAAAAGCAGCACGACAAGCGGGCGGCCCAGAAGGACCGCGACTGGGAGCGCGAGCGGCAGCGACTCATCCGCAGGCCGTCCTGAGCCGATCCGGCGCCTCATTCGAGGCGGCAAGGTAACAGCGGTTTCATCCGGCGATCGGTCACCGCCACGGCAGGCTCGGCCTACCATGTCCTCATGAGACCGGCGTTCAATTGCGACGCCGGATTTCCCGTGACGTCGCTTGCCTTGGACGCCGGGACAAGCGGAGGAGGACTGCCATGCCTGTTCGAAAAATCCTGATCCTGGGTGCCTCGTACGGTTCGCTCCTGGGCGTGAAGCTCGCGCTCGCGGGGCACGACGCGAGGCTCGTTTGCCTGCCGGCGGAAGCCGATCTCATCAACGCAAGCGGCGCGATCGTGCGCATGCCCGTGAAGGGCCGGGAAGCAATGGTCGAGGTGAACTCGCGCGACCTTCCCGGAAGGCTCGACGCCGCCGTACCCTCGTCGGTCGACCCCGCGGCATACGACATGGTCGCGCTCGCGATGCAGGAGCCGCAGTACCGCTCGCCGGGAGTGCGAGAGCTCCTCGATGCGGTCGCCAAGTCCCGGCTGCCTTGCATGTCGATCATGAACATGCCGCCGATGCCCTACCTGAAGCGCATCCCCGGCATCGATGCGAACGGCTGCGTCGACTGTTACACCGATGCCACCGTGTGGGCGAATTTCGATCCACGGTCGATGACCCTGTGCAGTCCCGACCCCCAGGCCTTTCGCCCGCCCGAGGAGGCGGTCAACGTGCTGCAGGTCCGGTTGCCGACCAACTTCAAGGCCGCGCGGTTCGAGGCGCCGGAGCACACGGCGCTCCTGCGCGAGCTCGCTTCCGACATCGAGGCCGCGCGATACGCTTCGGGTGGCGAGAAGATCGAACTGCCCGTGAAGCTGAAGGTGCACGAGTCGGTTTTCGTTCCGCTGGCGAAGTGGGCGATGCTGCTCGCGGGAAACTATCGCTGCGTCCTGGCCGAAACCGTGCGCCCGATCAAGGAGGCGGTCCACGGCGATCTCGAGGCTTCGCGGGCGGTCTACCAGTGGGTCGTCCAGCTCTGCGTGAGGCTGGGCGCCAGCGAAGCCGATCTCGTGCCGTTCGAGAAGTATGCCGATGCGGCGCTATCCCTGGGCAGTCCGTCCTCGGCCGCGCGCGCGCTTGCCGCGGGTGCCCAGTACATCGAGCGGGTCGACCGGCTCGTGCAGTCCGTGGCGGCCCAGGTCGGCATGCGAAATGCCGCGGTCGACGAAACCGTTGCGCTCGTGGACGCCTGGCTGGTGCGAAATCGCCGCAAGGGCTGAACCGGCCCGCCTTTTCCTTGCAGGCCCGGGTTTCCCGGGCGCGGGACTCAATCGCGATCGGCTCCGGGAGGGGCGACCGGTGGCGAAAGCGCCCTGAGCGCCGACAGTTCGCGCACCGCCATCGCCGCCCAGTGCCCGAACAGCCGCTCGAACGCCCGGTTGGTGAATGCCGCATCGGCACGTCTCGGCGTCGGGCTCTTCATCGTCGGCCGACGGTCGCGAAACCGGGCCAGCAGCCTGCCCGTCGCGGAATCGCGCAGTTCCACGTCCAGCGTGGCCTCGCCTGCCTGCATCAGGTAGTCGCGCTCGATGCCCGAGGTGGAACGCTCGGGGGCGTTGACCACGAGGTCCACCACGGTGGGGGAAACCAGGATCACATCATCGCCCGGAATCTCGACGACCCCGTAACCCGCCGACCGGAACGACGCCGCCCAAGCATCATCGAATCCGGCCCGGGCCGACTCGAGGGTGCGCTCCGCGTTCTCGTGCGTCACGCGGCCCGAGAGCGTCGCACCGCGACGGTTTGCGTCGCGCAGCCAGTTCTTCTCGAACGCCACCGCCACGCCCTTCAGGAGAACCTTGGCGTAAGGCCGAAAATCGGCTCCCGGCCACAGGAACGCCTCGTCGATCCCGGGCGCCGTAACCCGCACGAGACCGTCTGCGGTGCTCGCGCCGGTCGCCGGCGTGGCGACGAGAAGGCAGCAGGAAATCGCGAGGGACGCTGCCCGGATGACGACGATCATGGCGCCTCCTGTCCCCGGGTCGGTCCGGGGAATCCCGCCTTCGCCCGGGCGCCGTTCGCCCGGACCGCGCAAAGGGTGGGGTGGCTGATGGGATTCGAACCCACGACAACTGGAATCACAATCCAGGACTCTACCGCTGAGCTACAGCCACCATAAACCGAAACAAAACTGGCACGCCCGACAGGATTCGAACCTGTTACCCCCGGCTTAGAAGGCCGG